>JAAYPO010000037.1 GCA_012519745.1 Clostridiaceae bacterium | reverse complement strand
TACGAATAATGTGATAGAATCCTTTAAGAATAAGATATCTTTAAATTCGATGCAGAGACGTCGACAAGATATGAATAATTTTGGGCATACTATGTAGTAAGCCTTGTCCATCTCTGCATGGGCAAGGCTATTTTAGTGCTTGGAGAGTTAAGATTCTTATTTAAAACAATTTAATGAAGGAGAGGTTATCATGAGTACAAAAACATCTATCGACAGCAACGGCATCTATGATGCTCGCGAGCTTGGCACAGCTAAAATGTTCGTTCTGGGTCTGCAGCACATGTTTGCCATGTTCGGTGCCACTGTTCTGGTTCCGGCACTTACCGGGCTGAGTGTTTCGGCCACACTGCTATTTGCAGGTCTTGGGACTCTTTTATTCCATTTTTTATCCAAAGGCAAAGTGCCCGCTTTCCTAGGCTCCTCATTTGCTTTCCTTGCAGGCTACTGGGCCATTGCACCTAATGGTGAAGCCGAGTTGCTGCCTTATGCCTGTCTTGGTGTAGCCAGCGCAGGTCTTCTCTACCTGATACTGTCTCTCCTTTTTAAGATTTTTGATGCAAAGAGAGTCATGCGTTATTTCCCTCCGATCGTCACAGGTCCCATTATCATAGCAATCGGTCTGACTCTTTCCTCCTCTGCTATCGGCAACTGTAATGCCAACTGGTGGATAGCTCTGGTCGCCATCCTGACTGTCATCGTATGCAATATCTGGGGAAAGGGTATGATAAAGATCGTTCCGATCCTTCTGGGTGTAGTCGCTTCTTATCTGGTAGCGGCGATCACAGGAAATGTAGATTTTACCGCCGTCAGGGAAGCAGCCTGGCTTGGGCTTCCTTTCCGTATGGAAAATACTGTTTTCGCAATCTTCAAAGCCCCTGATGTATCACTGATCATTACCTCCATCATTACAATAATGCCTATAGCTATAGCAACTATCGTTGAGCATATAGGCGATATCTCGGCTATAAGCTCCACTGTTAACAAAAACTATATCAAAGATCCGGGTCTTCACAGGACACTGCTTGGAGACGGTCTGGCAACTATCGCAGCTTCGCTCTTTGGTGCTCCTGCAAATACCACTTATGGAGAAAACACAGGTGTGCTTGCATTGACGAAGGTATACGATCCGAGAGTCATAAGGATCGCTGCAGGTTTTGCTATCCTGTTCTCTTTTTCGCCCAAGTTCGCTTCGTTGGTGAGCTCCATGCCGGCCGCGACCATAGGCGGTGTATCACTGATATTATACGGTATGATCTCCGCTATAGGTGTTCGCAATGTTGTTGAGAACAGGGTCGATTTCACAAAGGGCAGAAACATAATAATCGCAGCATTGATACTGGTTCTTTCTATCGGTATCAAGTATGGAAGCGAAGCCGGTGCCATTACATTCGATTTCGGGAGTGTAAGCATCAGTCTTTCCGGCCTTGCTGTCGGGGCTATCGTGGGAATTATACTAAATGCAGTTCTCCCGGGTAAAGATTATGAATTCGGGAAGGATCCACAGGGTGATTCATCGGCAATACTCAAGGTATAATACCTGATTATTCGATATAAAGCAGCAATCGGGCAGGAGATTCAGCTCCTGCCCTTTCTATTATTTTATCATATATAGATGTCCGAAAACTCTACATTGAGTCTTTCGACATGCCTATTGGTATAATCTCTGTATCCGTGGTTTGATTCGCTTTCAAAGCAGGCAAGTATCCTCACGGGCAATTCCACGATAAATTCACTTCCCTTGCCGGGCTCGCTGATCACCGATATCGTTCCATTGTGCTTTTCCACAAGGGCCTCCACAAGGGACAGCCCGATCCCGCTTCCCTCAGATTGCTTTCGAAGAGATTTGTCGATCTGATGGAACCTTTCAAAAATCACCCTTGTCTCCAGAAAGGTATCATCTTTCATATACCATGTCTTATACGATACCAGCAATAGCTGGCCGGATTCGATGTATAAATCGACATCATCGACATATTCCGCTATCAATGCCATCTCATTGTCGTAATTTGTATTTGGTCCAAAGATCCAGACACACATTTCATTACTTTGCAGACCCTCTTTCAGATATGGGTATAAGATATTGTAGTACTCCTGCCTTTCAGAAAACAGATATGCCATGTGCATACCCCAGGGGATCCTTCCGATCGTACCCACACCAGAATCTCTTATATCATTGCTCATTACAGTACTCCTGAGAAAAATTTGGCTAATAATCTTCTAAAATTAGTAAATTATGCAGTACAATATTATATTATGTTGTTTTTGAACATTCAATGGATAAATTTAATATTTCCTATCAGAATCAATAAAAAAATATCGAAAATCTCAAGCCTGCTGCGTTACATGTGAGCCAATGGAAAGAATTATTATATGAAATCCTTATTGTTGATTTTTGATCCCGGATATGTTATTTTATTCATATCTTATTATAGGAAAGAAGGGTATTGATGTCGGTAAGCTCTGTTAAGGTGGTTCTCAACTGAATATAGTTGATCAGATGCACTGAAACGGAAAGACAGTTGTATAATAATATCATACTGTTTACTGTTTAATGATGTCAGCATTAATGCAATTTTTAGTGTGTCTGAAAAAGGCATTACCTTTATAGACTGCTTCAATATCCCACACTGAGTTTGATTGGTCATTGATGGAACTATGGATGCATTGGTCCGGCAGGTTATGTCTGTCCGGGCTTTTTATTTCTCAGTCCTGACGGCATATGCGGCTTACATTGCGCCCCTGTCAAAGCATGTGATCCAGCCGGCCCCTCGAATAGCCATATCCACTCCTTCACACCGGATCAAGCCCCTGGTCGGCCCGCGGAAGCATTCAAGCCTTGTTGGCGAGGTATGCCTGCTGCGGGTCTTTATTTAACCATGGACACAAATAGCTTGATTTGGCCGGGCACAAAGCGGTCCCGGCAAGTATCTTCAGGAGGTAATTACAACAATGACCAACACATTGTATAAAAAACTCGAATTCGATAAAATTCTTGATATTCTGTCCGGACATGCGGTTTCAGAAAAGGTCTCTGAAAGCATCAGAAATCTCGGGCCCTATATGTCGGAATCAGAGGTATCAAGACATCTGGATGAGACATCACAAGCCAGAAGGATCATTGAACAGTATGGGACTCCCCCACTGTCCCCCATGACCGATCTGGACAAAATAATATCCTCCCTTGGCAAGGGAATCATGCTGCTCCCGGAACAGCTGGGCGGCATCGCACTGTTTCTGACAGCCTGCCGAAGGCTGAAATCATACCTTAAAAAGGCAGAAGTATCCGAAGCAGCTGTGGCTGTCTATGGCAATTCCATATATGAGCTGACTAAGCTCGAGGATGAGATCAACCAGGCAATACGGGGAAATCAGATAGATGACAGGGCATCTCCCAAGCTGGCCGACATCAGGAGAAAGATCACAAACGCCGGTGAACAGTTAAGAGCCAAGCTCGACTCACTGCTGAGGAATAATAAAGTCTGGTTTTCAGAGAGCTTTGTATCAAACAGGAACGGCCATTATACACTGCCCGTTAAAAAGGAATACAAGAACCGGGTGAACGGGACTGTAATAGATATTTCACAGTCAAGGAGCACTTACTTCATAGAGCCTTCGGCTGCAAGGAAGCTGCAGGAGGAAATAGGGCTGCTATATATTGAAGAGGAGAATGAGATCAGGCGCATCCTTTACGCGTTGACAGCGCTTGTCGAGGAAAACAGCCAGTTTCTGAGCATAAACAGGGAAGCTATGGAGACACTTGATTTCATATTTTCCAAAGCGAAAATGAGTCTTGCGATGAACGCGGCTCCGGTACCTGTCAGGCTGGAAAGAAGGATATCTATCACGGGCGGACGCCACCCGCTGCTGAAGTCCGACACAGCAGTGCCTTTGGACTTTGAGATCGGCGGAAAAACAAGAGGCGTTGTGATAACAGGCCCGAATACAGGGGGCAAAACGGTAGCGCTGAAAACTATCGGTCTTCTGTCTCTGATGGCCCAAAGCGGCCTGCATGTGCCTGCCGCAGATGGCTGCTTTACCATGAACAACTATGTATTGTGCGATATCGGAGATGGTCAGAGTATATCCGAAAACCTTTCCACCTTCTCTTCCCACATGACAAATATCATAGAGATATTACAGACCGCGGATGATCAGTCATTGGTCCTGCTGGATGAGCTGGGTTCAGGCACCGACCCGGCAGAGGGCATGGGGCTGGCAGTAGCAGTTCTGGAGGAGCTTGCTGCGAAAAAATGCATTTTCGTTGCCACTACCCATTACCCTGAAGTAAAGGAATACGCCGCTGTAACTCCCGGACTGACAAATGCCCGAATGGCCTTTGACCGTCAGACACTTATGCCGTTATACAGGTTGGAGATAGGAGAAGCGGGAGAAAGCTGTGCGCTGTATATAGCCAAAAGACTCGGGCTGCCTCAGCATATGCTGAAAAGAGCAGCAGAAGCGGCATACGGTGAGCATTCACAGCGGCTTGCCAAAGAAACAGCATACGAAGAGGATTCACACCGACAAGCCGCAACAGCTCCGGAGCTTGCACCAGCTGATCCCGTTTCTGCATCTGCACAGGCTCATGCTGCAAGAAGGATCAGGCCCCAGGAGACCAAACGAGCCCCCGAGAACCCACGCTGCATGAGATTCAACATAGGCGACAGTGTGATAGTCTATCCCCAAAAGGTTATCGGGATCATATATCAAAAAGCAAATGAAAAGGGGGAACTTGGAGTACAGATACAAAAACGAAAGCTTCTTGTCAATCACAAAAGGGTCAGGCTCCATGTTCCCGCGCAAGAGTTATATCCTGACAACTACGACTTTTCGATCATATTCGACTCTGTTGCGGACAGGAAAGCCCGTCATATAATGGAGCGCAAACACGATCCAACACTTGTGATAGAACTTCAGGACGAAAAAGGAGGACGAACAAAGTGAACAGTGGCCCGGATAAAGTGATTCAAACATGCAAGCTGAAAAAGGAATACACCCGGTATGAAAAGGAGGAGGGCTTCAAAGGCAGCGTCAAGAGTCTGTTTAAGCGTGAGAAGATCATTAAGACGGCTGTAATGGATTTTGACCTTGAAATACATGCCGGAGAATTTGTAGGGCTGATAGGTCCCAACGGAGCGGGCAAAACGACCCTGATGAAGATGCTGGCAGGTATCATTTCCCCTACCGGCGGAACCATCGATGTATTGGGATACGTTCCCAACGAACTCAAAAACTCCTACAAGAAGCAGTTCGCCATCGTAATGGGACAAAAAAGCCAGCTGTTCCAGGACATTTCGGCAGCCGACACCTTCCTGCTTCTGAGGGAGATATATGAGATAGCTGAAAGTGAGTACCGCAGCAGGCTCACATATTTCACAGAACTGTTTGAAGTGAAGGATTACCTGAATGTACCGGTCCGTACGCTTTCACTTGGCGAAAGGATGAAAATGGAGCTAATAGCAGCCCTGCTCCATGCACCAAAGATCCTGTTCCTGGATGAGCCGACGATAGGCCTTGACGCGGTGGCACAAAAGCAGATCCGCGGCTTTCTCAGGGAGGTCAACAAGGATATAGGGACGACCATATTGCTGACCAGCCACTACATGGATGATATCAAAAGCCTGTGTAAAAGGTGCATAGTCATCAACGAGGGGCTGAAGATCTACGACGGCAGCCTGGATCATCTCTTTGACCGCTTCCAGACCCACAAGGCGATAACAGTGTCCTTTTCAGATGCGACAGACTACAGACCTCCCTTTGATATCAAAACGACTGAAGAAAATCCTTTCAGGCTTTCATTCCTGGCTCACCGCAGCGATGTTCGAAGCATACTTGGCGACATCATGAGCAAATGCGATATAAATGATATTTCAATCGAGGCCGAGGACATAGGCATCGTAGTGGAACGTATCTACAAGTCCGGAAACGGGACAAACGGGAATGGGAACGGTGATACGGCCGGCAAGGAGGATAAGGGATGAGAAAGTATATCGAAACGGTAAAAATCCTGTTCAAAAGCCAGCTGGCATACAGGTTCGATATCATTATGAACATCGTCCTTACGGTATCAAAAATGCTGTTGGCATATGTGCTGTGGAGCGCTGTTTTTGAAACACAGGATATTGTTGCCGGCTTTACACTCAATTCCATGATGTCCTATTACATCATCAGCAGCTTTATCGCACAGCTGGATCAGGCAACCGGTACCGGATGGCGCATTGCTGAGGATATCAGGAACGGCAGATTTTCCAAGTATATAATCAAGCCGATGGATATCTTCGGGTACTTCACTGCACATACCGCAGGGGTTTCATTATTCCTGCTCATCTTTAACTTGTTGGCGGCAATTTTATGGGTACTGATTTTCGGGGTGGAATTAATCATGACAAATGATGTCCTGATGATCCTCCAGACTGTTGTCCTGATCCTGCTCGGTCTGCTCTTTATGGTACAGCTCAGCTATTTCATAGGGATACTGGCCTTCAAAGTCCTTGATGTCACGGTCTTTATGCTGGTAAAGGACAATATAGCGGAATTCGTGAAGGGCTCCCTTATCCCGCTGACCCTGCTGTCACCGGCCATAATCGGCGTAATGAAGCTCTTCCCATTCTATTATGTCACCTATCTGCCCACAATGCTTTTGCTGGGCAGGAACGGAGATGAGGCACTGCAGGGGATCGTTATACTCGTACTGTGGATCGTGTTGTTCAGGTTCATCAACTCGTTTACATTCAAGAGACTGCGCCACAGATATGACGGGGTGGGAATATGATTTTGACTGTTTTTGAAGCAGAATGGAATAGAAATGACGGAGTGATGATATGAGTATAAAGAGAAATCTGAAAATAATGTATATGCTGATGAAAATGAAGCTGCAAAGAAACATGGCATACCGCTTGTCCTTCTTTGGCGTGTGCTTTGCCGACGGCTCCCTTTTCCTTATGCAGATCCTCATGTTCTCGGCGATCTATTCACAGGTCGGGAGTATAGGGGGCTGGAACAAGCATCAGATGCTGTTTTTTATAGGTACCTTTTCGCTGTTGAACGCACTTAATATGGCGCTGTATTTCTTCGGTGTCATATCGATACCACATAAAATAAAGTCAGGAGAACTGGATCTGTACGTAACAAAGCCTGTAAATACACTGTTCCACCTATCCTTCGAGAATATTGACATCGGTTCCGTACCTCTGGTCTTTGCAAGCATAGGTATTGTAATATATGCGGCCGCAGGAATGGATACCAGGGTTACTGTCCTGACGGTCATCGGCTATATATTTCTTATACTGATAATGCTGGTGCTGTATTATGACATGGAAGTGATACTGCGTACCTTCCCGTTTTTTGTGATACAGTCGGCCTCCATCGAGCGGTTTGAAGAAGGACTGCTGTCGCTGTGCATGAGGATACCGGGCATCCTGTTCAAGGGAGCATTTAAAGTGCTGTTCTACCTGGTTCTCCCCTATGGCATCATGGCTACAATCCCGACACAGTTCTTTTCGGGGATCCTGTCCCCTGCGGGCTTTATTTACTCGGTAGCAGTCGTCGTGGTATTTACAGTCTTTACTATAGCTTTTTGGAAGTTCGGGCTGAAAAATTACAAGAGCACCGGCAGCTGACTGCTAAGCAAATAACAGCTCATTATGTTGCGGCGGAAAATTTGACGATCAACTCAGTCTGTCATTATTGAAAAGAGAATGGGCGTATTGACAAAAACCATTTTTTCTTTTTGAGTAAATACGTTATAATGGATTTGGGCGCAGTGTTTTACAGAATCTCCTCATCATATGGGAAAAGGATGGTGCTGTATGGCAAAATGGTGGCAGGAACGCGTAGTATATCAGATATATCCCCGCAGCTTTCAGGACAGCAACGGCGACGGGATCGGCGACATACCAGGCATCATTTCACGCCTCGACACTCTTGAGGACCTCGGAGTCGGCATATTATGGCTCAGCCCTGTTTACCCCTCCCCCAATGTGGACAATGGTTATGATATCAGCGATTATTGTGATATACACCCTGAATTCGGCACAATGGCAGACATGGAGCAGCTCATAGCCGAAGCGGGAAAAAGAGACATCAGGATCATAATGGATCTTGTCATAAATCACACCTCTGACAAACACCAATGGTTCGTCAAAAGCCGCGACAAAGAAAGCCCGTATCGTGACTATTACATCTGGCGTCCCGGTGTGAACGGCAGGCCTCCGAACAACTGGACCAGCTTTTTCGGTGAGGATTGCTGGGAGTACGATGAAAAAAGCGGAGAATATTATCTGCACCTGTTCGCCAAACAGCAGCCGGACCTGAACTGGCGCAATCCCAGGGTAATGGAAGAGATAAAAGGCATCATGCGCTTCTGGCTGGATAAGGGCATTGCCGGTTTCCGCTGCGATGTCATAAATGTCCTTTACAAATCAAGTCTTGATAACGGAAAAAAGAAGCTGGTATTGACCGGCAGCGAGCATTACATATCACAGGAGGGTACGCACAAGATACTGCAGGAGCTCCGGCGTGATGTCCTCGATAAATACGACTGCTTCACTGTGGGCGAAACAGTATTTGTCACCCCTGAAACCGGTAATATGTTGTGCGGCGAAGGCCGGCGGGAGCTGGATATGATATTCTCCTTCGAGCATATGGAAACCGACCAGTACATTGTCAAATGGTTCAAGCGAAGGTTCCATGCAGGCCGCTTTGCAAAAGTCATATCAAAGTGGCAGAACGCCCTTGACTGGAATGCCAATTATCTTGAAAATCATGACCAGCCCCGATGCGTTTCCCGTTTTGGCAGCGATGGACAATATCATGTACAGTCTGCAAAGCTGCTTTGCACTTTGCTGCTTACTCTCCGGGGAACTCCGTTCATATATCAGGGGCAGGAAATAGGAATGACGAACTTCGATTTCACAGGGATGGACCAGATCCGGGATGTGGAGTCCCATAATATTTACCGTCTGGCAAAGCGCCTTCACTTCCCCGCCCCGCTGCGCTGGAGGATGATAAAAGCAACCTCCAGGGACAACGCCAGAACGCCGGTACAATGGGACAGCAGTCCAAATGCCGGCTTTACGAAAGGAAAGCCCTGGCTTGGGATCAACGGCAACTGCGACAGAATAAATATGGCCTCCCAGATAAATGATCCCGACTCTATTCGAAGCTACTATAGAAAGGCTATTGCTCTGAGGAAAAATGAAAGGCTGCTGATATACGGCTCCTTCATTCCGTTGAAAATAAGCAAAGAGCTGTTCATATACAAGCGTGAGCTTGACGGCCGGTCAATGACCATACTGCTGAATTTTTCAAACCGGCGGCAGGTGACCGGATACAACGGCACTGTTTTCTTGTCGAATTATGACAGAGAAGCCTTTGATGGCAGCTTGAGTCCTTATGAAGCTATAATACTTGGTTAGACACATAAGGCCTTGCTTATGGATCGTCCTGCATGGATGGTACGATACCACAGTATAGAAAGGATATGGATATGATCGGATATTCTGACGGTGTTTTCAGACTGACAACCCAGGACACTTCCTATTGGTTCCGTGTAACATCCTTCAGGCACCTTGAGCACATCCACTACGGTGCAAGGCTCAGCGATCAGCCGGTGGAGGGGCTTGTACTGAAACGTACTGCAATGACAGGCAGCAGCGTTTCCTACGATGAATCCGACCCGAATTACTGTCTGGACAACATGTGCCTTGAGTGGTCCGGGATCGGCCGGGGCGACTACCGCCACTCTCCTGCGGAGATAAAAATGCCGGATGGCACCTTCACCTGTGATTTCCTGTACAAATCCCACAATATATTGCCTGGATACGTGCCGATGGATATATTGCCAACGGCATACGGCCAGGATAATGAATGTCAAACCCTGGAGCTGACACTGGAGGATGAATCCAACAGCTGCAGGCTGCTGCTTTATTACACGGTCTACGAAAAAACCAATGTAATAACTCGCAGAGCCGTTTTGCAAAACAATAGCAACAAGCCTCTGGTCATACGACGGCTGATGAGCATGATGACAGACCTTCCAAACCGCGGCTTCCGGCTTGTAACCTTTGACGGAGGCTGGATAAAGGAGGCCCACCGGCATGAAAGGCCGCTGGCGTATGGCCTGTACATCAACTCCTCCACAACCGGCGCCAGCAGCAACCGTCACAACCCCGGCTTCCTGCTGGCAGAACAGGGAACGACTGAAGAGCACGGGAATGTATATGGATTCAACCTGGTATATAGCGGAAACCATTATGGCGCTGCAGAACTGAGCAACCATGACGTAGTCAGGGTAATGCAGGGTATAAATCCCCACTGCTTTGAATGGACACTTAAAATGGGTGAGCAGTTCCATACACCCGAAGCAATCATGACCTTCAGCAAGGATGGTTATAACGGTCTGAGCCACAACTTTCATGATTTCATAAACAATCATATCATAAGGGGCGATTGGAAAAACAAAGAGCGACCCGTATTGATAAACAACTGGGAAGCCTATTTTTTTAAGTTCACCCAGGGCAGGCTGCTGAGACTGGCGCGAAGAGCCAGGCGCCTGGGTGTCGAGCTTTTTGTCCTTGACGACGGCTGGTTCGGAAAACGCGACAATGATAATGCCGGTCTTGGCGACTATACCGTAAACCGAAAAAAGCTGCCCCGGGGCATGGCACACTTTGCCGATAAGATACGCAGGCTCGGTATGGACTTCGGGCTCTGGTTCGAGCCCGAAATGGTCAATCCCGACAGCGACCTCTACAGGAATCACCCGGAATATGCCGTTGCAACTCCCGGAAAGAAACCGACAATGGGCCGCAGCCAGCTGGTGTTGGATCTCTGTAACCCGGCCGTGAGAGATCACATAGTAAATTCAGTAGGGAGCATCCTGGATGAAGCGGGCATTTCATATGTAAAGTGGGATATGAACCGCCATATCAGCGATGCCTTCTCCCCGCTTCTGCAAAACCAGGGAGAATTCTTCCACAGATATATACTGGGTCTTTATGATATCCTCGGAAGGATCTTCAGGCCCCGCCCCCATATACTTCTGGAAAGCTGCTCCAGCGGCGGGAACCGGTTCGACCCCGGGATGCTTTGCTATTCCCCCCAGATATGGTCATCTGACAATACAGACCCTGCAGAGAGGCTGAAAATACAGGGAGGCCTGTCATACCTCTATCCTCTTTCCACCATGGGCGCCCATGTATCATCCGCCCCGCATCAGCAGACCCTGCGGGACACTCCGCTTACGACCCGTTTCAATGTCGCCTGTTTCGGATGCCTGGGCTATGAGCTGGACCTGAAATACCTGTCCCCGGTCGAAAGACGCGAGATCAGGAGCCAGATAGCTTTTTACAAGCAGCACCGCAGGACATTCCAATACGGCAGGTTCTATCGCCTGACACCGATAAAAGGAAACAAGGTCCACTGGCAATGCACCGATCCGAGTGGAGATAAAGCTGCCGCAAGCTTTTTCCAGACTCAGGCCAACGCCAGCGAAGGATACGACTTACTGCCGCTGACCGGACTTGATGCTGCCAAGCGTTATGTGCTTGCCACAAGGCCCCAGAGCCTTTTCCTCAAGCGTTTCGGCGGGCTTGTCAACCACCTGCTGCCATTTCGTCTGGACCCTGATGGCCTGATACTCAGGACCGTTGGCAAATATTATTGCCTCACAGACTGTGTTGAGAAATATGAAGCCTACGGTGATATGCTCATGAGCGGTATTCGGCTCAATAACCAGTTCATGGGCTCGTGGTACAACAACAAAACGCGTTTGCTGGGTGATTTCGGCTCCAATCTGTATATCATCGAAAGAGCAGAAATCACATGAGTAATGCGATATAATAAAATTGTGACCGCAAAGCAGCAAGACTTATCACGACAAAATGAAACGGAGGCCGTCCTATGAAAACAACAGCATCCCACAACAACCGCTACACCTTTGGACTCGGCACCATCGGAAGGGATATGCTCTTTTCTCTGGTAAGCATGTACCTGATGTTCTACCTCACGGATATACTCCAATTGCCCGACAATATGCTGTGGTGGCTTACAGGCATACTGCTGGCCGCCCGTATTTTCGACGCTGTCAACGATCCGATAATGGGCGTGTTTGTTGACAACACCAACAGCAAATATGGCAAATTCAAGCCCTGGATAGCAGTAGGAGCGCTTTTCACAGGAGTTTTCACAGTATTGCTGTATACCGATCTCGGACTTGATGGCACAGCTTATCTTGTAATGTTTGCAGTGCTCTATCTGCTTTTTGACATAAGCTTCACCGCAAATGACATAGCGTACTGGTCAATGCTTCCCTCTTTGAGTATGGATCAGAAGGAGCGGGAGAAGATCGGAGCCTTTGCACGAATATGCGCAAATATCGGTCTTTTTGCAGTAGTCGTGGGGATCGTGCCCATCACAAACGCACTGGGCAGCTATCTGGGAAGTATGAAAGAGGCCTACTTTGTATTTGCGGTCATCATATCGCTGATAATGATCGGCGGCCAATGCATCACGATTTTTGGCGTTAAGGAATTCAAAGGGGTCTTTAAAAAGGAAGAGCAGACGACTCTTAAAGGGATGGTCCAGGCTATTTTCAAAAATGACCAGCTGCTTTTCACAGCTATTTCAATGGCATTATTCATGATAGGCTACTCTATAACCACCAGCTTCGGGTTGTATTTTTTCAAATACGCCTATGGCGATGAAAACATGTACTCGATTTTCGCACTGGTGCTGGGTGTTTCTCAGATCCTTGCCCTTGTAGTCTTTCCACTGTTCAGCAAGAGATTCAGCAGAAAGACGTTATATGCAGGATCGACAGTACTTGTAGTCCTCGGCTATGCGATCTTCTTCTATTCCCCGATGAACATGCTGTACATCGGTACCGCAGGAGTGCTGATATTCCTCGGGCAGGCTTTCATACAGCTTCTTATGCTGATGTTCCTCTCAGATACTATAGAGTACGGCCAATGGAAGCTAGGCAAACGCAACGACAGTGTAACGCTTTCGCTGCAGCCTTTCATTAACAAGATCGGCAATGCGATTGCCAGCGGGGTCGTAGGCGCTACGGTCATTATATCCGGTATCAGCAGAGCGGCCTCAGCCTCCGACATGACTGAGGAGGGCCTTGTCATACTCAAAGCCGCAATGCTCTTACTCCCACTGCTCTGCATCCTTGCCGGCTACCTCATATACAGATATAAATACAAGATAGACAGCAAAATGTATGCCCGGATACTCGCAGACCTCGAAGAACGAGGCGACATCAGGCTGGAAAAATAAACGGGAGGTTATTTGCCCAAAGCAGAACAAAAGGTACTGTCACTTCAGTTTTGCTCCAAAATAAAGGGTATCGATACCCGGGCCTCTGTCATCAGGAAGTGTTTTGAGCAGAGTGTATCCTCTTTTTAATAAGAAGCCTGCATGTGCATCATTCTGTGACCAGGTTCTCGTTGAAACCTTGCTGCAGTGAATACTGTCGGGCAATTTATTTTCCATATGCTCATACAAACGCGATAGGATGCCCTGCTTTCTGTACTTCTTGTCAATACAAACGGTAGTGATGTAATTCGATACCCCAAAATCCTGTAAAGCATCACACATGTGATCCGTCTTAAAGGTAAGGAATCCTATGACCTTCCCCTCTATCTCTGCAAGGATGAAATGCTGCTTTCTGATTTCCTCAAAGTACACATAGGGTTTGTCGTCCACATCGGTTTGTGTATCGTCCCGGCCTGTGAGCAAATTTGACTGGGTCGGACTGTTTCTGCTGGATAAAGGCGGTACAAACTCTCTATTGCAGTCGCACATAATATCCCATATATCATCTAATTCACCTTTGGTTAAGCCTTCTGCCGCATATTTTATTTCTAGGATATCTATCATTGCCATTCCTCTCATGTTCACACATATTTTTGTACTGCCATCATTTATCAGCAAATATGTAAAGCCTGTGGGAAGAAGTATCAGGCGGCTGTGCTGAACAAAGCCTGTAGTATTCATCTACAAGTGATTTATATTCCTCATCGCATTTAAGCATGGGCCTGTAGAATATCAGACTAGCCTTTTCAAAATTCTCTATCAGATGATCAAGCTCTCTGCCATCTGTTCTGACACTGGTAACGCTTATGTTTTTGTAACCGATATCTTTGAGGAGATCTTCCATTTCTCCTCTTGTAGGATAGAAAACGGGGAATGTCCAGTCCCTGAAATACTTTTCATATCCCAGATTGGTATATGCCTGCCGGACCACCGCATGCAATCCGCTGTAAGATCCGTTTCCTCCCTGGTGCACTGCCAGTCTGCCTCCATATTTCAATGCATTGTACAAAAGAGTATACATTTTTCTGCTGTTGGTTATCCAATGGAGTGTGGCATTGCTGAATACAAGGTCGTATTTTTCCGTATCCTTCAGCTCCAGTGCATCCATAACATAAAATCTTATTTTTCCTGATAATCCTTTTTCTTCACAGCTCCTGCGGGCCACCTCTATCTGCGTCCCGGAAATATCAAAGGCCTCTATCTGCATTGACGGATCCCTTTTAAGCAGTTCAAAAGTGGTCTTTCCATTACCACAGCCTACATCAAGGACCGTGGCATATCTGCCCGGCTCTATCCCCTCAATGAGTCTGTTCCCCTGCCTGAACTGTGTTTGCGATGACCTGTCATAATCCTGACCGTTGTACAGGAACGGCAGCATGCTTCCTGAGCTGACATCAGTCATGCTTATGACACCAAAAATACTGCTCAGATACGCTATAGATCCTTCACAGTTCTTCATCAGCTTTTGGAAAATCTCAAGGAGCTGCTGTATTTTGTTATAATTCATTTTTAAGAGGGGATCGTTGACTGTCAGCAGGTAAACGACCTCCTTCCACTCACAGTCGATATCCAAACCTTCCAAAATGTACTGGCTTATATTTTTGTCATCCACATTGACAAGTATATTCTTTTTCCATGAGGTAAAATCCTCATTGGACTGCATCAACTGGTAGACAGTGGGATACGCAAGCTGCATCGCTACAAGCAGCAGCTCCAGCAGCTGGTAATATGCAGAGCTGTTGTCGATGCGTTCCCTGTCCATGATTACTGTCAAATGCAGCATATTCAGAAGCCTTTTTATGACTCGTGGATTATTATTCGTGGTCAGCCTTATTATGTTGAGTATATCTCTGCTATGTACGCGGTAATCATGCTCGGTGGTCATGAACCGCATTTCCCTCAGCCTCTGCATGACCATATCTGTTATGTCAAACTTGGTAGTCGGCATGACAAACGGAAGCTGGATGAGCTTGTCAAAGTAAGCCCGGCATATATCCCTGCTTGTGCCCCTCACAGTACCGTATTTTTGTTCGACACCGCTGGCAACGACCTCGTAATCGATTGCTATCACAAAAATGCAATGCTTTATGTCAAATAACACTTTCAGTGCTTCGAGTATGGTTACCGCCAGTCTGGGGTGTATCCTGTCCAGGTCGTCAACAAAAATGATAAAGGCTGTGCCGGCACTGCCCGACTCTTCTGCGATCCTGCTTATGAATCTTTCAAACTTGCCTCTTATGTCTCTGATATTCAACGAAATATCATCGCCAAACAAGTCGTCTATAAGCTCCTCACCTGATTGGGAACCCAGCCCCGTGATGCTGAGGACAGCCTTTGAAAACTTCCTTGTGAAATTTTTGAAGTCGCTGATCAATTCTTCTCTTGTCTTGCTGCATCTGATGTTATCGAATTTGGCTTCGATCTCGCTTATGATCATGGCAACCAGCTTGCTTACCACAACATCATGGCTGTCCTCAAGAAAAAAATCCCATGTGTCTATCCATATGCTGCTGTATTCGCCGGCACCGTCGCACAGCTCATCCTCCATCATATTCATGAAGGATGTTTTGCCGCTGCCCCATTCACCCTGGATCGATATGGTGACAGGCTTGTCACTTTGTCTGATAAATTCGCATAGTCCGGATACATAAGGAGACAGCTTGAATTGGTCTTCGCCAAGTGTTTTGATCGGAATATCTCTTTTTTCCATGGGGTACCTTTCGTCTATTGTATTGGTTGATACAATTGTACTATAGAAATCAGTCCATATGCAATAATATTGCTTTGGGCACAGCAGATCCGTAAACCTCCATTGTCTCAAAGCTCCTGTGAGCGAGCATTCTCTTATGCTCCTGTGCTCCTCATCATCAAGTCGATTTGGTCATTATCTACAGACTACTTTGCGTTCACAAGCTATTCTATGATCTCGTAGCCCTTGCTGATGAATTTCTCCTTTATCTTATCCATGGGTATCTTTTTCATAGCTGCACCCTTTGGAATAGTCATGAATCTTCCTGCCGTATTGAGCATCCCCGGCGTTGCAATGCTTTCAAACCCAAGCTCTTTCATGATTTCTACTATTTCCTCATTGTCCCTGCTCAGCTCATATACGGTTTTCGACATATCTATGCTCCTGGCCATACGATCACCTCATAAAAATAATCATCTGTCAGATGAGTATTTTAGTATTTTCTATATCATTTTTACCATCCCTTGGGTAGAATAAATCAGAAATAAGCTGCAAATGATTTTCTTGTGTCGATTATACGGTTGAAGACTTGTAATGCGCCGTCGATATGCTATAGTATAAAAATAATATACCTGAATAACTGGACCGGTAAAGGATAATATACTTTTATGCCAATAATGCTCTATATTTTTACCTATAATATTCTGCCAATATTCATTCTGGTCGGTGTCGGCTTCGTCATTGCAAGGAAATTCCCCATTGACATAAACACACTGACAAAGATCAATCTATACACAATGGTGCCAATATTCACTTTTGTATATCTGTATACCTCCACAATACCACTGGAGCTGTTTAAGGTCCTTTTGCTTGGCGTCATTCTTCTTGTGATCAATTTCACGATTTCAAGCATTCTCTCAAGGATCCTTAAATATGACAGGGCAAAAAAATACGCATTCATCAATTCGGTCTCATTCTATAACAGCGGAAATATCGGCATCCCTTTGATAACGCTGGTGTTCAGCAGCCCACCCTTCATAGTTGACGGCAGGACGCCCTACCTTGACCTGGCATTGACTGCACAAATAATGATGCTGGTGGTGCAGAACATATCCATCAACTCCCTTGGATTTTTCAATGCAGGGCGGGCCAAATTGAGTGTCAAGGAAACCATTGGCAAAATACTCCAGGTGCCCACAATCTATACTGTTCCCTCAGCCTTTTTGCTGAAGCTTGTCCCCTTTGATTTGACAACACTTCCCTTCTGGCCGGCGCTGGAATACCTTAGAAACGCACTGGTGGCAGTGGCGCTGCTGACCCTGGGAGTACAGATCTCACGGACCAGATTCAACTCGCTCAAGCACGGCGTTTTGCTGTCAGTGCTGTTCCGGCTTGTCGGCGGTCCTTTAGCAGCTCTGGCACTGATAAAACTCCTGTCGCTGGAGGGGCTCGTCGCCCAGGTCGTCCTGATTTCCTCAGGGGTCCCTACCGCCGTCAACACAGCGCTTATTGCAGTCGAGTTCGACAACCATGCAGATTTTGCTTCACAGGTCGTATTGCTCTCCACACTGCTATGCACCATCACGCTCTCTGGAGCCATCTATGCGGCACGGCTGTTGTTCCCCATATAAGTCAAGTAGAAAAAATTATGAAATAGTGCTATAATGAAAAAAATTCGATAATGAAAGAAGATATTGATGGAAAACACATTTGACAAAAGCAGTACATTTAATGAACTCGGGATAGCACCTCCCATATTGAAGGCCCTTGGCGATATGGGTTTTGAAATACCCACAGAAGTCCAAAGCAAAGCGATCCCTCATATTCTGGATAAAAAAGATATGATAGTGATGTCCAAGACCGGCAGCGGCAAAACGGCAGTATTCGGCGTTTCCATGCTCCAGCTCACCGATCCGGAGACTGAGGGGCCCCAGGGCCTCATCCTGACGCCCACCCGTGAGCTTGCCGTCCAGGTGGACAGCGATATCCGCCAGATGGCAAAGCATCTCTCCCACAAGACAACCGCTGTATACGGCCAGCATAGCATGAATGCAGAGATACAGGCGCTAAACAGGGGCGTGACCATCGTTACGGGGACCCCCGGCAGAGTATATGATCATATACAGCACGGAAACCTCAAGACAAAGCATATACGCTTCCTGGTCCTTGATGAGGCGGACAGGATGCTTGACATGGGCTTTATCGATCAGGTGGAGAAAATCATCCGCACGGTGCCTCGGGACAGGATCACGCTTCTTTTCTCGGCCACTATACCCGATGAGATCAAAAGGATCTGCACCCGATACATGAAAGAGCCTGAAACCATTGAAATAGAGTCGGAAACAAAAACCGTCGATACGATCCGCCAGTTGTATTATCGTGTCGAGAGAAACGAGAAGCGCACCCAGCTCAATCGTGTGCTTATGGCTGAAAGGCCGGAAAGCTGTATGATATTCTGCAACACCAGGATAGCAGTGGACCAGGTGCGCAGCTTTTTGAACAGGAAGGGCTACGCATGTCAGGCTCTGCACGGCGATATACCGCAGGCAAAACGGATCAAGACCATACAGCAGTTCAAGCAGGGTGAATTCCGTCTGCTGGTGGCAACTGATGTAGCAGCACGCGGTATCCATATCGAGGAATTATCGCTGGTCATCAACTATGATGTGCCGGTAGAGAGAGACAGTTACGTGCACAGGATAGGCCGGACCGGCAGAGCAGGCCATGAAGGCCGTGCGATATCCATCGTCAGCGTTGATGATATAATGAGTCTTTATGACATAGAAGAGCACATCGGAGTAATGATAGAAGAATCCGAGCTGCCCACAGACGAGTCCCTGGCAGAACACAAAGCAGAAATAGATGAATGGAAGAAGAAAAATGCGGCCAAGACAACTGATGAATCACGGGCACCTAGGCGGCCGAAAGGCAGCAGCAATAGCCGCAGCCGTGATCGTAACCGCAGCGGCCCCCGGGGCCAGGGCAGCGGAAGTGACCGCAGGGGCGCCGAACGCGACAGCAGGCCGCCATACAGGAATAGACCGGCAGAAACAAAGGATACTCGTCCCGCCAGGTCTGAGCGTACAGATGATCAGGTGCGAAAAGTATCGACTGATCCCGTCAGAAAACAAGGGAACATGCAGAAAGATACCAGAAACCGTCAGCAGCAAAGTGCGAAGACCGGAGGAAGGCCGTCGGGCCAAAACAGAGCTGCCAATGCCCCTGCCCGTCAGAGGGACAACAATGCACAAAGACAGCCAGGCCGCTCAAACAGGCCTTACTCAGCGGCAGATAACAAAAAACCGTATTCTGCGGCAGACAATAAAAAGACCAGCAGTCCCGACATAACACAAAGACCTGCCGGAGCTGATCAGCAAAAGACCTCTGAAAAGAAAGGCTTGCTGCGCCGTATATCAGAAAAATTATTCGGCAGATAGATTTTATAGAAGAAATCGGACTTGAAATTAACATCACTGGAATGCTGTGGATCGTGACCGCCTATGATCCCAGCATTTCTTTTATTTCATCCATGGACAGAGCTTTTGTCAATACACCCATCTGACCGTATATCGCCAGATCAAAGATCATTATCCCGAAAGCTTCTACCCTGTCTTCTTCACTCATCCCTGCGATCTCATTCAGCTTCGCCGGAGCATCAGTGATCTCATCAGTCAGGTAATATTTGGCACCGTATAGGGGAAGGCATTTCTTCATATCAGGGTGGTGCCATACACTGTTGGGTACATATATCAATGCTTCGCACGCCTGTTTTTTTGAGCCTATAGCAAAACCCAGCACAGTTTTGCCCTTTTCAGACAAAACTTTTTTCTTCCTGTAAGCCAGATCAAATGTACCGGTTTTATCCAAAAATGCAGCCACCGGGTCATTTTGGTTTTGCTCTGGTCCGTTCATGTCAGAATTGATTTCAATTATCACATCATTGCTGCCAATAAAAGCCGATAGTATTTCATGACTTATGCTGCTGGCATTTTTCAGGTTGCTTTTATATGTGATCGAATACTGTGGAGCGTCGCCGCATATCTTCTCAGAACCTTTTTTAATCTTGATTTTGTATTTATCTAACGACATATGAAAACCAGCCTTCTCATTCTACATTACCTATATATTATACTATCGGATTTCCAAAAAAACATCAACAAGGCATAGCAAAACTGCACATCCGCTATCTGCTGCTTTATAGCACAGGGCTTCGGTATAAATTGGGTTGGTGCCCAACAGACTCCTGTTCTCATATTTCCCAGAGAAATAGAGACCTAGGTGTACAAAAAATCAACTCTTGCAGGCTAACTTGTCTCACTTTATCTGTATCGAGCCGGATAATGCATTTGATTGAGATTTTATGTAGCCAAAAAGTACCTTGTAATTCAGTTTCGTTCAAATTTCTGCCACAACAATTGTTTTTTTGTCCATCCAGCTTTTTTTAATCAGATGATAATCGTGCAGGAGATATGCCCGCAACGTTACTTTTGACGAATCATTACCCGCCGCCAAGCGTTTTTAAGCCTGACGGCTGAAAATACATAAAGCAGCGTGGCGGGGGCCCATCATCCCCACATTATAGAATCACTTATGGTAAAGCTTTTTAGTCTGGTATTGAGGTTCGCAGGTCACATTGACTCCCAGCTTGTGGAACACATTTTCGTCGACCCGGGACAATATCACAGACGAATGGGCTTCACACCCCCGAAGCTTTGGCAGCTGCTCCATCGCAAGGGCTGCTGTCGGATTTGTCGCCGCGCATATGGATAGGGCTATAAGTATTTCATCCGTATGGAGACGTGGGTTGTGGTTGCCCATATGATTGACCTTCAGAGCCTGTATTGGCTCTATTATGATCGGAGATATCAAGTGCATATCATGATGGATGCCTCCAAGCTCCTTTAATGAATTCAGCAGCAGTGCAGCTGATGCACCAAGCAAAGGTGTGGTCTTTCCTGTCACAATACGGCCGTCGCTCAACTGCAGCGCGACAGCAGGTCCGCCTGTCGATTCTGCACGGTTGATTGCCGCCTCGACCACAGGTCGGTCCGCGGGAGATATGCCAAGCTGCTTCATCAGCAGCTCCAGTCTGTATACTTCAGCCTTGTCGGCCATACCCTGGCGCTGTGCGCACCTTGTATTGTAATATCTGCGGATGACCTCCTGCTCGGAGGCTTTGCATACTTCATCATCATCTGTAATACATAATCCGGCCATGTTGACTCCCATATCTGTTGGACTTTTGTAGGGCGATTTTCCTTCTATTCTCTCGAAAATCGCATTTAGGACAGGGAAAATCTCAATATCCCTGTTGTAGTTCACTGATGTTATCCCATATGCTTCCAGGTGGAACGGATCGATCATATTGACATCGTTGAGATCGGTGGTGGCAGCTTCATATGCCAGATTCACCGGATGCTTCAGCGGAAGGTTCCATACGGGGAAGGTCTCAAATTTTGCGTATCCCGCCCGTATGCCGCGTTTATGATCATGATATATCTGCGATAGGCATGTTGCCATCTTTCCGCTTCCGGGTCCCGGAGCAGTTATGATTATAAGTGATCTTGATGTTTCTATGTAATCATTTTTGCCATATCCGTCATCACTTACTATCAACGGGATATTGGCCGGATAGTCGGGTATGGGGTAATGCCTGTACACTTTGATACCAAGGTTCATGAGCCTTTTTTGGAACTGGTCCGCAGCAAACTGGGATCTGTAATGTGTTATTACAACACTTCCCACATAGAGCCCTATCTCACGGAAGGCATCTATCAGACGAAGGACATCCAGGTCGTATGTGATCCCCAGATCCCCTCTCCGCTTGTTTTTCTCTATATCATCGGCGCTTATTGTAATTACGATCTCAGCCTGATCCCTGAGCTTCATCAGCATCTTTACCTTGCTGTCCGGTTTGAAGCCGGGCAGCACCCTTGACGCATGATAATCGTCAAAGAGCTTGCCGCCGAATTCCAGATACAGCTTGCCGCCGAAATATGCTATACGGTCAAGAATTTTCTGTGACTGCAGACGAAGGTACTGATCATTATCAAATCCTATCCTGTTCATCATACACTCCCATAAATCACTAAAGTAGCCAGGAAATAGTCGTGGCAGGTATATGCCCGCAACTCGTTTATTATTTCCTTACCCACAATAACATATTGGACTAAAAGCGTCAATTACACAGGGGCACAAAAGTTCAACAAATTTCATGGTTTTTTTATGGTGATTATTTTTTCACCAGCAAGATTTCTATTTGAAAATATGATGAAATAGGATACTATATTTATAGAAAAATACTTATATCGAATAAGGGGCAATGAGATGACAACTGACAATATTCTCGATTTGATCGGCAATACGCCTATGCTGAGCCTGAAAAAACTTACCGGTCTTAATATTTTTGCCAAAGCCGAGTACCTGAACCCCGGCGGCAGTATCAAGGACAGGGTGGCAAAATACATGCTGGAGCAGGCTGAGGCCCAGGGTCTGCTAAAGCCAGGCATGACCATCATGGAACCGACCTCCGGCAATACGGGCATAGGTATCGCGCTGGTAGGCGTGCAAAAGGGCTATAGGGTAGTGATAGTAATGCCTGAAAACATGAGCGAGGAGAGAAAAAAGATAATAAGAGCCCTTGGCGCCGAGCTTGTGCTGACAAAGGAACAAGAGAGCATCGGCGGCTCAGTGGCAGAGGTGGAGCGAAGGAAGGCGAAAGATCCCGATATCTTCATACCACAGCAATTCGAAAACCCCAACAATCCGAAGATCCATTACCTTACTACAGCCGCAGAAATATGGGAGCAGATGGACCGCAATGTGGACATATTCGTGTCTGGTCTGGGAAGCGGCGGTACTCTGGGCGGTGTAGGCAAATGCCTCAAGGAAAATAACCCGGATGCAAAGGTCATCGCAGTTGAACCCAAGAATGTCTCAGCCCTTCTTGGCCATGAACCCGGACTGCATAAAATACAAGGGATCGGCGACGGATTTGTACCGGCAGTGCTTGATGTGAGCCTGGTGGATGAGGTCATAGAGGTCACCGATGATGATGCCGTAAACACAGCAAGAGACCTTGCAAGGGTACAGGGTATCCTGGTGGGCACATCTTCCGGTGCAAACGTGTGGGCCTCAATAAAGGCTGCTCAAAAATACGGTCTGGAGAAGAGGATCGTTACCGTTCTTCCTGACAGGGTCGAAAGGTATTTCAGCACCTCTCTCATTTGATCCTGTGCCCACGGCAAAAAAGCTGCCCCATACCTTCTGGGACAGCTTTTTAACATCTCCGGGCTATTACACCACATACTGCCTATAACGCTTGTAGTCAGCCTCGGTACATTCTAATGACAGTCTGGTGCCGCTGCTTTCATAGAGTATTTCCTTGACAGTCGCATTCTGTCTGAAATACGACACCACTCCTCCAAGCTCATAAGGTATCAGCATCACACAATCCACGTAGTCTTTGAACACGTGCCTGCTTATCAACTCTATGAGTTCCTTAAGGCCTGTCCTTTCCTTTGCTGAAATACAGATGCTTTTATCATCATTTCTGACAAAGGGTATGTCAATGCCTGCCATATCTGCTTTATTATATACATATATGGCGGGTATCCCTGCAGCTCCGATCTGCCTGAGGGTGTCATTCGTAACCTCGATCTGGCGCTCATACTCAGTGTCCGAAATGTCCACCACATGCAGCAGCAGATCCGCCTCCCTTACTTCCTGGAGGGTGGTCCGGAATGCCTTTACCAGATTGTGGGGCAGCCTGCCGACAAAGCCAACTGTGTCCGATAAAAGGAACTCCTTGTTATCAGGCAGCACGATGCTTCGCACCGAGGTCTCGAGGGTGGCAAACAGCATATCCTTCTCCAGCACCTTTTTGAGATCGGGCTTTCCTGAAAGCTCCACCATCGCATTCATCAGCGTTGATTTCCCGGCATTAGTATAGCCGACCAGGGCTACCCTTGGCAGTCCTGACTCTTTCCTCAACTTCCGCTGAGTCTGACGGTCCTTTTCTATCAGGTCAAGCTCACGTTTCAGATCGGTGATCCTCTTCTCTATCCTTCTGCGGTCCAGCACCAGCTTCTTTTCACCAAGACCTCTGTTTAGGGTCCCAATGCCTCCGCCTCCCACCTGCCTGTCCATTGCCGTATTCATACCAACGAGTCTTGGCAGCATGTACTGCAGCCTGGCAGTCTCGACCTGGAGTGCGGCTTCCTTTGTTTTTGCCCTCTGGGCAAATATATCAAGAATGAGAGAGGTCCTGTCGAGTATTCTGCATTCCAGGGCTCTCTCCAGGTTCCTGAGCTGTATTGGTGTCAGCTCATTGTCAAATACAGCCACATCTGCCTCCATGGCATCAATGAGCGCAGCAAGCTCCTTCACCTTCCCTGTGCCGATATAATAAGCGTTGTTCACCGACTTCAGGTTTTGCTCCGTCCGGCCCGCCACTTCCAGTTCACAGGCTTCCGCAAGGTTTTTCAGTTCCTCCATAGATTTGTGGAAATCCGGGTCATTGTTCAGATTAACTCCCACCAGCAACGCTCTTTCCTTTTTATCCATAATTATTTGTTCCATAACAATTCTCCTTCCTGTCAACCCCGCCCACGATACTATACCCTTGTTCACAGGACTTAATGCTGATAAGGTATTGCAGATCCGTGGCTCCTGATGCATCCGGATAACTCATTGGCCCTTTGTCCCACGCTCCAGATTTCTTGATATGACTTCCTTTAATATATTGACCCTAACAGGCTTTGAAATATAGTCATCCATTCCCGCAGCCTTGCACTTTCTTCGGTCCGAATCACTGTCATATGCAGTCATAGCCACAATGGGCGTTCCTTTGTTCAGGCCCTGGCCTGATCTGATTTCTTGCGAAGCCTGATATCCATCCATTACAGGCATCTGGCAATCCATCAGCACCAGATCGTAGACCTTTGCATCACACATTTCCACTGCTGCCTTTCCATTTTCGGCACAAACCACTTCGTATCCCTGCTTTTTGAGCAGTATGGTCACCAGCTTCCGGTTGGCCTCTATATCGTCAGCAAGCAGGATCAATGCTTTACCTCCGCCTGCAGACCACTCTGCGCCTTCATAACCGTCTTCCTTTCCTGCGGCAGCTTCTGCCCCCGTATGCTCCGCTGGTTCAAATCCGATAGTTATTGTGAAACAGGAGCCCTTGCCCGGTTCACTCTGCACGTCTATTGCTCCGCCATATAGATCGACGATTTTCTTCGTTATGGAGAGCCCAAGACCGGTGCCTCCATATTTTCTGGTCGTCGAGGTATCTGCCTGGGCAAAGGCCTTAAATAGCCTGTCCAGAGTCTCACGGCTCATCCCAATGCCCGTATCCTTCACTTCAAGCCTCAGCAATTCATTATTATCAGCATCTTGCAGCGTGTCTGCCCGAACCGTGACGCATCCATTCTCAGTAAATTTGACTGCATTTCCTACCAGGTTGTTCAAAACCTGTCTGAGTCTTATAGGATCACCATAGATGCTGACAGGAACGGACTCTGATATGAAACACTGCAGCTTGGTTCCGTTCTTTTTAGCAGCCGGCTCAAACAGTGATATCGTCTCATTGATCAATTTATGAAGATCCACCGGGATATGCTCCATCTGCAGCATGCCTGATTCCGCCTTGGAATAGTCAAGGATATCGTTCAGCAGGCAGAGCAGCGCATCTGCGGCTGACTTTGTATCATTCACATATTCAGCCTGTACCGGATCCAGTGCAGTCTCTGACAGAAGCTCCAGAAAACCCATTATACCATTCATAGGCGTCCTTATCTCATGGGACACATTGGCCAGGAATCTGCCCTTGGCATTGTTTGCAGCCTCGGCCTCCTCCATTGCCCTCATCAGCTCCTCCTGGGTCTTTCTGATGTTTGAAATATCCCTGAACAAAGCCATGAATCCGAAACCCTGATTTTTATCCGTCAGCCGGGATATCCTTACATCGATATACTTCTCATTCTGCTTGAAGCAGGCATTTCTGATCCTGTCATCATTTCCGGTCTTGTCAAATAATTCGGCAAACACAGGCATCACATCACCTACATGCTTTCCGACTATCTGCTCCTCATTTATTCCCAGTATCTCGGAGGATGCCGGATTTATGTCAACAATACGGTGCTTGTTGTCGATAACAAGTACGCCATCTGATATCTCATTGAAAAGCATATGCCTTGCAACAGGCATTATGTCAAGCATTTTAAACCGCAATACTGCAAAGTGGAATATCACCCCCGGAACAATGAAGCCTATCGGTGTCAGATCTACTCCTTCTATCGGACTATAGCCCAGCAGGTATATTGCATTGGATATCCAGGGTGAAATAGATGCAGCAAGCATAAGCAACACCTGCTGCTTGATCAGGGCCGGCGAGCTGTTAAGAAAACCGATCAGCACAACTGTTCCAAAAAGCATGACTATGGCAGAATACACGGCAAATATGAACACTATGATACCATGACCATATATGAGCCTTATCCCGCCGGCTATCTCGATGGGTTCAAGAGAAGGCCAGACAAGCCCGTGAAATTCGTTGGTAAAGACAAAGCAGAGTACAATCACGGGTATGATGGATATTATCAGACCAAGACCTCTCTTGTGGAGCCATTGGTGCTTCACATAGTTCAATACAAACATCAGCCATAACGGAACTACAGAACAGGTCCCAATATAGCTCAGCTTTGAAAGGATCACCTTGAGCCCGATGTCGCTCAGGGCCAGCTCAAAGCTGTTTGTGATGGCCCATAAAGCTGCCGCTGCCATCATCAATTTTAAGTAATAGGCGCATTTGTCATTTATCTGTCTGACAGTAAATATAACAAAGGAAAGCAGCACTACCCCTGAGATGAGCATAACAACAGATGGTACATTAAAACTGAATCCCATTTCTCCTCCATCTACCGGTCAACTGAATCATTAAGCGCTTTCTCCATTCTTTCAACAAGCAGCCGTGCATTGATCGGTTTGACAATATAGTCCTGCACATCCAGATTTTTCGCTTTTAAAACATTGGCCCTGTCAGAGTGCTGTGTCAGCATAATAATAGGTATATGCCTGAACTTTTCTGTATTACGGACTTTTTTGACCAGTTCGAGACCATTTGTCTCATTAATAGTCAGATCCATCAGAATAATGTCCGCCATAATACCATATTCCACCATACAGCCGAAAAGGCCGAATTCAGATCCGGCTTCCCTCACAGTGAAGCCTTCTTTCTCTAGGATAGCTCTTACCGCTCTTCTTATGGAAGAAGAATCATCAACTACAAGCACCACTTTCCCTAAAAATCCCGGCATAGTCCTCTCTCCTAAGATCTGATCAGTCTTGAGATATCATCTGCCGCCTCCTGTATCGCTTCGATCAGACGGTTCATGGGTGAAATGATATCGGACCTGTTGTTGTTTGATAATGCCCTGCCTAATTCTACAGAACAGGTAAAAACCTGATCCGCCATATAGCTGCTGGATATTCCTTTTATATTGTGAACGGTTCTTGCCATTTTTTCGAAATCATCTTTGCTCAGCTGTACCTGAAGTTTCTCCAGTTCCTCCAGCAGCTCCACCACGAAGCCCTTGTACAGTTCCTTGACATCACTGTCTTCCAGCCCTGTCTCTGTCTTGAATCTCTTGACATCTACAGAAATCGGCTCACACATAACCCCTCCTGCAAACACATAGAATTATGTTAAACAATTCTTATTTTACCACATAATGAAATTAATGAGAATACGGTCTGACATATTTGTTCCCGCATTGGACAAAAAGGCGATGGTACACATATACCATCGCCATGATTCCCCTCAATGATCTATTGCTCGATGAAACATCACTATAGTATTTCATTCTGTATTGCCACAAGCCCTGCCGCCCCGTATTTTTCCCTCAGCCTGGGCTTTTCTATCTTGCCTGTGGGATTTCGGGGCACCTTATCGAATATTATCTTCTTTGGCCTCTTATATCGCGGCAGCGTCAGGCAGAACTCATTGATATCATTTTCAGTACAGGTGCATCCGGGCTTCAGCTCAATAATAGCTGCAGCCAGCTCGCCCTGGCGCTTGTCGGGCAGCCCTATGACAGCGGCATCCTTGATCGCCTCATGTGCCCGCAGGAAATCCTCTATCTGCACAGGATAGATGTTTTCACCGCCGCTGATGATAACGTCTTTTTTGCGGTCGACCAGGAATATGAAGCCGTCTTCGTCCATTATGGCCATGTCGCCTGTAAAGAGCCAGCCATCCTTCAAGACAGCTGAAGTTGCCGCCGGATCCTTATAATAACACTTCATGACACCCGGGCCCTTTACCGCCAGCTCTCCCACCTGGCCCTTTTCAACGGGCTTCTTGTGTTCGTCCACGATCATGACCTCCCAGCCATAGCCGGGGATACCGACGGCACCCACCTTGTGTATGTTTTCTACACCAAGGTGCACACAGCCGGGGCCTATTGACTCACTGAGTCCGTAGTTAGTGTCGTACAGATGGTTCGGAAAATACCTTTTCCAGCGCTGGATCAGGCTGGGAGGTACAGGCTGAGCTCCTATATGCATGATACGCCACTGAGAAAGCTCATAATCCTCAAGTCTGACATCACCTCTGTCTATGGCATCCAGAATATCCTGGGCCCATGGCACCAAGAGCCATACATTCGTGATTCTTTCCTCCGAAACCGTCCTGAGTATCCATTCGGGCTTTATTCCCCGCAGCAGAACAGCCTTGCTGCCTGAGATCAGACTTCCGAACCAGTGCATTTTTGCGCCGGTGTGATACAATGGAGGTATGCATAGGAAATTGTCCTCCCTGGTCTGCCCATGATGCTTTTGCTCTGTCACACAGGCAGATACCAGACTGCTGTGGCTATGCAGGATGGCCTTTGGGAACCCTGTTGTCCCGGAGGAAAAATAAACAGCTGCATCGTCCTCGTCATTCAGCTTTACATCAGGAGCCTCAGAAGAGCAATTTGCTGTAAGGCGGTCGTAATTTTCTGCAAATGAGGGACGGTTCTCTCCTGCAAAGAACAGCGTCCGGACCTTTGGGATCTGATCGAAAATCGTCTCCATACGGCCGATGAATTCAGGTCCGAATATCAATGCTATTGTATCGGACAGATTCAGGCAGTACTTTATTTCTTCTGCGGTGTATCGGAAATTCAGCGGCACGGCAACAGCCCCCGCCTTCAGTATACCAAAGTAGATGGGCAGCCACTCAAGGCAGTTCATCATCAGTATTGCTACCTTCTCGCCCTTTTTTATACCACGCTTGAGCAAAAGATTGGCCACGCGGTTAGCCTTCTCGTCAAATACACGCCAGGTCATATCTCTGCGGTATTCTCCCGCCGGGTTGTTCTCTATCAGTTCGTATTCACGCCAGATAACATTGTGGCTATCCTGAAGATCCAGATTGATCTCCGTGAGACATGTCTCATTGCCGTATAAAGCGGCATTTCTCGATAAAAATTCTGTAATAGGCATAACTCCACTATCCTCCCGTTCTGCTGCACAGCACAGGCGCTGTACTCCATGATATCCATCTGCCATACTTCGAGTCAACAAAATACTAAAATAGATTATAAGACAATATAGATATTTTATCAACAGTTTACTTCATTTGAGTATCGGTACAAAATTAAAAGGGAAGAGATCCATGATCATCTCTTCCCCTTATTGGTGTTAATGTCTGAATATGTGCCTATTCTACCTTTATAGAATCCATTACCTTCTGGACCTCTGCTGCAGCTGCCTCGTCATCTGCCATATATGCTCCCTGTATCATGAAAAGCTGCTTTCCTTTCATGAAGTAGAAATATTCCTGCCTCTGTACCATGCTTTTTGTGATACTGATATCAACATAGTAGCCTGCTCCGTCATAACCAGCCATCTTTGTATTTTCCACCGCAGAATATTCCGCATCCTTGAAATACTCCTTGATCTGTTCTATGGCGGCTTCTGCAGCCTCTTCGGCATTATTGGTACCTGGCATAGAGGCCGTTGTTACCATCACCATGTTAAGGCCGTTTTTAGCACTGAACGACAAAGGAGAGCCCTCGTCCAGCTCCCATCCCTCAGGCAGATCAGCTGTGACCTTTACAGCCGCATTTGCAGCAGCTGCTGCATCGATATCTGCCTGATCTATGTCCTCAAGCATATCCTCGAGATCGGGATCAAGAGTCACCCCTGCATCCTCCAAAGTGTCAAGCGCTTTATCGATATCGTCCTTTGACGCGCTTTTATTGTCCTTTACCGGATCACCATCCTTTTTCTTCACTCCGACACATCCGGTAAGCATCGTAAGTATAATGCAGCAAACCATCAGGACCGCTAATTATCTCTTCATTTTTATTCCTCCACCAAAAAATTTATCTACTAATCATTCTACCATGATATGGTTTAATCGGCAATTATCTTATGAAGCATCAACGTAAATGTCGAGTAATAGTATTAATTCCCTTCTGGCGCAGAAAAGGCGGCTGTCATATTTCAGACAACCACCTTTTTTATCTTCATGTATGACTGTCACTCATATCCAGCAGCACAGATCTTTATACTTAATACTCGTTTCTTCATCGCTTTACTCCTTTATCCTTTCATATTTTTTCACTGGTACACCACACAGCGCTATGGTCGTACTCATTTCTCCGGCCTCTCCTCTCATTGCTTCAAACAACATTCTACAGCTTTACGCAAATCTCTATCGCACACCGGCTTACAGAGGTCTCTCTGCCGCTGGGAGCGGCGTTAAGGGAGATTTCGCCGATATAAATGTATTTCCGGCCAATTAAGCAGTCCGCAAATGGATGAATTTTCAAGTAAGGATAACAGCCATTAGTACAAATGGATGAATTTACAAGTAAGGGCAGCAGCAAAGAATCCTAGTGGATGGATTTTCAAGTAAGGGCAGCAGCAAAAATCCTAGTGGAGGAATTTTCAAATAAGGGTAACAATTTTTCTGATTTCATTGAACTTATTCAATAAAAGGGATACATAATTCTAGGCATCTGGCATTATGTTCACTTGAGAAAGTCTAGCCGATGCCCCTACTTGAAAATTCATCCAGTTCGGCAGAGGTGTACTGCCCCTACTTGAAAATTCATCCAGAGCCACTTTAACATCCCGCTGCATTTTGATTCGCCGCATTTTGTTCCGCCACCGCAGGCCTTTAAAAATCTACACCCTGCTTTCAACAAATAGAAGGAAATCATATATTGGCTTAAGCTTTGTAAAGCCTTTCTTCAATATCTCAGGCAGCTCCTTCGAAAACGCCAGATCAAAATCATTCTGCACACTCTGGAAAAATATATTTTTCCTTTCCAGCCACTGCTGCAGGTTTTCAGGCTGATCCGGGAACTTGCTCCTTTTGTACATGTCGCCGCCGATGACAAACTCGTTTTGGCTTTCGTATGCCTTTAGCGCTTTCATAAATACGGGGTGCCTTTCCACTATCATCTCCCTCATCACAGCCATCGACCCGGTTTGCGCACCGTAATAACCGACACCGTAGCTTGAACCGCTCTGGCCCAACTCAAACCAGAAGCATGGCGACGTCGACATCTGTGATTTATCCCTGAGGAACACGATCCAGACATTATCCCTGTAGAGGCTTTTGTCCCTGGTGAACCTGGTATCCCTGCGCACTCTCGATATCAGCTTTGAAGGCGTCGTTATTATGCTCCCGTCTATTTGTGTCATTGTCGGTGCCAATTCCTTAACAAGCTCTGTAAAAGGTTCGTACACCAACTTTCTATATTCACTCTTATGTGCCTCGTACCATTCCTTGCTGTCATTCATTTTATTCTCAAACAGAAATCTGAGCGCTTCACTCGTGAATCCTGTAAATCCCATACTCTATTCCTCCGTCTGTATTTACAACAATATTCTCAAATAGACTTTATGTCTTTACGATTTTTTTGTCAAGCTTATACTTGCCTGAACCACCCATATTATTGGTATAATGTAACGAGAGATATAATAAAGAAACAAGGGTGCTGAAAATGGATCTGACTCATATAAAATATGCTATTGAAGTAGATAAAACAAAATCAATAACAAGGGCGGCTGAAAACCTGTTCATGGGACAGCCCAATCTCAGCAGGTCCATCAGAGAGCTGGAGAAATCACTGGGGATCAAGATATTCAAGCGCACCTCCAAAGGTGTGATCCCAACGGAGCAGGGCGAGGAATTCCTTGACCATGCCCGGAATATACTCTCCCATGTTGAAAAAATAGAGTCGATACATAAAAAAACGCCCCACAGCAAGCTTCTATTCAGCATATCCGCTCCTGAGGCGATATATATCGGCCAGGCCCTGGCATCGATGATCTCCGGCCTGCAGCCCTCCGGCAATATATTCTTCAACTATACTGTAACAGATAACCTTAGTGTGATGGAAAATGTCGGCCAAAATGACCATAATCTTGGGATAATCAGGTTCAATTCGTTACAGGAGAAGTATTTCACCAGGCTGCTGAAGGAGAAGGGTCTGATGGCTGAGAAGCTCCTGGAATTTGAGTATATTGTGCTCATGTCTGAGAGCCACCCTTTGTCCGGCAAAGAAAATATAACCTACCGGGACCTTTCCGATTACATTGAATTATCCGGGAGAGATCCGCATAAGAGCGCATTGCAGGCACAGGAGACAAAAGCCCAGATGCATCTGCAAGATGGCAGACAGATCATTACGGCAGGTCATGCCAGCCAGCTATACCTGCTAAGTGCGATCCCCTCAGCCTACATGTGGGCTCCGCCGGTACCTTCCGCAGCATTAGAGCAGTTCCCCCTGCTCCAGCGAGGCTGCGATGACTTTAAGATCAGGTACGCTGATTATCTTATCCATCGGAAAAATTACAAGTTCAACGACCTTGATAAGAGATTTATTGAAGAATTGCACGCTCTGAAAGCCGATTTGCTGAGGTCTGACGTGTGAACCCCTCAAGCTTCGGCATCTTTCCCGCTGCCGCATCGATGCCCCCATTGCATAGTATGGATGATATATCAATATTGATATAATGGTATGCGAATTTTTACACTTCCAACTTATTCGAATGTATGTTAAAATTTTATCAAAGATAGTTAATAATTTATCAATCTTTGTTATTGGATTCACAATCTGAAAGCGCAGACAAATGTTTGAAAGCAATTATCAAAAATAGACAGCAGCATGTAAAGGAGGAATATGTATGACAACCAATACAAGACGTGAAATCATCGACAATGTGCAAAAGCTTGAAGCGGCTCTGGCAAAAGTAAAGCAAGCGCAGAAAATATTTGCCGGCTACACTCAGGAGCAGGTCGACAGGATCTTTTTAGAGGCTGCAATGGCAGCTAACAGAGAACGTATTCGTCTGGCAAAAATGGCAGCGGCTGAGACGGGCATGGGGATAGCAGAGGACAAGGTGATAAAAAATCACTATGCCTCGGAATACATCTACAACGCATACAAAAACGCAAGGACATGCGGAGTCATTGAAGAGGACAAAGCATACGGCATAAAGAAAATAGCTGAGCCCGTGGGGATCATTGCAGCTGTTATACCGACTACAAATCCCACATCCACTGCAATATTCAAGACACTCCTTGCACTTAAGACAAGAAACGGCATCGTTATCACCCCCCACCCCAGGGCAAAGAACTGTACCGCCGAAGCTGCAAGGATAGTTCTGCAGGCTGCTGTAAAGGCAGGAGCTCCCGAAGACATCATTAGCTGGATAGACATACCGTCACTTGAGATGACAAACTATATTATGAAGCAGTCCGACTTGATACTGGCCACCGGAGGTCCGGGAATGGTCACAGCCGCATACTCCTCAGGCAAACCCGCTATTGGCGTAGGCCCGGGTAATACTCCCGCAGTTATAGATGCATCAGCCGACATACTGCTGGCTGTCAATTCCATAGTACACTCAAAGACCTTTGACCACGGCATGATATGCGCATCAGAGCAATCTGTGATCGTGCTTGACAGCATATATGACAAAGTCAAGGATGAATTCGTAAAGCGCGGCTGCTATATTCTCAGTGAAGAAGAGACCGAAAAGATCCGCAATACAATAATAATCAACGGCGCCCTCAATGCAAAAATAGTAGGTCAGCCCGCAGCAAAGATAGCTGCTCTTGCAGGCTTCGAGGTCCCGGAAAAAACAAAAATATTGATTGGAGAAGTGGAAAGCGTTGATCTCTCTGAGGAATTTGCCCATGAGAAGCTCTCCCCCGTTTTGGCAATGTACAGGGCACACAGCTTTACGCAGGCGCTGGACAAGGCTGAAAGGCTGATCGAGGATGGCGGCTTCGGTCACACAGCATCTGTATATCTTGATGCCACTACTGAAAAAGAAAAGATCGACGAGTTCGCCAACAGGATGAAAACCTGCCGTATCCTCGTAAACACACCATCCTCACACGGCGGCATAGGCGACCTGTACAACTTCAAGCTGGCTCCGTCACTGACTCTGGGCTGTGGTTCATGGGGCGGCAACTCTGTTTCCGATAATGTCGGAGTAAAACATCTTCTTAATATAAAAACAGTTGCGGAGAGGAGAGAGAACATGCTTTGGTTCAGGACACCCCAGAAGATCTATATGAAAAATGGCTGTCTGCCAGTTGCTCTCGACGAGCTGAAGGATGTACTGGGCAAGAAAAAGGTATTTATCGTCACTGACAGCTTCCTTTACAATAACGGCTATACAAAGCCCGTCACCGATAAGCTCGATGAGCTGGGCATAGTGCACACCACATTTTTCAATGTAGCGCCGGATCCGACACTGGCATGTGCCAAAGAAGGTGCAGCGGCAATGACAGCTTTTGCTCCGGATTGTATAATAGCATTAGGCGGCGGCTCGGCAATGGATGCAGCGAAGATCATGTGGGTCCTTTACGAGCATCCCGAAGCCGACTTCATGGATATGGCAATGCGTTTCATGGACATAAGAAAACGTGTGTACACCTTCCCGAAGATGGGTCAGAAAGCATACTTCATAGCTGTGCCCACCACTTCCGGAACAGGCAGCGAGGTGACTCCCTTTGCCGTTATCACCGATGAAACCACAGGCGTTAAATACCCGCTGGCAGACTATGAGCTGCTGCCCCATATGGCAATAGTGGATGCCGGACTGATGATGGATCAGCCCAAGGGCCTCACAAGCGCATCGGGCATCGATGCCCTCACCCACGCGCTGGAAGCATACGCTTCGATGCTGGCCACCGACTATACTGACGGCCTTGCCCTCAAAGCCATCAAAATGATATTTGAGTACCTGCCCTCCGCATATGAAAACGGAGCGTCAGATCCGAAGTCAAGACAAAAGATGGCCGATGCCTCTACAATGGCAGGTATGGCATTTGCAAATGCATTCCTCGGCGTCTGTCATTCAATGGCACACAAGCTGGGCGCATTCCACCATCTGCCTCATGGTACGGCAAACGCTCTGATGATCGAAGAGGTGCTGCGCTTCAACGCAGTCGATACTCCGGTCAAAATGGGTACCTTCCCTCAGTACGACCATCCCCGGACTATGGAAAGATATGCTGAAATAGCTGACTTCCTGGGGCTTGGGGGCAAAACCGATGAGGATAAGCTGAAAAACCTCATTAAAGCCATAGGTGAACTGAAGGAAAAGGTCGGCATCAAAAAAACTATAAAGGATTACGGTATCGATGAAAAATACTTCCTGGACAATCTGGACGAAATGACCGAGCAGGCCTTCGACGACCAGTGCACCGGTGCCAACCCAAGATATCCGCTGATGAGCGAGATCAAAGAGATGTACCTGAACGCTTATTACGGAAGAAAGCAGAATATTTAAGGGGCAGGTTCGAAGGATGGGCAGGCTCGGAAGACAGGCTCGCTAACGATTTTGGCAAACAGCCGGCTCGGATACAGAACCGATAGATTATGAAATGCAAATAAAGGAGGTCGAAACAATGAATCTCAATAACGTAATAGCGGTCCGCGCATCAAAAACCGTTTACCGCGACGGAGACCTTGCAATAAAAGTATTTGACGAGGGCTATTCAAAGGCCGACGTACTCAATGAAGCTCTGAATCAGGCCAGGATCGAGGGGACCGGGCTCCATATACCCGAAATAGTCGAAGTGACTAAAACAGAAGGCAAATGGGCCATAATAACCAGGTTTATAGAGGGACGCACCCTGGAAACGCTGATGAATGAAAACCCGGACAAATTCGACGCTTACCTCGAACAGTTTGTTGATCTTCACCTGGAGGTACATCGTCAGAAATCACCACTGCTCAATAAACTGAAGGACAAAATGAACAGGCAGATCTCAATGACCGATCTGGACGCAACCACGCGCTACGATCTCCACACCCGGCTGGAGTCCATGCCTTATCATCACAAGGTCTGCCACGGCGATTTCAACCCAAGCAACATAATCATCGCCAATGACGGCACACCCTACATCCTGGACTGGTCCCATGCCACACAGGGAAACGCATCGGCTGATGCGGCAAGGACATATCTGTTGTTCTGGCTTTCCGGAAATACGGAAGCGGCAGCAAAGTACCTGAAGCTGTTCTGTAAAAAAAGTGACACAGCCAAGCAGTATGTACAGAAATGGATACCCCTTGTGGCCGCCTGCCAGTCCATCAAGGGCAATCCGGATGAACGCAGCCTGTTGCTGCGCTGGGTCGATGTAATAGATTACGAATAAGCAGAAGTATATAGAAAGCGGAGGCCCTCCTATTATGAAAATCACTATATGCATTGGGAGCTCATGCCATATGAAGGGTTCAGGGCAGATAGTAGAGAAGCTCCAGGACCTGGTGGCAAAAAATGGGCTCAAGGATACTGTCGATCTGGACGGCACCTTCTGCACGGGCAACTGCACAAACGGCGTAAGCGTGACTGTTGACGGCAGGCTGTACTCTCTTTCCGCCGGCACAGTCGAAGACTTTTTTAATAAAGAAATAATCCCTCGCTTCCTCAATGGGGCCGCATCAGCGTCTCAGGCCGTCTGACCCCGCTATGTGCGCCCCGGTGTGACAAGGGGAGCTTCCCCCATATCACTCGTACTTGAGGGACGACACTATATCCAGCTTTGATGATTTGACAGCAGGACTTATGGAAGCAACAAGAGTAATGAGCATGCCGGCAGCGACAAAAATGATGATCGCACCATAGTTGTTATAGACGTTGAAGTATTGTCCAGTTGCCCGCATGATGGCCGGTACCAAAAGCAGTTGGAGGCTGCCTGTCACAGAACCGGTAATGCCTCCGACCGCTCCCCCGGTCAGAGCTTCCGCAAACACCATCAATATGGTCTGTTTCCTGCTCATACCAATGGATTTTAGCACAGAAAGGGTATGCTTTCGTTCAATATAGCTGATCAGCAGATTGTTGAAAACACCGATGATACCTATGAGCAGCGTGAGGGCTGCAAAGCCGTACAATATGTCCGTAAGCTGTTTGCTGCCTTCCATGCTTCTTTGCTCAAGTTCTTCAACGGTAGCCACCTCAGGCTCCTCCCTTTTAAACCTGCTCCTTATTCTTTCAGCAACGACAGAGGGATCATCAGAGCTCTTGATAATAATGTATGAATACCTTGCGTTGCCGCTGTCATACTTCAGGAACCTGTCTGACACGATAGCATGGTTGCCTGAGTTCAGCGAGGTATCATAAAAACCTATGACCTCATAGGTCCTGTCCCCCTTATCCATTTGCAAAATGACATTGTCGCCTTTTCTTACGCCTAGGAGGTGCCGAAGATTGTTTGCCATCATCAGCTTCCTTCCGCTGTCAAGCTCCCGGAATATTTCCTCCGGCTCCATACCCGCATCCAGTTTCCAGAAATCAAAATACTTAGCGCTCTGTACACCGTCCAACCGATTGATGTTCTCATTGAAGTTCTGTATGAATATGTTTCCCTTGATGTATTGTCCCAGGACACTGTCAACTCCGTCTACGGCAGCTATCCTTTGCGCCATGACCTTATCAGCATCATAGTAATAAAACCTTATGTCAAAATCGTAGCATGAATATGTGTTGATGGTATCCTTGTTCATACTGTAAGCAGCATTTGATACAAGAAGCAATGTCGCTATGCCTATAGATAAGAGTGATATGCTGTTGAGGATGCTCTTGTTTTCCTTCAGGTTTTTGACCGCCAGCACACCTACATTGCCGAAAAACACCATATATACCCTCTCCAGCACCAAGACAGCAAAGAGAGTTATATATGGTACAAGCAGGACCGCACTGATCGCTATCATTATCAGGCAGGCCATATCAACAGGCAGCGCCAGGCTGTCAGGTACTATTTCAGGTATTATCACAGATATTATCACCATGACGGCTCCACATGCCGCCTTCCATATATGCCTTGTATACTGCCTGTCAATGGCGTTTGATATTATATCCTTCAAGGGGGTCCCGGATATTTTTATTATAGGTATCAGAGAGCTGACAAAGCACAGCACCACAGCAATTCCAAAAGCAAAAAGCATCTGCCCCGGAGTGAAAGAAATAACTGTATCGATGTTCCTGGTGTAGCTGTTTTTCATAGAACCGGCCATCACATACAGTACCCCGACGCCGAGGGCGCAGCCTGTGATCCCTCCAAAAACACCATAAACTGTGCTTTCTGTAAGCAGTATGAAGCCCGTTGTCCTCTTAGTCGCACCTATACTTCTGAAGGTGCCTATAGCCGGAAGCCTTTCAAGGGCTATTACCCTGAATGTGGAATATATTATGAAGATACTCATGAAGCAGACTACCACCGTCAACAGCTTTAGAGGTACATCGATATCAGTCGTGACCGAAAACCAACTGAACCCGCAGCCCTTGTATACTTCCCTCATCCTGTCTATTATATATCTCCTCTGCTCCGGGTCCTTCATCTTGAAATACAGCGCGTTATTCCGCCCTCTCATTCCATACAGAGATGACAATGTATCCTTTGGAACAAACACTGTTATGCTTTCGCCGTCATCAAACAGCATTCCCGAGGATTGGGCGACAGCACCGACAGTGAATTTATATCTGTAGCCTCTCACAAGGAGCTCTATGGAGTCGCCGGGCTTCCATCCGAGCCTTTCGGCCACTGTATTTCCCGCTATGATGGTCTTGCCTTCAAAAGGGTGTGACTGCCGGTCTATATATACGGGACTGATGATCATTTGGTCATCTGCATCGAGCCCGGACAGCGAAACATTGTGTGTCCTTCCGTCATGATCCCTGTACTCCGCATATCCGAGGAACCCTCCTATGATATATTCGAACATGTCCTTGTACTCGCTGGCGCTCTCTGCGCTATAGCTTCTGCCTGAAGTGTCTCCATTGAGATGTACGATAAAATCACTGGTACCGAAATACTGCTTCATCCTTATACCGAACATATCCACAAGAGTGCCCGATATTGCGGCAGATGCAAAGACAAGCGCTGACGAGACCGCAACGGAAGCTATTATCAAAAAAGTCCTCAGCTTTTTTTCGGCTATACTTTTCAATATGTACTTCAGTATAATTCTCATAACAAGTCCGCCTTGATATATCTCATGGATAAATATAGCATATTTTTCACTTTTGTGAAATAAAAAAATGAAATGCTGAAAAATCAAGTCCGACCTGTTCAGTCGTTCCCAAATACATACGAGGGCATCAATGGCTGTAGCGATGCCATAGGACTGGTATCAGGACACAGGCTTTCCTGCTTCTAGCAGCACCCTGTTTGCTGCCATAAATACACTTTGCACAATCATCAGCGCACCTGTCACGATAAGCAACAGTTCAATATCGACAATATCAGCCACAGGTCCGAAGAATATCATTGCAAGAGGCATAAGTGAGCTTGAGATCATATTCATTACTCCGAATACTCTGCCCATATATTCCGGTTCGACCTTCTGCTGGAGAAGCACTGTAAACGGTGTATTGAATATCGGCAGTACCATACCGACCAAAGCCATCAGAATAAGATATATGCTGAAATAAGGCACTATCCCGAGAGCGACCGTAGCCAGCGCTATCACAAAATTCGATAACACCATGGTGTGCAGCTTGTTTTTAAACCCACCCCATGCTGCAATAACAAGGCCTCCTGCCATCATGCCCGCCGAAAAGGCCACTTCCGTTGCAGTAAGCCGCCAGACATCATCCCCAAAGCTGCGGGCTACCTGCAGCGGAGTAAGAAAGGCCAGCGGCGCCACCAGTATAAAGTAAACAGCGCAAAAAATAAATGAGATTTTAACAAATCCATGGTTCCCTATATACCTAAGGCCTTCCTTCATATCGGTGAAGTAGCCCGTTTTCTGCTTTTCAGAAGCCCCCTTGTGGATAGGGACATGCAGGAACAGCAGCAGGATCATCACAGCGATCAAGGCTGTTATCACATCTATAAAGAATATGTATTCTATTTTTGCAAGTGACAGCAATGCTCCGCTGACAAATGGGGATAACAGTGTTACCATCGACTGGATGCTGCCATTTGTACCATTGACCTTTGTCAGCTTATCCTCGGGCACGATATCGGGAATGATCGCTGATACCACAGGCAGCTGTATCCCTGACCCAAAAGAACGCACTGCCGATACGGCAAACAGAAGCCATGTCGATCCCAGGCCGGTAAAAAACAATATGGCAGTGATGAGTGTTGACAGTGCGATCATGGAGTCTGAAAGTATTACAAGCCTTTTCCTGTCGAACCTGTCAGCCCACACACCGGCAAACGGAGATACCAGAAACATGGGAACGAACCCGCATATTATGGAAATGGTCATCATTATGCCGGATTGGGTTTCCAGAGTGATATACCAGGTGATGGCATATTGCACCAAAGCCGAACCGAAAAATGAAATCGCCTGACTGGACAGAAAAAGTATGATCTTTTTCTTCCAGCTGTTATTGCCTGATAAACCATTATTAGTCAAAGTCTTATCTCTATCCAAAACTGCCTCCATGTCAGATATGTCGTCTATAATTTTGTCCCTGGCAGGAAGCGATTATAACGCATCGTTCAAAGAAAAATTTTCGAATATGCGATAATTTGCTTCACAAATTACGCTGAGGCGGCGGTCCATCATTCGCATCGTTATCACAGCTTCGCAGCCAAACAGCATAGATATTATAGCAGAAAAAAGCCGACACACAAACAATAATTTATGTATCAGGCTCATGAGGAGGGTGCTGCTGCAGTAGTTATTTATCAATAAATGGGCTGCTTGATGGGAATATCCGTCCTGAACCGGACAAAGATGCTATTCTCCACTGGCATATGTACTGGTCAATGATATCCTTGCAATGAATATTTTTAGATGTCTCATAAAACGCTTTTCCTTTTGGACGATTTTAAAACCTGCTCTGAATTTTCCCTCGATCGGGATGCAATATACTACCTCACATTTGATGTCATAAGCGATCCCGTCCAGAGTAATTGGCATTCCAAAGACCCTTCCGACGTCTATCTCATGTTCGCAAATCACACCGATACCGCCGACAGATATGTCCACTATCATCAGCTCCAGGGGCTTATCCAGTTCATGCGGCTCCTTTGTGATGTCCTCGTAAACTGTGCTGCAAGTGACCTTTTGCATATATCTTATCCTGACGAAAAGCCTAAGGTCTGCCCGCTGGACTTCATCGATCCTGTCCATGAAGATCCTGTCATTTCCCCATATCATCTCATCAGGCTCGATTGTACCGACATGTGATGCTGTCCCGGCTTTAGTTCCGCTGTAGGCTCCATCGACATTATTCTGCACACCATTTTGCAGCGCATCTTGTGGATTTTCCTGCATGATGCCGCTGTCGGTCCGGCCTTTATCCAAATCGCTGTGATGATCCCTTCTTTTCCTTCTCCTGCCGGAATCAATAATTAGCCTGTCAGTCATGGGTATGGCTCCTGTCCTGATGTATTCTTCCCTCATATATATGGTACCATTTTCCGCACTGTCATAAAAATAGGCGATATGTACTATTCAATAGGACTAGGGCACTATTTGCCATCCAAATATTCTCTTTTACGTCTCATCCAATAATGCTATAATCTATTAAAGCAAACATTGAGGAGGAACATATGAAACAGGACATGATCATAATATTGGATCTCGGAAGCACACTCAATACCGACATTGCCAGAGCAGTCCGCTCTCTTGGCGTATACAGCGAAATATACCCTCATGACATAACCAGGGAAAAGCTGGCCGCCTTACATAACCTCAAGGGCATCATCATCAACGGCGGCGAAAACAATATAGTGGATGGTGCCGCCATTGACGTGTCGGCTGAAATATATGATGCAGGCTGTCCTGTCATGGCAGTCGGACACGGTCCGGCCAAATGCACAGACAAACTGGAACGCTGGCCCGAGACCGAGGACAGTATCGGGGATGTCCTGAAAACATTTATTTTTGATAAATGCAAGGCTGTTCCCAACTGGAACATGAAAAACTTTGTAGAAGACCAGATAGCGCTCGTCCAAAGACAAGTAGGAGATAAAAAGGTCCTGCTCGCAATGTCCGGCGGCGTGGACAGTTCGGTCGTGGCCGCGCTTCTGATCAGAGCTATAGGAAAGCAGCTGGTATGTGTACATGTCAACCACGGACTTATGCGCAAGGGCGAGTCGGAAAGCGTTATAGAGGTATTCAAGAACCAATTGGATGCAAATCTGATATATGTCGATGCACAGGAACGATTTCTGTCGAAGCTTGAAAACGTATCCGATCCGGAGAAAAAGAGGAAGATAATAGGCAGTGAGTTTATTCGGGTGTTCGAGGAAGAAGCTCACAAGCTCTCAGGCATTGAATTTCTCGCTCAGGGAACTATCTATCCCGATATCGTGGAAAGCGGCACAAAGACCGCAAAGATGGTCAAGTCCCATCACAATGTGGGCGGCCTGCCTGAAGATCTGAAGTTCCAGCTTGTCGAACCCCTCTACTACCTGTTCAAGGATGAGGTCAGAGCATGCGGCCTTGAGCTGGGCCTTCCTGAATCGATGGTGTTCCGCCAGCCCTTCCCCGGACCTGGTCTGGGAGTCAGGTGCCTTGGCGCCATTACCAAAGAGCGGCTGGAAGCAGTCAGAGAATCCGATGCCATCCTCAGGGAGGAATTCTCAAAGGCCGGCCTTGATAAAAAGGTCTGGCAGTACTTCACCGTCGTTCCCGACTTCAAATCCGTCGGTGTGAAAAACAACGCAAGAAGCTTTGAATACCCGGTGATCATCCGCGCCGTCAACACTGTCGATGCGATGACCGCCACTATCGAACAGATAGAATGGCCTGTACTGCTCAGGATCACCGACCGCATACTGGCAGAGGTGCCCCACGTCAACCGCGTATGCTACGACCTGAGCCCCAAGCCCTGCGCCACTATCGAGTGGGAGTAAGCTGCCTGCAGCTATCCGCGAGTGTGCATCGCCCCCTCTCAAGGGTTGCCTGCAGCTATCCGCGAGTGTGCATCGCCCCCTCTCAAGGGTTGCCTTTACTCCGCTTGCTCAAAAATGCAAGTTTTGGCCAGTATTTCCCAATTGTAGGTTAACATATTCCGGTATTCACCCTTTTATGTTTATTATTTATGGTGAAATTTCAAGATTATTTCCCAAAAAGCGGCCTAAACCTGCATTTTTGAGCATAACAACATGTGAACAGACTTCCAGTCCAAAAAATGAGGAGTGCTGAAGCTTTTGATACAAACATCTCCAAGCCTGACTGTCCATGGTTCGGTATTGCTTTGGGAATAGGAGGGCAGGATTTGACTGACCGCAGCTTTATCGGCTTCCAGAATAGGCTTGACAATAGTAGGAGGTCCTATCACAGTCACCCTCTTCCCTGATAGCTCCGGTAACCTCGATGGATCGAAATGATCTGCATCATCATGAGTAAAAAGGATAATGTCGCCGTCCCGGATCTCTTCCGGTTCATTAAGGGAATTAAATGCGTCCACCAGTATCCTTGTATTCTCAATGTTCAGCACTATTGCTCCAACGCCGGGATTTCTCAGATAACTCGTTCCATTCAAACACCACTCCCTATATATATGACTTGCGCCTATTCTTCACGATTCCACCTGCTCTTGCTGCAGCTTCAGCTTTCAGGTATCCGGTCACAGCCCTTCTGGAATTCGATCCTTTCAAGATACAGACCGCATGCCTCGGCTATGTACCTTGCTGCCTTCCGTTCTCTTGATTCAAGTATGGCAGGTATGCTGCCGGCATCGAGCTTCCCAAGCCCCACCTCGATCATGGTACCGACTATTCGTCTTACCATATTGTGCAAGAAGCCGTCGCCACTGATGCGTATATCAATGAAACCATCATCTTCCGTTATTTCAATGGAATATACCGTGCGCACCATGGATTTACTCTTTGACTTTGCATTTGTAAATGCAGTAAAATCATGCTCACCTGTGAGATATCCCGCAGCAGCTTCCATCTTTGCGATATCCAGCTTTTGTTCAACATGCATGCTGTACTTTCTCATAAAAGGATTGGGATACTCATGGTTCCAAATCTTATATAAGTAGGTCTTCTCCAGAGCATTGTACCTGGCATGGAAATTGCCGGGCGCCAATGAGACCTCCGTCACGCTGATATCCTGAGGAAGATATCTGTTTAAATACTTTTTTACCTCTGCCGGTGTAAAGTCCCTGTCTGTCTTGAAGTTAGCCGTCTGTGCCAACGCATGCACACCGGCATCAGTTCGGCTGCTGCCGATTATCTCTATGGCCTGGCCGACCATTTCCGAAAGGACGCTCTCTATCTTTCCCTGTATCGTGTTCTCCGTGCCGCCAAGCCGCTGCCAGCCCTTATATCGGCCGCCGTCGTACTGTATCACTATTTTGTAATTATTCATGACCATTCCCCGTTTCATCTATCATTGTATCATGAAGCTGGCTGTCTTTAACATATCCCTCAAAAAATCATCGTTTAGACGTTGACCCGATTCACAAATTTCACTTGGAGAAATTTCTCCGGCTCTGCCATCATCAATGATACAGGCTGCCTTGTGATATTAATATTCCCGTTACAAAAGCCAAATGGTATAATAATGCTTGCCAGGAATATAAAAATTAGGATTGAGAGTAATCATATAATTGTAATGGGCGGCGAAACAGAATGAAAAAAGAACTTTTTGAGTATTGCAGATCGATCAATATCGAACACGTTGGGATAGCTCCCGCCGAACCATATCTGGATTTTGAGCAGATCTGGCTCAAACAGATCGAAAATGGCCATATCAGCGGTTTTGAGGAGAGAGATATAGACCGGCGTGTTTATCCCGAGCTTACGTTACCTGGCTCAAAATCGGTAATAGTATGCCTTTTCCCCTATTTCTCCGGTAACTGCGACAATGCCAATCTGTCGAAATCCGCCTACAGTGTCGATTATCACCTGATCGTCAAAGATAAGCTTATCGATATAGGAAAATTCCTGGAAAACAGGCTCGATGGGTTTGAGTATAAGGTCTTCGTCGACAACGGTCCTTTCAGCGACAGGTACCTGGCGTATAAAGCCGGCCTTGGCTTCTGGGGGATCAACAGTCACCTGATCACGGATCAATACGGATCGTACGTTTTTATTGGATACATTCTGAACAATCACCCCTTCGAGCCGGACACCCCTGAGGACAGGACCTGTCTCCAATGCATGGAATGTGTCAGAAAATGTCCAGGCCAGTGCATCATGGGTGACTTCACAATAAACCCTCAGCGCTGCAAATCCTACATAACACAAAAAAAGGGAGACCTTTCTGCAGATGATATAGAAATAATGAAAAAGCATCAGTTGATTTGGGGCTGCGATGTCTGTCAGGACGTCTGCCCCCACAACAATGCTTCCCGAATTACGATACTGGAGGAGTTCAAATCGCAGCTTATCCACAATATGGATATGGATGAGCTTGAAAAGCTCTCCAATAAGGAGTTCCAAAGACGATACAAAAACAGATCCTTCAGTTGGCGGGGCAAAGGAGTCCTGATAAGGAACCATGAGATCATAAATGAACAGAAATAAGGACGCGGAGGTGCGGACGAAGTATTGGTTCAGCAGTATAAACTAGTCCAAAAAAATGTCCGCGCCCCACACCTTGGACTGCAGTGTGCAAAAAACGCATCATCTGGGCGCATTAGACCGCTCTGGAGTCTCCAAACCTCGATAAAAATGCGAAAAAATCCCCTAATTATTGAATACTCTCAATAAAATCAATGAAATCGTGCCCAGACAACGTGAAATTTGCACACCCTCCCCCATATTGCCCCATAGTATTTCCCAAGTTTTAAAAATCCTAGTGGATGATTTTTCAGATAAGGGCAGGGATTTAGTTTCATCAAGGTGACATAATGCAAGATATCTGGAATTATGTACTCTCATTATGGATTAAACGCAATAAAACAGCAAATTTCCCAGCCCTTAATTGCAAATTCATCCACCAGGATTTTCGATATTGTACGACACTGCCAAGCTGAGGTCAGAGTGGTCATCTCTTGGCCTAATTCACGATGTTTGCTGCAATAATGTTTTTTGCTATAATGAATTATATAGAAACTTTTTTTGGAGGTCGGAAATGGCTTGTGATTCAAAAGCAAAATGTACATGCTCATATCCATGTTCAAGGCATGGCAAATGCTGCGAATGCGTAGCATACCACCGCAGGAACGGAGAGGTACCGGGCTGTTTTTTCTCTGCAGCCGGTGAAAAAACTTATGACAGATCCATCGAAAACCTTTACAGGGATCAATGTAAAAATCCCTGAACTACCTGTAACTAATCTCCAGATATTAATTGAGCCGTCATACTCGTGACGGCTTAATTATTTGTATCATCCGGTTTAAATCATACTTATCTGCTTTATCATTAGAGTTCCGCTTATCTGCTGATGTACTCAAATCATACTATCTGCACTACATAATGGCAGTCTGCTAATCCTCTGATCTATATAAAGCACACTATATGCTCTGTATCATGGAGTTCCGCTTATCTGCTGATGTACTCAAATCATACTATCTGCACTACATACTGGCAGTCTGCTAATCCTCTGATCTATATAAAGCACACTATATGCTCTGTATCATGGAGTTCTGCTTATCTGCTCTGCTTGCTGTTTGTCTTCAAATGTATGCATATATTTGAAAAGCTCATTATTATCGCAGATAATGCCGCTGTCCCCACACTCTTTATAAAATATTTCCATCAGCTTTTTGTCATTGTCGCTTTTCACCTCATAGCTGTATCCATACTTGCTGTGATATCTTTGCCTGAGTCCGGGAAAACGCTCATCGAGCTTTTCATAGAAATACTCCCTGTTGCCGTCCCGGAGAGTAAGACCGATGCCAAAGCAAATGATCCCATACACCTTCGCTTCCTTGCAATAATCCAGGATCCCTCTCAAGTTTTCCTCTGTGTCATTGATAAACGGCAGTATGGGATCAAGCCATACAATAGTCGGGATGCCGCAGTCTCTCATTATTTTCAGCACCTCAAACCTGCGTTTTGTGGTACACACATTGGGTTCGATGATCCTGCACAGGTCTTCATCATAGGTGGTCAGCGTTACCTGCACTACGCATTTAGCCTTGCGGTTGATGCTTTTCAGAAGTTCCAGATCTCTGAGTATAAGGTCGGACTTCGTCTGGATAGCAAGGCCGAAGCCATAACGGTCTATAAGCTCCAGGCATCTCTGCGTCAGTTTTAGGTCTCTTTCTATGTGCATATATGGATCACACATGGCACCGGTACCGATCATGCACTTTTTACGTTTCCTGCGCAAAGCGTCCTCCAGCAGTTCAAGCGCATTTACCTTGACTTCGATATCCTCAAAATCATGCTGCATGTTATAGCACTTGCTCCTGCTGTCACAGTAAATGCAGCCATGAGTACATCCACGATATAGATTCATACCATTGCCTGGCGATAGAATTCCCTTGACTTCCTTATAGTGCATTTGAACCTCATCAGTCGTTGATAATTATTGTTAGCGGTCTATACCTTCCACGGATCATCTATATTATATAACATCGAATAAGACAGCATCATGTCATATTCACCGACTGTAAATAAAGCACAACCCATTGGTGGAAAACATAATATGTATTATTATTCAGTGAAAGGTCGGAATGTTATGTATGGCATGAATCAATGCCCCTTTTATAACAGTACCCAAGGGTATGGTCCGCAGAGCATGTACCGCACCTGCGGTAACTATCCCTGTTACTACAATACACCGGTGTACAACACGGCAATTAATCCTTACTACAGTCAAATGATCCCTCAATCCATGCTCCAACAGCTCCCATATCAATATGATCAGGATCCAGGCAAATCAAAGAAAAACACATATGCAGAATTGAAGGATCATGGCCCTGATCCCTTTACGGTAAACATTGAGGAGGCTGCGACCCAAAATGAGTATTTTCGTACCGCTTTATGGACAGGTAAGCATCTGCAGCTTACACTGATGAGCATCGGTGTCGGTGAGGACATAGGTCTGGAAATCCATCCCGGACTTGACCAGTTCATTCGTATCGAAAAAGGCCAAGGAATGGTCAAGATGGGTGACAGCCGCGACAGACTGGATTATCAGCGGATGGTATCTGATGATTATGTATTTATCATACCTGCAGGCAAATGGCACAATCTGATAAACACCGGAAACACACCGATAAAATTGTACTCAATATATGCACCGCCTCAGCATCCCCATGGTACAGTCCATAGAACAAAAGCTGAAGCAATGGCCGCAGAAGAGCACCATCATCATTGATTTGAGGACATATTGCATTATGGCTGCCAGGAAGAATCTCTGTACGAGCAATCTCAACACCTGTCGGTCTTCCCGGATGGCTGCTGCAATTCGGGAAACATTGCAATGCTTCTTTCCAAGATGCCCTGCATATAAGCGATGGAAATACCGTAGTTGGTAATCTTCACCTGCTGGTCGGCAGCAAATTTGCTGCGGTATTTTACTTCCCTTTCGTTGAGCATGCAGCCTCCGCAATGGATTATCAGGGCATATTCGGATAAATCCTCCGGAAATTCAGTTCCGGAGGAGAATTTGAAGTTGATCTGCTTTCCGGTATGGCTTTTTATCCACTTGGGCAGCTTCTCCGTGCCGATATCGCCGCATTGCCTGTGGTGGGTGCACCCCTCCGAGATAAGCACTGTATCTCCGTCCCTCAGTGAATCCAATGCTCTGGCTCCCTTTACGGCAGCTTCCAGGCTGCCCTTGTATCTGGCAAATAGTATGGAGAATGAGGTCAGCGGTATATCTTCAGGCGTTTCAGCCGAAACCCTTTCGAAAACCTGACTGTCTGTGATGACAAGAGCAGGTTTTTTCCCTAAAGAGGCCAGCGTTTCCCGCAGCTCTGTTTCCTTTACTACAATAGATACTGCTCCGGCATCAAGAATATCACGTATCGTCTGCTGCTGAGGCAGAATCAGCCGGCCTTTTGGGGCGGCCTTATCGATCGGGACCACAAGGACGACAAAGTCCGACGGCTTGATTATATCGCCGACGATCCTGGATTTAGGTCCTTCTGTGACTGCCAGAGCTGCTATCATTTCTTTCAACTCATGTATATGATATCCGGTCTTTGCGCTTACATATATCTCATTCAAAGCCGTCTTCTGTATCTTCTCTGGATCCTGCATGGTCCGAGGTTCAACTTCTGCTCCTGCTCCCGTGCCATGCTTCGCTCCCGTACCATCGTCCGCTCTTGTACCATCGTCTGCTCCCGTGTCATGCTTCGCTCCCGTGCCATTGTCCGCTTCCGTGCCATTGTCCGCTTCCGGCGCTGTATACTTCGCTATTTCTGCCTCATGTCCCGAAATATCGGACTTATTATAAACAATAAGGTGTTTTAAATTCTTCTCTCTAAAGAGGGCAACCATAGCTTCGTCTTCTTTTGATTTTCCCTGGACAGAATCGATGACCAAAATGGCGACATCTGTTTTATTAAGCACCTGACGGCTTTTTTTGATGCGCAGATCTCCCAGAACGCCCTCATCATCAATGCCCGGTGTATCAATAATGACAACGGGTCCGATGGGCAGCAGCTCCATGGCTTTATAGACGGGATCCGTGGTCGTTCCCTTTATATCTGAAACAATGGACAGCGCCTGGCCGGTAACCGCGTTTACAACGCTGGATTTGCCTGCATTCCGCTTACCAAAAAAGCCTATGTGTATACGTTCCGAAGATGGTGTATCATTCATTCCCATTTACTGATCCCCTTCCTCACTGATTTTAGAATCAAGCCTGTGGTTTGAAGCCCTCAACCCAGTAAGAACCTGCAACTGTGGCTCATTCTCCCCTGTGGACCCAGTCGAAACCTTCAACCGTGAATCATTTTCCCCTACAGTACCTAACTATAACCAGCAACTGCGGCTCCCTATCCCCTGCAAAACCGGGTCAAAACCTGAAATCGCGGCTTCCGTTTGCAATGTTGACAAGGTTTTGCATTGCGATCCCTTTTACCTTATCATTGGGGATGTTTACTATCTCCCTTTGAATGAGAGCTTCTCCGGTCTCTTTAGTCCCGGCAGAGGCATAATCCTCCAGGTATTCCTTCAATGTCATGAGTGCATTTGGATGGCAGCAATTCTGTATCTGTCCGCTCTTGCACAGGCTCATGAACCTGTCGCCGGTCCTGCCCTCTCTATAACATGCGGTACAGAAGCTGGGTATATAGCCAAGCTCAATCAGCCACCTGACAACTTCATCCAGTGTTCTCTTGTCAGAAACCTCAAACTGCTCGGAGTTTTCATCCTCCGCTTCAGGCTCGCAGTACCCTCCTACACTGGTTCTTGACGCTCCGCTTATCTGTGACACCCCAAGATGCAGTACACGTTCCCTGCATTCCTTACTTTCTCTGGTCGATACTATCATCCCTGTATACGGCACAGATACCCGTATACATGCTACTATTTTTGCAAATGTATCATCATCGATACCATTGCTGAAAACGGACGGATCGATATCGTCTGCTCGGCAGATCCTCGGAACACTAATAGTATGCGGGCCAACTCCGTATACTGCTTCAAGATGCTCTGCATGCATCAGCAGTGCGGCAAATTCATACCGGTAAAGCTCCAGTCCAAACAGCACACCCAGACCGACATCATCAATACCGCCCTGCATCGCCCTGTCCATAGCCTCCGTATGATAGGCGTAGTTATGCTTGGGGCCTGTAGGATGCAGTTTTTCGTAGCTTTCCTTGTGATAGGTCTCCTGAAAGAGGATATATGTCCCGATGCCGGCGTCCTTCAATCGTTTATAATCTTCAACAGTCGTTGCCGCAATATTGACATTGACACGGCGGATAGCACCGTTTTTGTGCTTGATGCTGTAAATCGTATCTATGCTTTCGAGTATATACTCCAGCGGATTGTTTTCAGGGTCCTCCCCCGCTTCGATTGCAAGACGCTTATGCCCCATATCCTGCAAGGCGATCACTTCCCTGCGTATCTCATCCTGGGTCATTTTCTTCCTGGCGATGTGCCTGTTTTTCATGTGGTATGGGCAGTATACACAGCCATTGATACAGTAGTTCGACAGATACAGCGGTGCGAACAGCACGATTCGGTTGCCGTATAAGTCCTTCTTTATCTGCTCTGCCAGTGCATACAACTCTTTATTTTTATCTTCCAGCTCACAGTCCAGCAGCACTGCCGCCTCCCTGTGTGACAGTCCCTTCCTGAGCTTCGCCTTCTGCAGTATACTGTCGATCAGTGCAGCATTATTCTTGTTCTTCTGCGCATATTGCAGCGTTTCTAGAACCTCATCGTGAGAAATAAACTCTTCAGCCTTTGTTGACTTTGGATCATACATGATAAAACCCCTCTCTTAAAATGGGTCAGGCAGCTCCGCCTTCGACGGGACCGGCTTTCCCTTCAGTAATGGGATCCCGATAGAAAGAAACTTCTTAAAGGATCGATTTATGGTCTCCACGGGATACAGCAATACGGTAACCGATACTCTCCACTCTCTTCTGAAGGCAGTATCGGCATTCCGCCGCTTCATCCCCTGTGCAGATTTTATTGTCATACAGCATATACTTTTCCCTTACGCTGACAGGTGACAGATTTGGCATAACAACATTTGCACCTGCAAGTATCCCAAGCTCCCGTCCTTTGGGATCTATCGTCCCCAGTGCTGTGGTGGACGGCAGCAGCACAGCCGGCAGCATAAGCCTAATTATAGCAAGCAGATACAGGGTCAGTTCCAGCGTCCCGGGCTCACAGCCCGCCAACGGCGTTTCATGGTGCGGTATGAATGGTCCTATACCCACCATGTGGGGCTCCAATTCCTTAATAAACATCAGATCTTCCACAATACGGTCAACGGTCTGGAACGGAGAGCCTACCATGAACCCGCAGCCAACCTGAAAACCGATTTTCTTCAAATCATACAGGCACTGTTTTCTGCTTTCAAATGACATCGAGGCCGGGTGCAGTCTGCTGTAATGCTGTGGGTTTGCTGTCTCATGGCGCAGCAGATACCGGTCGGCACCGGCATCAAAGAATGCCTTGTATGCATCATAGCTCCTTTCGCCTATGGAAAGGGTAACTGCACAATCCGGGAAGGCAGCCTTTATTGACCGGATGAGGTCAGTCATCTTATCAACCGTATAGTGTCCGTCCTCGCCGCCCTGCAGCACAAAGGTCCGAAAACCCAGACCGTACCCGGTATTGCAGCATTCCAGGATCTCCTCCTTTGTGAGGCGGTACCGTTGGGCAGTACTGTTGCTTCTGCGTATCCCGCAGTATAGGCAGTCGTTTTTACAGTAATTTGAGAGCTCTATAAGACCTCTTATATAGACATCGTGTCCATAATTCCGGATCCTGATGCTTCTGGCCTTTTCAAAAAGATATTCTGAAAGCTCATTGTTCCGGCCTTCTATCAGGGATTTATACTCGTCAGGCATCAACCTGCCTGTGGTGTATAGTTTATCTGCTAGCTGCTTCATCATTTACCTCTTCTATATTTACCTCTTCTACATCTGCTTCCACATCTATTGTATCTCTGCTGCTATTTGCCCTGTTCACGTATGCCATTTCATACTGTTTCTGACTCGAAGGATACTTTCGAATAAGCCGCTTTCGTGCTTACACCCGGCAGCTTTCCGAGCTTCCCTGAAAGAGCGCTTATCACATCATTTGGCGCATCGACTGCAATACTGATTATGCTGATGTCCCTTTCGCGATAGGGAATACCCATTCTCCCAATAATGTATTTTCCATAGTCATGCAGTACGCTGTTCAGCTTTTCAACTGATTCGCTGTCCTCAACTATGATCCCGATAATAGCAACTCTTGTTTCCATTTGCCCATCCTCCCGTAATAAAAAAGCGCCCCGAAAGGCGCAATAATATCGTTACCGAAATATATACCGCGTGCCTTTCGCCTCATAATGCATTGGTCCGGGACCTCTGCTGCATTTCAACGGAGCAGGCTCCGTTATTTCCCTGTATTTGGCGTCAGATGCTGATTTTTGCTGCTTTGTCCAAAGATGATTCTCGGGACTCGGCCTTCAATTACAAGTGTACAATATTGATAATATTTTGTCAATGTCGCCCGATGCATTTTAATTATAAATACATGCTATGTACAATTCGCTATTAGCAGCATGAGCTGAGGATAATGTTGCGCAGCTTCCGTACAAGCGGGGTTGTACCTGTGTCGGTTTTTTGCATCATGAAAAGGATGGTCAGTTTTTCCTTTGGACAGTTGCAGAAGTATGCACCAAGCCAGCCGTCCCATCCGTATTCACCGGGACTGCCGATTATCCCCGCCCTGCTGCAGTCGGTCATGACACGCATCAGATTGCCATAGCTGTGCCCGCACAGTGAGAACCATGTATCAAAGCCTTGCTGCTGGACCGCGCTCAAGGTTGCTGAAGTCATATGCTTGACCGTTCCTGGCCGCAGTATCCTTGCGCCGTCCAATTCCCCCTCATTCATAAGCATTTTGGCGAACCTTGAATAATCATCGATAGTAGAAACCAGACCAGCTCCCCCCGATTCGAACGCAGGCTTTCTGTCCATAGCATTAATGATCCCAAGATTATTTCCTGTATAATGTACCAGCCCCCCCTTGCCGTCGCTTGCATATGCCTTTGCCAGGCGGGCCCTTTTATCCTCAGGCACCCAGAAGCCGGTATCCTGCATCCCAAGGGGCTCAAATATCTCTTTTTGCAGAAAGTCACCAAAGCTCATGCCGCTGACCACTTCTACCACTGCCCCAAGAACATCCGCCGAGGTCCCATATATCCAGTAGGCTCCCGGCTGATATGCAAGCGTGCACCTGCCAAGCCTGTTCATGGCCTCAAGAGTGCTCATTGGGTTTTTACCAAGCAGCCTGTTGTCTATTTCACCTAACAACTCTCCCGTGTCCAGACCGGCCTTGTCTTCACCTCCATATACCAGGCCGGAGGTCATGGAAAGCAGATCCTTTATGGTCACTTCCCTTTCGGCCGGCACGATGCTGCCATCGCTTTTTTGGACCATCTGGTCCCTGAATCCCTCTAGGAATTTTCCGACCGGCTCAAACAGATCTATCCTGCCGCGCTCCATAAGGATCATTACGGCAGCTGCCGTGATGGGCTTTGTCATGGAGTAGAGCCTGAAGATCGTGTCTCTTTTGATGGGGAGTCTTTGCTCCATATCGGCAAAACCTTCCTCATGATAGAGAATCTCCTTCCCCTCATGGATAACCAGCAGGTTTCCCCCCGCTATGCCCTTATTATCGATCTCCTCTCTCAGCGTTCTTCTGGCCAGTTCGACACTGCTATTCCCAATCATGTCCGACTCTCCTTCCATTGTTTCTATTAATTTGCATCATATATCAGCCAATCGTGGGGGGATATCCACACCGGACCACTTAACATCACTCTTATCCAGGCTTTCCGGCACTGTGCCCAGCTTCTGTTTTGTGAATTTTCACCCGTCATTAAAAAGCAGCTTCATTTCAACCCTCATTACTGGTCGATTTCTTTTCGTCTTCTATTCTACCCCAAAGCGGCTGCCAGCGAAATACCTTATTGCTGTGCATTCACAAATTATGCCTGCAATTCTGAACAGGCGCAGCGCCGGATGAGGCTGCAATATATATATAATTATTTTTTATATTGATTGGATTGGTTAAAAGTGTTAAAATCATGGAATATTATAGTAAATTGCGAGGTCGACATGGGTAAATTCATAGAATCAATGAAGGTATCCTTCAAGCAGCTGTTTGTTTACAGATGGACCTTTGCCATGTCCGTTTTGACCCAGCCCATACTACTGATCGTAAACCTCATACTTTTCACAAGCATATATACATACAATAACACCACTGAGATAAAGGGCTACACTCTGGAGCAAATAGCATGGTACTCCATATCTCTCAACATAGTCAACGCCTTTATCTGGAACAATGTGGCCCATGATATCTCCCGGGATATAGTGTCAGGAGACTTCGCAATGCATCTGCTCAGGCCTTACCCGTTCTTCCGCTTCAGGCTCGCCGAATCGGTGGCATCCAGGATTATCGCACAGTTTATGGATTTCCTCCCGGGCATGGTCATATACAGCCTTATACTGTTCCCGCACTTTTTGACGCCATTGTCCTTTATAAAATATGTACCCATCGCCCTTCTGGCCTCCATGGTCAATTACCTGTTTTCCTTCATCCTGGGCCTGACAGCTATGTCTCTAAAGAACAACACCTCAATTATCTGGCTGAATGATCTGTTCATATACATAGCGGGCGGTGCCATCATACCAATGGAGTTTTATCCCGACTGGCTCAACAGGATACTGGATTTCCTGCCCTTCAAATATATCATCTATTGGCCCATCCAGTTCTTCCTGAACAAGGAGACAATAAGGCCGCCGGAAATGATGCTCAGGATAGTTCTGCTGGAATTATTATGGATAGTCGTGCTATACATAATATACAAAATAATGTGGAAAACGGTCACAAAGAAGTTCTGCTCGGCCGGAGGTTAAGGGATGAAAAAGATACTCAGGCTATTTGGCCTGTTCATACTGAATTCAAAGCTTAATATCGCAAAGCAGATGGAATACAGGTTCAACTTTATTCTGACATCTATCATCGCACTGGTTTTCTCCTCCATCAGCCCTTTGCTCCAATACCTGATATTCACGCAGACGAAGGGCTTTCCGGGATGGGATCTGGACCAGATAATACTGTTCCAGGGGGTCCTGCTGATCGTTCTGGGCTTGCAAAGCTTGCTGTTTGGCGAGCTCCAGTGGTTCATAAGCCATCTTATCTGGAGGGGCGAGCTTGACAGACTGCTTTTAAAGCCCTACCCCCCAATAGGGATCATTCTTGTCAGCGGCTTCAGCCTCAACAGTACGGGGTCTATATTGGCCGGAATTGCCATTACGGTCTATTCGGTGGTAAAAATGCAGCTTGGCATCGGTTTCTTCCAGATAGCGCTGTTCCTGGTATATATCGCAGTCGGACTGATACTTTCAATGTCGCTGAATGTATTGTTCTCATGTATGGTTATCGTTCTTGTCAGGCTGGGCAGAATGGATGAGATATTTGGTTTTCTTTCCAGGTTTGGAGAGTATCCGATAGATATCTATTCCAATGCTCTCAGGTTTATATTCACCACTTTTGTGCCCTTTGCAGTATGGGCTTATATACCATCGAAGGTGCTGCTGGGGGTACTTGATGTCAGTATGATCTACAGCCTGGTATGCACGGTCCTGTTTTTCCTCGGAAGTCTGAAGTTATGGAATATATGCCTGAAAAAGTATTCAAGCGCAGGAGGCTAGAATTATGAATGAAGAAACGAGTACAAATATGAGGGATAATGAAACAGAAAACATAATAACGGTAAAGGATCTGAAAAAAACCTTCAAGATCCATCAAAGGGATAAGTCAGGACTTCTCTCATCGATCAAATCGCTTTTTGCGCCTAACACCATATATATAGACGCTGTGAAGGATATAAACCTGACTGTGAAAAAGGGCGAGATCCGTGGATTGATAGGTCCTAACGGAGCGGGAAAATCTACCACCATAAAAATTCTTTCAGGCATACTGTATCCATCTGAAGGCATTGTGGATGTGCTGGGCTACACTCCCTGGACTCAGAGAGAGGACCTTGTAAAAAGGATCGGAGTCGTTCTGGGGCAGAAATCTCAGCTTTGGTGGGATCTCCCCCCTGTGGATGCCTTTGCCCTCAATAAAAAAATGTATGAAATACCGGATCAGCTTTATAAGGATAACCTGGAGTATTTCTCAAAGGTCCTCAAGATAGAGGATGTCATCAAAAAGCCGGTCAGACAGCTCTCGCTGGGCGAGAGGATGAAATGCGAGTTCGTAGCTGCCATGCTTCACCATCCGCCTCTAGTATTCCTTGACGAGCCGACCATCGGCCTTGATATGATATCCAAGGAGGCGATCAGGACATTCGTAAAGGATGTCAACAGGACCAAAGGCATCACATTTATAGTAACGACCCATGACATGGGCGATATCGAAGACCTTTGCCGGAATGTGAGCATCATAAACAAGGGCACCCTTGTATACGACGGCTCTATCGAAAAGCTGCACACATATTTCGCCGACAGAAAGGTCATCGAACTAAAATTCTCCAAAGAAGTGAGGGAAGAGGAGATAAAAGACCTGGATGCTGCGCTTTTCGATCCCTTTACAGCCAAGGTCGTCATCGACGCAACTAAGACAGATGTCAAGGCAGAAATCGCCAGACTGCTTGAAATACTGCCTGTCCGCGACATAAACATCAACGGCATAAGCATCGAAGAGGTCATAAAACAGATATATGAGCAATAAACTTCTGTATTAGAGTCTTCTTATCAAAGACGGGTCTATATGGTGTATATCAGCTGAACATGTACGCGCCATTACACCTGAAAGCTCCTGGGTCAGCTCAGTGATTTTTCTATGAACCCCTTCAGCTCCCTCTTCGGCAAGAGGGCCCATCAAGGCCCGCCCGACACAAACTGCTGAGGCGCCAAGTGCCAGTGCTTTGAATGCATCATAACCGCTGGCAATACCGCAATCAACAAAGACAGGCATCCTTTGATCCACCGCCTTGACAATATCCGGCAGGATCATCAGCGGCGGAAGAGCGTAATCCATAATACCGTGATGATGTGAGACAACAATACCCCTGGCTCCTGCTTCAACGCATTTCAATGCATCCTGCACACTAAGCACACCCTTTATTATGAAAGGCAGCTTCGTAGCTTCAATAAAGCTTTTGATTTCATCAAATGTTTTAGGAGACATTGGCAGTCCAAGTACATTATCATATTGTCCTTTGTTATTGAAGGCATGGTCAATATCCATCCCGAGAGCTGTTACGCCAAGCTTTTCAGCTATCTCTATCTTTTTGAAAATAACACTGTTATCACTATGAGGCTTAATTATTTTAACAACCTTTGCCCCTGTTGCCGATATTTTTTCCAGTTCCTCATCCTCACCCATCCCTGTCCACATCAATGTGTTGGCAGCCAGTGCTCCCTTTGCCATCCCAACTGCTCCATCAGTACGGCAGTTTTCCAGATGTGAAAGTGCAGCGGTCATAATTGGTGTAGAAAACAATTCGCCATAAAGCTCGATCTCAGTAGACGGTATCACTGCATCCATATGCCTCATTTCTATCAGCAGCGAATCAAAGTATTCCCTTGTTATCCTGTTAGAATCTCCGGCTTTCATTTCCTGCTTGTTATTTTGATTCATACATATCCCATCCTTGTACATTTTTTTAGTTATCTCAGCAATGATAAAGTGCCGGTAATTATCAGAAGCAGGCCCACCATAGCTTTTGGCGCCAGTTTTTCCTTCAGGAAGAGATATGAAAATGCTATGGTGACAGCAATGCTCATCTTATCGATGGGTACCACAACGCTGGCGGGTCCATCCTGTAAAGCTCTGTAGTAGCAGAGCCAGGAACCGCCTGTAGCAAATCCGGATAAAACCAGATAAACTAAGCTTTTAGCATCGATGTTCTTTATCGTGTCCTGTTTCTTCGTTATAAACACTACAACCCATGCCATGATTAGAACCACTATTGTTCTGATGGCAGTGCCAAGATTCGACTCTATCCCTTCGATGCCTACCTTGCCGAGTATGGATGTCAGGCTTGCAAATATTGCGGCCCCGGCGGCATAGACGATCCAAAGACTGCTTTTATATGTCCGTCCGTTCTTGGTCTTCCCTGTGCTGATGTCACCATTTTGACCGTCCTTTTTTTGTATCATCAGATATGTTCCGACCCCGATCAGTACTATAGCAACAGCTTTCAGTACAGTTATCTCCTCGCCCAGAAAAATGAAGGCCAGCAGCATTGTCAGAACGGTACTTGACTTGTCGATGGGAGTCACCTTGTTGATATCTCCGATCTGAAGCGCCTTGAAATAGCACAGCCAGGACGCTCCGGTGGCAAGTCCCGACAATATCAGGAACAGTAGGGTATGAGCGCTGATCTCGGAAATAGTATTCTGCGATCCGACAATAAACACCATAAGCCAGGAAAAAAGAAGCACTACGACGGTCCTTAATGCCGTAGCCACATTGGAGTCCGTGTTCTTGATGCCGATCTTGGACAGTATAGCTGTAAGTCCTGCAAATATCGCTGAACAAAACGCGAAGATAATCCACATATTATTCACCCATATTGGTATTACCACCATTATCTTTATCTAATCATCTTATATAATGAAGAAATAACTCTTATTTTATGCTGTCAATATGCTGTATTCTGCATTTCCTTTACTTATTCCTGCTCTGATCTCGCCCTTCATCACGCCAGAGTAAGAAAAACTGCTTTGCCGGAGTTGTATCCAGAGCAAAATATATAAAATTCAGGTATGCAATCAAATAATCATATAGCTAGTTTAAAAGTGTTGCTTTCTGGTATAGAATGTTTATAGTATCTGCAAAATAGGAACTACATATGGAGGAGCAAAGAATGAACGGAAACGTTAAGAAGGTCAAATGCCTCATATGCGGCGCAGTATTCGATGCATCCCTTGATGCATGCCCGGTATGCGGTGTAGGAAGGGAACTGTCTGTTCCATTTGAGGAAGAGGAACCTGCGTTCAGAAAGGACACCCAAGAGGTATTCCTTATCCTGGGCAATGGTGCTGCCGGCATCAGTGCAGCAGAGGAAATAATAAAAAGGAATTCCACATGCAGCATCATCATGGTATCTGATGAGGCTGTACCAAGCTACAACCGGCCAATGCTGACAAAATCGCTGAGCACCCTTGTCAATGCCGATGAAATCGCTGTCCATGATGCTCACTGGTATACACAGAACAATATAGTTAATATCCTCGGTCTTCGTGCAGAGAAGATTGACACGGCCGCCAAAACGGTGACCTTGAGTGACAAACGCATCCTGGATTATGATAAATGCATATATGCTCTCGGCTCTGAGTGCTTTATACCACCAAATCTTCGAAGCAGCCAACCGGAAGTAATCGCGATACGACGTATATCTGATGTTAAAAAAATCAGGGAGCTTACACCCGGTATAAAAAACACCGTGGTGATCGGAGGAGGCGTGCTCGGTCTTGAGGCAGCCTGGGAAATGAGCAAATCCAGCCATGTCACAGTACTGGAAATAGCGGAAAAGCTCATGTTTCGACAGCTTGACGATGCTGCCGGAGACATTATTGCAGATATAATCAGAAGCAAGGGTATAGATTTTAGACTTAAAGCTGATATCAGAGCAATAATCGGCGACACCTCGGTAGAAGGTGTTGAACTGGCAGATGGTACACAGTACCCGGCCGATCTGGTGATAATATCCTGCGGAGTGCGTCCGAATGTTGAACTGGCACGAGAGTCCGGCCTTGCGGTCGGCTGCGGGGTGACTGTGAATGAAAGAATGGAGACGAATATCCCTGACATCTATGCTTGCGGAGACTGCGCATATTACAATGGAATCAATCATGCTCTCTGGTCTCAGGCTCTTGAGATGGGAAAAATCGCCGGTGCCAACGCTGCAGGGGAACAGCTGGAATACAAGCCCGCTGTGCCTGCTCTTACATTTGAGGCCATGGATACTTCCCTTTTTGCGGCCGGCGACAACGGAAAGGATCCGGATATCGAGTATACAACAAAAGAGGTCAGAGATATGGCAAAAAACACCTACGAAAAATGCTATTACATAGATGACCGCCTTGCCGGCGTCATCCTCATCGGAGATACTTCAAAGCTGGCGGAGCTGACCGAAGCCCTGAACAAGAAATAAAAAAGGGGGTCAGGCTTGCAGGCCTGACCCCGAACTTACTTAATACCTAGTAGTTTTCCTTCCTCACTTCAAAGAAGCTCTTGGGATGTGCACAGACAGGGCACATATCAGGTGCCTTTTTACCCATTACAAGGTGTCCGCAATTTCTGCATTCCCACATGGTTTCTTCGGCTTTCTCGAATACAGTTTTCATATCCACATTGTTAAGGAGTGCACGATATCTTTCCTCATGGGATTTCTCGATGGCAGCTACCATCCTGAACTGGGCTGCAAGAGCTGTGAAGCCTTCCTCTTCGGCATCCTTGGCGAACCTGTCATACATATCGGTCCACTCGTAGTTTTCACCCTCCGCTGCATGAAGAAGATTTGCCGCGGTATCTCCTAGTTCTCCCAATGCTTTGAACCAAAGCTTTGCATGTTCCTTTTCGTTGTTTGCTGTCGCTTCGAATATGGCTGCGATTTGTTCATATCCTTCTTTTTTTGCTACGGAAGCAAAATATGTATACTTATTTCGCGCCTGGGACTCACCTGCAAAAGCTTCCATCAAATTTTTTTCTGTCTTGGTTCCTTTTAAGTTCATGCCAACCTCTCCTTCTATATTTTGAATATTTATATTTATTTTTTGCTGCAGGAAAAAACCCCGCAACGATAAATATATTCCCTTGATAGATACAGCTTAAACAAAAAACTGTCTGTCGAATAATAATCAGCCTCCTGCATATTATCCTGACAGGAGGCTGGTTTTGTAAATCGATATATTTTTTCAACGTATTCAGTATTTCCTTCAAACTCTATGTACTGCCGGCTACTCCTTGATACTTCCCAGCGCAACACCGGCGATTATGTATTTCGAAAGCATGAAATATATAGCGAACAACGGCAGTACTGTCAGTGATAATCCTAAATAAATTGATCCGTACTCTGTCTTGTAAATATCGCCCCTGAGCAGACTGACCATGATCGGCATTGTGTATTTGCTGTTGTCAGTCAACAAGATCAGCGGCATGAACAGGTTGTTCCAGCTGCCCACAAACGAGAATATAGCCTGGGTCGCGATAGCAGGTTTTGCTATGGGCAGTATTATTGCATTGAATGTATAGAATTCACCTGCTCCGTCGATTCTTGCAGAATTCACGATATCCATCGAAAGGGTTGCCAGCAGATACTGCCTCATAAAGAAGACAGTCGCAGGAGCCGCTATCGCAGGAAGTATCAACGGTAAAAAGCTGTTCGTCCACTGCAGACGATACATGAACTGATAGAAACCTATACCAGAGACCTGTGCCGGGATCATCAAAACTGCCATTATGAATGTAAAGAACGGCTTACGCATTCTCCAGTCATAGGCTACCAATGCATATGCAGTGAGTGCTGAAAAGTACACTGTAGCAATAGTCGCACCGGAAGAAATAATGAATGAGTTCAAAAAGCCTTTTATCGGGTTGAAGGTCTTGCCGGCAAGTATAGCAAAATTGTCCATCAGCTTATTGCCGGGTATCAGCGAAATAGCGCTCTGCTGGATATCGAAGGTACCGCGGGTCGCGTTCATCAGCATTATCCAGAACGGCAATATACTCAATATCGACAGAAATATACATACAACGTAAATGACAACTTTCATTGTATATTTTGATACATCTGTTTTACGTTTACTCATACCGCCGTCCTCCTTTGCGCTTTTTTCTCCAGCTTCTTGATCTTTGCAGCATACTTGTCCCTCATGGCATAGAAGAGCAGTGCTGAGAGTATTGCTATCACAACGAACATGATCATACTTGCGGCTGCCGCACGGTTATACAGATAGCTCCCTGAGAATGCCTGATTGTAAATAAATACGCTTGTGGTAAGTGTTGCATTGTCAGGTCCTCCGAGGTTCAACAGTCTCGGTATGTCGAACATATTCAGTCCGCCTATCAGGCTTGTTACAAGTGTGAACAGCAGTATCGTTCTCAAACACGGCAATGTGATATAGAAGAACGTCTGTGATCTCGATGCACCATCTATCTCAGCGGCTTCAAAGAGTTCAGGATTTATTCCCAGCACTCCTGATATCAGCACTATCATGGTATATCCATACCATTGCCAGAATTGGATAAATGAAATGATGTTTCTTGTAGTCCACTTCTGGAGCATAAAGTTTACCGGCGCATCTATCAGTCCCAGCTTTTGAAGGATATCGTTCATCGGGCTCATAGGATATCCGAAAAGCGAGTTGAAGAGTATTGCTATCGTTGCCGCAGTAATGATATTCGGCATATAGAACAGGACTTTGAACAAACCCTGTCCCTTTATTTTATGACGAGTGCTGGTGAACCAAGCAGTGAGCAGGAGTGCTAGCAAAATCTGCGGGATAAAGTTTATGATCCATATAATTGCCGTATTTGACAACGACACCTGGAACGATGGGTTTTTGAAGATCGTAACAAAATTCTGGAACGGATTCTCCAAAAACTTAAAATCTGTCTTGCCCATTCCCTTTAAGTCCGTGAAGCCTATTACGGCAGTGAAAATGATCGGATAAAGAGAAAATATCAGGAACGCAAGTATAAATGGCGCTGAAAAAATATACCCATATTTAGCGTAGCTAACGCTCTTGCGTCGCATATGAATTCACCTCCGGGTAAAGCGTTTGACAAATTAACATAAAATTTGGGCGGGTCGGAAAGGCATCCGCCCGCCCTTGCTTACATTGATTCTTAATCGACCATGACATCAAGGTTGTCAGCTACCAGCTGCTTGAAGTCAGCTATAGCCTGATCACGGCTCTTGTTGCCATTGGCGTACTCACGTACCTGGTTACGCCAGTGAGTATTGATAGTTTCGTCGTACTGAGTCTTGTTCTTACCTGTTGCAAACTGTCCAGCAGGAACGAATACATCGAACATGTTCTGATTGCCGAGGAATTCGACCTTACCGTCGGACTTCTTCATAACTGTACCGGAAGCAACTGTATCCTTTGTGCCGCCAGGTCCGTTAAGAGTTCCGTTTGCCCAGAAATACTGCAGACCAGTGTCAGAGCTGTCGAGAGTGATCCACTCGATGATATCGCCGACAGACTTCTTGACCTTTGAGCTCCTGCTGCCGATTACCCATGTGCCGCCCCAGAAGAAGCCAACCGGAGGTTCACAAACTGCCCAGTCGCCGTATGTGCCTTCACCGATCTTTTCTCCGCCGGAGTTGCCGGCCATAACGTAGTTGATCAGCCAAGCGGGACCAAAGAATCCGAATACCTTCATGTTGCTGGCATCTTTCATGTCAGCAAACCAAGCGTCGGTCCAGTCCTGAGTATCATTGTGCCAGCCATTGTCTTTGAGGCTCTTAGAATAATCAAGGAATGCTTCACGTGAAGGATCGATGTAGAGCTTGTCATCAACGATCCAGCCTTTTTCAGAAGCGCCTTCAACTGCGTGCCAGAGGTCACCGTCGCCAGAAACGATACCGTAACCCTTAGCCTTCAGTTCAGCTGCTGCTGCAAAGAACTTATCCCATCCGGGACCTATTTTGCCGGTGATGGTTGCCGGATCATCAGTTCCCCAAGTGTCCTTAGCCAGTGAACGACGATAAATGAAAGCACCGCCGGTTGCCTGGTATCCGAGACCTACGAGCTGACCATCGGGGTTTGTTCCGATATCAACTGTGTACTGAGCGATGTCTGCTTCTTTGAGAAGCTTGTCAACATCGATTCCGAGATCCTTGTAGGGTGCTGCGAACTGGTAAGCGTCGCCCTGAGTATACTTCAGAACGAATGCACTCTCTGCGCAGTACATATCCGGAGCATCTGCGCCGCCGCCGGCAAGTGCCTGGTCAAGAGCGGGCTGGTAAGCACCGTCAGTTGTTGCAATGATGGTAGGCTTGATCTCAAGGCTGAAATCAGGATTGAGTTCTTTAAACTTATCCATCATCTTCGGTACTTCATCAGTGAATGTCCAGAGATTGAGTGTCTTTACACTCGGGTCATCTGCCACATCAGTTGCCGGAGGAGCAGTGTCCACCGGTTTGTCCGGAGTAGCGGGATCGTTCTGAGCCGGCTTATCCGGTGCCGGGGGATTCTTTTCCTGGCCGCAGCCTGTCAGCAGCATGGTAACCAGAAGTGTACATGCGAGAATAGTTGCCAAAATTCTTTTCATGGTTTCCCTCCTTTTAATATATGTATAAACTTACTACTGCATGAAAATTATATAACATATTTGCACTCTGTGCTTCTTGTATATTGCTATCTATTCATCAAATATTGCTAGTTTTATGTATATTTATAGCAAATTTCTATTAGCTTTTGCTAAATTTTAATTCAAAATCACTAAATTTTTTAGTGATTTTGTTTATAAAACGCAATTTGTCATGCTTTTATATTTATGCATTCCACACTCTTATTTCTAGGATTCTCTCCTGTTTACAGCTATATGCAGGATGAAAAATAGCAATATTTGATAAATACATCGCTCCCCCGGACCACAAATCATTTAGCCGGCCTTCCATGCTGAGCCTTATACTGTGACGGGGTACACCCCTTTCTGCTTCTGAACACGCGGTTGAACGTGGCCAGACTGCTGAAACCCGACTTCATGGCAACCTGCATTATTGAAAGATCCTGGTCGGCTAAAAGCTTCTCGGCCTGCATGATCCTCCTGTTGATAAGATAGTCATACCAGGACATGTTCATGACCTGCTTGAACAGGCGGGCAAAGTGATACTTGCTGAAGCCTGCTATATTTGCGATTTCCTCGACCTTGATGTTCTCTGTACAATGTCTGTTTATGTAATTGCAGACCTTTACAAAGAGCTTTATATACTCCAACTGCTTGTGATTTTTTATGTTTGAGAATTTTCCCTCGGTTCTGATGCAGTTTCGTCCCAAGATAGAGAAAAACCTGATCAGCATGGAATAAACCAGCGCTTCCTTAAAGGGCTGACTCGAATAGTATTCAGATGCCATCCCCATAACGAGGGAGACAAGCTCACTGTGTATATTGGGCATCGAAGATGGCGTGATCAATACACAGGGGTGAAACATGTCGAAGGCGGAACTGAATCCCTTAAGGCTGTAAAGAAGCGTACAGTCGAACTGAAGTATGATCCTGTAGCCGCTGGAAGGAGAATGTATCTGATGCAGCTCACCCGGAGGTATGAATATGATATCGTCAGCATCGAGATCATATGTATTGTCATCAATGACGATCCTGTAGGAATTGTCAACAGGCATTATCACCTCGGCATCAGTATGCCAATGCCGCGGGTAATCCTCGCATTCCCTGTTCATATACAGTCTTATTTTGAAATCTCCACGGTAATCTACAGTTTCATGCAGACCATTCAAAAATTCTATCAACGGACAACCATCTCCTGCCTTGCATATTACCATAAAAGCAGCAAAAATGAAATACTGCCTTCCAAACAATGCGGTGACCGCTGCAAATATATAAGGCATCTGTATAACAGATGCCCCATACTTATCGCATTTCCAACAGAAAACTATGATTGCTTTGGTCAGTTTATCTTAAATATCTTTATCGCATCCTCCAGTTTTTTTGCATCGCTCTCCAGCAGGACCGCTGCCTTTTGCATCTGCTCTACAGCTTCGATCTGGTTCATCGCCGTAGCGCTGACTTCCTCTGATGATGCCGCCGTTTGCTGGGTGACTGCGGATATGTTCTGTATCGCATTCAAGGTATCATCCTTCTCTGCTTCTATAGTCTGCAGACGGCTAAGTATATCCTTGAAGTTATTTACGAGATCGTTTACATGCTTGTTTATGTTATCAAAAACACTTACGGTCCTGGCAAGGGATTCGGTCTGTGATGCGACGATGCTTTCTGCTTTCTCAGCCGTTTCCACCGTCTCCTTGTTCTGGACAGCTATGACCTTTACCGTGGTTTGTATCTGTCTGGCTGCATTCACACTTTTGTCGGCCAGCTTCCTTATCTCTTCTGCCACCACTGCAAATCCGCGTCCCGCCTCTCCGGCCCTTGCAGCTTCTATAGAGGCATTGAGCGACAGAAGTGTGGTCTGTGTGGCAATGCTGTTGATCAGGTTGACAAAGCCCTCGATTTTCTTGGATTGAGCTCCCAGCTGCTGTATCTGCTTTATTACATCATGGGTTATCTCCGATGTGTCCTTTGATTTTTCATTCAGCTCATCCACTATCAGCATTCCGTCGCTGACCACCATTTTAGTATCATTGGCGATCTGTTCGTTTTTATTAGTATTTATATACAGCTGATTGATCTGGTCGGACAGATTTGACATCCGGACCAGGCTTTGCTCTGCATCATCAGCCTGCTGAACAGCACCCTTGCGCATATCGTCGATGGTTCTTGATATGCCTTTGCTTGCATCGAGCAATTCTCCCGAAGTATTTGTCAGACTGACCGCGGAACTGCTGACTGCACCGCCTACTGCCTGTACTTCTCCAATCAGGTTGCGCATATGCTCCACCATGTTGGAAATACCACCGGTCAGAGCTGCAAATTCATCTTTTCTCGTCGTATCGAAGCCGACGGTCAGATCCCCCTCTGCGACCTGTGATATGGATTTATTCATTGAATTGATCGCATTGGTGATACCTGCAGTGATCAGCAGCACGATAACTATTGCAACGACACATGCTATTGTCACAAACAGGATACTCAGTGTCCTGACACCTTTTACTTCCTCCAATATTGTGCTCTTGGGCACAAGTGCGCAAACGGTGCCTTTTGCATTACTGAATTTGCTGTATATGAACAAATGATCTGTCCCTTTATAATCGACATATTCAAAATTTCTCTCATCCTCCGACTCCAGCGCCTTCTGAAAATATGGAAGCGATGTGAATACACTGGTCTCATCGGAATTTATCAGAGTCTCCCTGCCGTCCTCTGTGATGAAGCCAATAATGCTGCCTTCTCCCATATCATACCCTGAGAATAAATTACGTATTTGTTCACTTGAGATATCAACAATGATAAATCCCCTGGTATCCCTCATCTTCCTTACTGCCGAGACTGCATAGCTGTCCGTATTGTACGGCTCTTTGCTTTTTTTCAGAGCCATATCCAGCTCGGGATGCTTAGATACCCATATAAAGTCAAGCTTCTTTTCCTTGATTTGACGTCCAACGTCGGATTCTGCCACAACATCATAAAGATTGTTGTCAACATCAAAAACTGTGGAGAGGTCGAATCCGTTCCTTCCGATTATGTGCATATTTTCAATAAATATATTGGTGAGCGTATTGAGAGTCATCCTGTCGAATATATCATCAGCTGTCTTTACGCTTTCCACCGCTTTCTCATAGTTCAGTTCGAAAAATTTTCTGAAATTCACGTCCAGTGTGATTTCCTGGGTGGATTTTTCAACCATGGCAAGCCCAAAATTCATATACTTGCTTACGGCATCTATGGTATCAGCCGCACTTTCCTCATATTTGCCGATTATGGCATCCTCTGTTTTCTTATAGGACAGCACACCATAAAAAGCAAGCAAAAGAATAGGTACAAGAAGACCGATGATGATCCTGAACTTTACGCTTTGGATCTCGACGCTCCTTAACCAGCCGAGCACCCTGCCGAAAGCATTATCGCTTTTTCCCAGTTTTATTTCGGCAATCTTTTTACTGAAATTCTTTAGAAAATTAGGAATTTTGACGGACTTTAGAAACTTTCCTATTGCTTTTTTGTCCAACATGCATATCCCCATTTCACAATATATTTGACTGTATATTTTACTGTATGAATATATTCAATAACTCTCCGGGATCGTACATCTTGCCTAAATAAAGACAAATAATTACTGTCTCGTTAAAAGTAAGTTTCGAAATATAGAAATTTTTTCTTACTATAAGTTTACCATTCTACTCAT
>JAAYPO010000036.1 GCA_012519745.1 Clostridiaceae bacterium | reverse complement strand
TCAACATATCTATCACCTTTTGTCATTTTTGTATTATGTTGTATAATTCGACATTCAGCATTGAAATTCCTGCCTCAAACTCACAATATTCAAGGTTTTCAAGGATCTTTTATCAGGTGAAACTAACTAAATAACCTGATTCAAAAGAAAACCAGGAGGCTCGATATGTACCTCTTGGTTTTTTTACCCAAAGTACTGCGAGAGGATTATTATTATGTGTCGTTATGATAAAAAGCTTCTGATCATTTTACCTGTGATTTTATGCTTCATTTTAGTATCAGCCGCAGCCTCCATACTTGCCGGCAGCAATTATCCGCTGGAGCCGGGCGAAGCGTTGATCGATGAAAGAATGATAGATGATGCACATGTTGAGATCTTTACATGCATGGATCAGCAGATATACCTCAAAAAACTAAAAAACATAAATAATACCTGGCATGTGATCGATATCGAACCAATATCTCAAAAGTGGACAGGCCTTGTTACGGGAAATACCAGAATGAAAAGCAACAGGGATCTGCCGGACAATATCACAGCCGAACTCATGCAATATGGTCTGGATCCCTCGTCACTGCCATCTTCAGTCGATCATTCCGGTTCGGCACTGCTCCCTCCGGTCGGAGAACAGCATGAGAACAGCTGTGTTGGATGGGCAGCCGGATATTATCTGAGGAGTTATCAGCAGGCAAAAGACTTCATGTGGGATGTTATGCAGGACGGTATCATTATAAGCAATCATGTGTTTAGTCCCTCATTTATCTACAACCAGCTCAATAACGGTATAGACAATGGCTGCTCCTTGGCTGATGCTGCCCAGCTTCTGCAGCAAACATGTGCCGCAACGATGTTTGATTTTCCATATATACCGGGTGACTTTCATACGCTCCCATCCAAAGATGTGATTGCAGGCGCATATCCTCACAGGGTCAGCGAATGGTGCCGGCTGTTCAGCAAATATGATACACCTGACCGGGAGATAATCCAAAGGATCAGGGAGTACCTGAATACCGGTGATTTAATAGTAGCAGGCGGCAATATAGGCTACAGCTTTTGTTATCCCCGCAAGGATATGAATGGTGTCAGTATAATAACCGTTGAAAGCAATACGCCATTTAAACACGCTTATGTCGTAGTCGGTTATGATGATACCTTCATCTCTCCGGACGGAGCAGGAGCATTCATTATACTGAGCTCCTGGGGCAGAGACTGGGGTGATCAGGGCTTTTGTCATATCAGCTACAAGGCATTTACAGCCAACATTATAGAAGGTTTTGTATTCACAGATCTTATCAACAATGTGCAGGGAAGGATAAACGTAAGTGTGAGTGACTCAGTCAGCTTCAACGTCGGGCTTTCGGAAGACTGTACATTTGATTACAGTATCCTCAATGAAAATAATGAGCTTGTGTATGAGCAGAACGGACTGGATGGAAATGCAGGGATCAATTCATTCATATGGGACGGGAATGATGTTCAAGGCCATAAAGCTGCTGACGGGCAGTACAGCCTTCATCTGACCACATACAACAAGGGCCGCCCCGGCAAGCCTGTGACATATGCTTTTGCAAAGACCGGCAAAATAGAGAGCATAGACTGTAATGCTAATGTGATCGATGGTTTCATACAGTCTGCCGATATACCTATAACCTTTAAAGCGGACGGTGTACTGGATATTTCAATAGATCATAATGGTGTCCGTCATTGTATTATTGCAGACGAGCAAGTTAATGCCGGCAATTCAGTTGTTTACACTATAGATAGCAGCATCTTTGATTTTAATAATAAGGATCTAAACAAGATAACCATAGTTATTGACATTAAGTAGGTATATTTTTCTGCGGTCTGTACTTTCACACATGTGAAAATGCGGACTGCAGTCTATATAAAAGCCCCCTGTATACGATATTGCATACAGGGGGCTATTACATTTCTCAGCTTACTCTTCCTCATCCTGCTCCCAGTTGTG
>JAAYPO010000035.1 GCA_012519745.1 Clostridiaceae bacterium | reverse complement strand
TTATCAGCATATAGTGATAGCGTTTATGAGATGACAATAACATCATGTAAAGCGGTAAAGTTTCTTGCAGAAACCTGGCTTTCATCTCCCCATTGAAATGCGGAGGATTCCCGCCAGTTTTCCTAAACAAGCCGTTTGATAGAACTTCAATGTAGTTTTTGTTTTCAATAGTTCCGTTATTTGTAAATGCACACTTATCGGTTAAAGTATCATCACATTTCCTTGAGCGACCTGTGTATATTCTCTTATATGTCGAACTCTGCTTCTTGCAGGCACAGTCTTCTAAAGACCATCTCAGTCTCCATCAGCGAGCCGTATTCCCTCATTCCTCCGGTTTTTCCGGTCCAGCCTCTAACCATACCGCTGCCATCAAGCTTTGCACGGATACCGTTTGTAGTGTCGAAATAGCAGTAATTGCCCTGAATACTGAACTCTTCGATTCCGCCGCGGCTGCCTGCGTTCAAATAGCTCCAATTGTTTTGCGTAACTTTATACAGATTGTAGTAGTGGTCCTCCTGTGCCTGGTACTTCTTTGTATGCCCATAGCGAAAGCCGTAAAACGCATCCCCTGTAAAAAGGCACTCTCTATAGAATCTGCCGATATATTCTCCGTTTTGCGTTCCGTTTAGTGTGCTTGTAAACTCTTTGGTCAGCCAAAAGTTTTGGAACCCTTCCGGCGTGAAAATCGGCTTGTCGTTCTCCCCGCTATAAGTATCGCAATTGTAGTAACAGCGTTTTGCTTCAAAGTCGATGTATCTGGCATTTGTTTTGTGTACGCCCTCGGTGAATGTGTCCAGCAGCCTTTTTTGTCCGTCCCCATCAATATTAAAGCTCACATAGCGTTCGTCCCCGGTTATTCTGGAAATAGAGCAGCTTTCCACATTCCGGGGCTTTGTTATTTTAAAATGGCGGATTTCATCAGTTGAAAGGTCGCATTTGTAGATGATCCCTTTATCATAATCAAAATTCGTGGTAAAGTACAATACCTGCCCATATACCCAGACCGAGCTGAACAAATGACACTCGTACTCATCTCTGCCGTGCCATTCCTTCATTTCCTTTTTGATCTTGCTTTGAAGATTTGGCAGAAGCTTATCCATTTCAATTTTCTTTACCGGCACTCCATCATGGTAATACCAAAGGACATTTGATTTCAGGAACACAAAAACGCCAAACCTGTTTGTCTGTATAATAATATCATTCCGCTGCGTTTTTTTGCATTCCTCTTCCCTCAAAACATCTATGGCATTAACATTATCCTCATCGAACCTGACCAAATTGAAGAAGCCGCAATTATCAAAGAACAGATCGTAATACCAGCCGCCGTATTCGTGTCCGTTCTGTTCGTTGCAGGCAACATTGTAACATACTGTGCCACATAAACGTCCATTACCGGCCGGTGCAGGTTTATAGGACACATCAGCCTCAAATCTTTCGCGGTCTGTATACTTGATCTTTATCCAACGCTCCAGTGCCGTTTTTTCTGCGTAGCTGCCAAATGGGCAGTGGATCACCAGTGCTTCGTGGCAGTTCCAAAAAGGATTGCTCTGCATATATGTTTCGCGGTTTGGAATAACTACTTCCCGCAGGGATTTGCATTTGTTAAAGGAAGTAGAATGAATTTGCTTCACGCTGTGTGGCAAAACAACCTTTTCGAGTTTTTCCCATCCGTAAAAAGCATCATAGCCTATTTCTACAACACCCTCGGGAATGATAACAGATGTATATCCCTTATCCTTTAGAGCATTTGGTATATTATCTCTATTAATCTCTTTTATGCCTTCTGGTATTGGCAGAACGACAGGCTCGTCTGTCACGGCTTCATCAAAATCCGGCATCTCCGGTAATTCATCAAGCTCATCAAAATCCGGCATCTTCGGTAATTCATCAAGCTTACTGGAATCAGGCCTCGGTTCATAAACAAAATCAGAAATGCCCGGTATTATCTCAAAACCGAATTCATCACGCTTTGGCGCCTCAGGCTGATTAGAGTTGCTCCCAGCCGCCTCACCATGTTTTGCACCACACTGTGTGCAAAATATATCATCTATCGCCAGTTGTGTACCACACTGCGCACAGTACTGCTTGATCACGACCTTTGTACCGCATTTCCCACAAAACTTTGCTCCCTCCGGCAGTTTATTATTACAGCTATTACAATACATAAGCAGCTCCTGTTGAATTATTTTGATTCAGCATTTATGGCCTCTATTACGTCAATTGAAAGTATCTACTGCACATTCAATTTTACTACAAATTTCTACAATTATCTACATAGGATTCTTGCTCAGGGCCATTCATGAATGACCTAGCTTCCAGTTCAGTAAAGGCAGCAAACCAATCCCACACAGATGATTTTACAGATAAGGGCAGCATTTCTGATTCTCCAAGACCGCAGTGTGCAAAAACCGCGTTATCTTGGCACATGATACTATTCCGGAGTATACATAAGTCAATAACAATCCGATTATATGCCACAATCATTGAATAATCTCAATAATCATTAAATGATCTCAATGAAATCGTGCCCAGATAACGCGGTTTTTGCACACCCTCCCTATATTGCCCGATAATATTGCCCAAGCTTTGGCCGTCTTGTCATAAATCCAAGATATGAGATAGTTATATACAAGGGCCGGTTAGTAGAATTACCGAAAAAATGCTTGACTTATACATTGGCAACAAGCTCGGTTTTCAATCTCTCGGCCCGTATTGTTACGGCAGAGACGTATTTGCACCGGCTGACGGAACTGTTATCTGCTTTAGAAATGACCGGCCGGACTCGAAAACATATGGAAATGGTTCAACAGATTCCAGTGTTAAAGACATTCGCGGAAACTTCATAGTTATTAGGCACACGGACAAAGAATACAGCTTTATCGCCCACCTTTTGCCCGGCAGCATAACGGTCAAAAAAGGCCAGCAGGTGAAGCGCGGTGAACGGATCGCTCGCTGCGGAAATTCCGGCAACACTTCGGAGCCACATATACATTTTCACATACAGGATGGGAAAGGCATCTTCACATCGGCAGGCCTTCCGGTGGTGTTTGACGGGATCAATACCGGATATGCGGAAAATTACGATAAGTATGATCCGCGAAAGACTTATATTCCCCAAGCCACCGAAGCACTGTACGTACACCGCGGACAATACGTCGAAAACATCTCATCCACGTGAACTATTGCATTATGCTACTCAATTTGCAATTAATATGTTGCTCGGGCGCACATTACTCGGGCGCACATAGCTCGGGCGCACATTGCTCGGGCGCACATTACTCGGGCGCACATTGCTCGGGTGCACATAAAAGGAGCCGTCCCATTCGTTCAGGAGGCTCCTCATATCGTGCAGCAGTATTATATTATTCGGAAAACAGCGGTGTCGAGAGATAGCGCTCGCCGGTGTCCGGCAGGATCGCTACTATGGTCTTGCCGGCGTTTTCGGGGCGTTTGGCAAGCTCTGTCGCCGCCCAGACTGCCGCACCGGAGGATATGCCAACAAGGAGGCCTTCGGTCCGGGACAGCTCGCGTCCGGCTTCAAAAGCATCTTCGTTTTTCACCTGGATGACCTCATCATATACCTTTGTGTTCAAAACCTCCGGGACAAAGCCCGCTCCGATCCCCTGTATCTTGTGGGGTCCCGGCTTGCCGCCGGACAGTACCGGGGACGCCTCCGGCTCAACTGCGACCACTTTGATATTCGGATTCTTTGACTTCAGGTATTCTCCCGCGCCGGTAATGGTGCCGCCGGTGCCGATCCCTGAAACCAGAAAGTCTACCTTCCCGTCCGTATCCTCCCATATCTCAGGACCGGTGGTTTCCATGTGCACCCTGGGGTTTGCTGGGTTTACGAACTGGCCGGGAATAAATGAATGAGGGATTTCCGCCGCCAGCTCCTTTGCCTTGGCAATGGCACCCGACATTCCCTTGGGTCCCTCGGTCAGTACAAGCTCAGCTCCATATGCCTTTAAAAGGTTTCTGCGCTCGATGCTCATAGTCTCGGGCATCGTGAGTATGGTGCGGTAACCACGTGATGCGGCAACTGCAGCAAGACCGATCCCGGTGTTGCCGCTGGTCGGTTCGATAATGACCGACTCAGGATTCAGCAGCCCTTTCTCCTCGGCATCTTCGATCATTGCTTTTGCAATCCTGTCCTTCACACTGCCCGCAGGATTGAAGTATTCCAGCTTGCCTATGACTGCCCCTCCAAGCTTGTGCTTTTTCGCATAGTTTGAGAGCTCCAGCAGCGGCGTTTTTCCAATAAGATCGGTGAGATTCTTGTAAATTTTCGACATATCCCTTCCTCCTTAATAAACTCACAGTATTATTTATACCTTTATATTCGCAGCTTAACCTTTTAGTTTTAACGGACCCTGTCAATTCCGTTCATATAATTCATATATGTTTAGTATACTATAGTTATCATACAGTGTTGCATAAATATTGTCAATAGTTTTATAAAAAATATTTTCCATATATGAATTGTATACTATTGACAAATGCTATGTTATATCCTATTATAATGAATACATACTAATTATATATGAAATGAGGAATTTACTATGAGGATCTCCGCCAAAGGACGCTATGCGCTGGCAGCTGTCATTGATATGGCGCAGCAATATAGCAACGGTGAATATATTACAGTCATAAGCATCTCCGAGAGGCTGGGTATCTCTAAAATCTATCTGGAGCAGGTATTTTCGATGCTCAAGCGCGGCGAAATCGTCAAATCGGTAAAGGGCGCACAAGGCGGCTACCAGCTTGTTCGAATGCCAGGGCAAATAACTGTGCTGGACGTGCTGTCGGCTGTTGAAACCTCGCTGTTCGAGGCTGCCGAAGACACTGTGCCGGAAAAAGCACCTGAGATCGAAGCGGCCATGCGCTTGTCTGTCTTTGATATCATGGACAAATCAGTCAACGAAGTATTGTCCCATGTCACCCTGGACGACTTGGTCGCAGAGGCTGAAAAGAACAAGGAAGAACAGACGATCATGTACTATATATAACGAAACGACAGGAGCAGCTTATGGAATTTGATACACTATGCATTCATGGAAACGATAATAAATATGACACGACCGGAGCGGTCAGTGTCCCCATTTTCCAGTCGGCTACCTTTGTCCATCCCGGCGTCGGGCAGAGTACGGGGTACGACTATTCCAGAGTACAAAATCCAACTCGCGAACATCTGGAAAATACTATTGCAAAGCTTGAAAACGGCAGCGATGCCATGGCTTTTTCCACAGGTATGGCCGCTGTCACAGCGCTAATGGAGCTATTTTGTGCCGGAGACCACATCATAGCCTCGGACGATCTTTATGGCGGGTCTCACCGACTGTTTCACCGCATTTCGATAAAAAACGGCCTTTCCTTTGACCTGGTCGATACATCGGATATTTCAAATATTGTCTCCCGCATCAAACCGGAGACAAAAGCAGTCTTTGTTGAAACCCCGACCAATCCTATGATGCAGGTCACCGACCTGGCAGCCGTCTCGGCACTCTGTAAAAAACACAGCCTGCTGCTGATAGTGGACAATACGTTTCTGACACCTTATTTTCAGAAACCTCTGGAGCTTGGAGCCGATATCGTGGTACACAGCGGCACAAAATATCTGGGCGGGCACAACGACACGCTGGCCGGTTTTCTGGTGGTTTCCCGCAGCGAACTCTCCGAGCGGCTGCGCTTTATTTATAAAACGACAGGCGCATGCCTTTCCCCCTTTGACAGCTGGCTCATGATCCGCGGGATCAAAACACTGGCCGTCCGGATGGAGCGGCAGCAGCAGAACGCGTTGGAGATCGCCCGATGGCTCTGCTCTCACAAAAGGATCAGGGCCGTTCACTATGTGGGCCTTCCGTCCCATCCCCACTATGAGGTATCAAGGAGACAGACCACCGGCTTCGGGGCCATGATCTCCTTTGAAACAGATTGCAGGGAGACAGCCCTTGGCATCCTGGGGCATGTACGGGTCATTCAGTACGCCGAGAGCCTGGGCGGTGTGGAAAGCCTCATCACCTACCCCATGCTGCAGACCCACGCTGACATCCCAAAGGAGGAACGCGAGGCAAAGGGCATAAACGAACGACTGCTGCGGCTTTCCGTCGGGCTGGAATCCTCCGCAGACCTAATTGATGATTTGAAACAGGCATTGGAGGTCAATCAGACATGACATATTCATTTGATAAAATAATCGACCGTCACGGAACGGACTCACTAAAGTATGACTTTGCAGAAAAAATCGGAAAACCCAAAGGCATCCTCCCTCTGTGGGTGGCCGACATGGATTTTCAGGCCCCGCCGGAGGTGCTGGAGGCGCTGGCTGAAAAAAGCCGTCACGGGATATTCGGTTACAGCGATGCAGTCGGCAACGATTATTTCGATGCCCTGGCCGGCTGGTATGCCGACCGCTTTGACTGGCATCCTTCTTCAGCATGGATGGTGAAGACACCCAGTGTTGTGTTCGCCATTTGCACTGCGATCCGCGCACTGACGAAGAAAGGCGATGCTGTTTTGATCCAGCAGCCGGTCTACTATCCCTTTGAGGGGTCTATACACGCAAACGGACGCAGGCTGGTGGTCAATGAGCTGGTGTATCAAGACGGGAAATATTCCGTAGACCTGGCTGACTTTGAAAACAAAGTGGTGCAAAACCAGGTGAAGATGTTCATCCTATGCAGTCCCCACAACCCTGTGGGACGTGTATGGACAAGGGATGAACTGGCCGCAATGGGCGATATCTGTGTAAAACACGGCGTCAAGGTGATTTCAGATGAGATCCACGCCGATTTCGTCTACCCCGGGCACCGCCATCATGTGTTTGAGGCGATCAAGCCCGAGTTTTCAGACATTACCATTACCTGCACGGCACCCACCAAGACATTTAACCTGGCCGGCCTTCAGATATCGAACATCTTTATTTCAAATGCTGATATGCGAAAGCTGTTCAAGCTGGAAATCGACAGGACCGGCTACAGCCAGCCTAATGTAATGGGGCTGACAGCATGCAGGGCTGCCTACAAGCACGGTGCTCCGTGGCTTGATGCGCTAAATGTATACCTTGCATCAAACCTCAGCCTCCTTCGGGGCTTCCTGGCCAGGGAGCTTCCGTTCATTCGGCTTGTCGAACCTGACGGCACATATCTGGTCTGGCTCGACTGCCGCGCTCTGGAACTCTCAGACAGCGAGCTGGATGAGCTGATCGTTCACAATGCAGGCCTGTGGCTGGACCCGGGAACTATGTTCGGTGCCGGCGGAGAGGGCTTTCAGCGCATAAATATCGCATGCCCCGCATCCATCCTGCAAAATGCCCTTGAGAGACTCAAGAAGGCATTCGAGATATAGGCAAGGCATGGTAGATGGACATTTGTGCATGCCATGGCAAAGGGAAGTATGACTGATCTGTGATTGCCATAGCGTGGTAGATGGACATTTGTACATGCCATGGTAGATGGACATTTGTGATCGGGCCTAGGACTTATCGCTGGTCCTGCTCGAAAACAGTGATCTCATTCGGAGCGTTATCTGTGATCTCATCACCGAGAACAGCTTCTATATATGGTATCTGCCATGCTTTGGCTGCTGATAAATGACTCAAAAAACCTTTCATGTGAATATGATACACCG
>JAAYPO010000034.1 GCA_012519745.1 Clostridiaceae bacterium | reverse complement strand
CCGATCTAATGCCACCGGCAGAAGCACTGCCCCCAGCAGCGCAACGGCGGGCGACGGCCAGAAAAACCATGAAATGAACATCATTACGATACCAATGACCCAGTATGCCAGGGCAGGACTCTTTATCAGCTTCGTGAACGGGTATACCATTGTTTCATTTATACCGGAGCTGAGCAGCTCCTTGCTCATCGCAGTTATCACAGAAATAATGAGTATAGTTCCCATCAGCTCTTTTATGGCATATATCAGACTGCTGAATACGCCCATTATGGATAGGTATACAGAAGCTGTAGCAACAAGTCCGAGGCAGAATATCCCTAGAATGCAGACGAGACTGGTATCTCTTCTCATGATCATCACGCATATGATCACAAGGACAAAAAACAAATAAGCCCAGTGGATCAAGCCTAATTCAACCATATCGTCACCCTCTCTGTATAAATGTTTCCGTAATACAGAGTATTCCGGATTTACAGAAAAGGTTCAAGGTAAGGGGACACTCCTCTGCAGGAAGTATTCCAGAGTGAAAATTGATAAATCAATTGTCACCGGGTCGAGGAGTGTCCCCTATATAAAGTCTGGTCAGTCAGGCGTCAATATCCGATAAAGCTGTCATCCAATCCGATATATGTGTCGGTCTCATCATTTATGGCCGATAATTCGACTAATGTGATCTCATTCTTGGTCAGTTCCAAATTAAACCTTATTGCTCCGCCGTCGGTGTTGATCCTGCAGGTGTTTAGGCCAGGCTGTGCTGCCTGTCGGAGCGCTTCCACCTGATCCTTGCCCGGGTACCTTGGTCTTCCCATCTGCATCCAGGTCCTCAGCGGGTTCCCGACATCTTCATTTACGGTCTGTCTCTTCATGAACACAGCTTCACAGTCAAATGGAAGCTCTATTTCAAAGCTTCTGGTTTCCCGGCTCTCCGCAGCCTCATTTGCTGCCTTGTATTTATCGCCGTCATTTACCGCATTTCCCGACTCCTGATCCGACCCGCTCCTGTTGACTATGACGGGATTCCAGGCAGCAATTGCAATGGAACCGTCCTTCCTGCGCGTCACGATGATATTATCATCCCTGTACAACTGCTCCTCACCCAGTCTTGAGAAGAAAGCGAATGTGTGGAACGTCGGCTTGGGTATACCGTTCAGTGCTATCAGTCCGAAACCTCCATGGAACTGTGCTCTGGGCACATCAGCTTCCTCAAAGACATCACTGAAGGTCCAATAGGAGAACATATCCACGTAGTCGCCGCCCCTGCTCAGTATCCTTGCGATATATGCACCGTTGAACACTGTGTCATGGACGGGATTCAGAGGATGCCAGGAGGTATTGTATTCTGTTATGTAAAACGGAAGCTCCGAGTAGGGTGAGTTGTCTATCATCTCTCTGACACTCTTTAGTTCATTGAACATATAGTCAGAGCTCCAGATGTCCTGATACATGAAATGCGGTGAAACCGACATAGGCTGAGATGATGTATAGGCATGCCTTGATATAAAGTCCAGCGGCACATTTTCTCTCCGGCAGAAATCCAGAAACTCCGTTATCCAATGATCAGCGCCGCCGCAAATAGCGGGACCGCCGACCTGCAAGCGTCCATCCACTTCCTTTACCGCATATGCCGTGACCTTGTAAAGCTTGAAATATTCCTGCATGTCAGCGCCCTTCCAGAAACCCGGCAGGTTAGGCTCATTCCACACCTCAAAAGGCCATGTCAGGACCTCCTGCTCACCGTATCTTGAAATAAAATGTCTGACAACAGCCTTGATAAGCTCCGCCCACTTGTCATAATCCTTCGGAGGAGTGGTATTTCCCTTCCAATAAAACAAGGTCTGCTCTCCCGAAGCCAGCTTTGAAGGCATGAAGCCAAGCTCGACAAAGGGCTTGATGCCGCGCTCCAGATAAGAATCAAAGATACGGTCTATATAAGTGAAATTGTAGAACGGCCTGCATTGGCCATCGATATTATCCTCACGGTAGATGCCCACATCATCACATAACAGTCCGTGCCCGCGTATATATGAAAAACCGATATGCTCCTGCACATAATCCAATCCATCAAGATATTCCTTCTGCAGAGCCAGTCCCAGCCTGCCCGTCCCGACACATTTTTTCCAGCTGTCAGTAAAGGCCGTCCCAACGGCACCTGTCCCGATTTTGATTTCCTTCACAATGCTCCACTACCTTTCTGTATAAATTTATCGAATGCTGCTGTTTTACGCCTGGATAAAGCAAGCAACCCAGCGATATATATTCCCAATACATATATTATCATATCGCAAAAATGTATTCACTCTATTACTTGCCATCTCTCTATCTTTTTTGCCATAAGGGCTGGCTCATCCCACCCATATAAAAAATCACCCATATTTTCCAAAAAATCTACCTGATGGGTGATTACAGAAGAGTTCAAATGCAATATAATAAAAGCAATGAACAATTGGTGATACAACTGTGACACCGATTACTGATTTTTAGCTTTATCTTTAAGGAGGGAACGTAAGATGTTATGTCCAAATTGCAGAACCGAATACGGGTATGGTCAGAAATTTTGTAAATCCTGCGGCACCAGGCTTGAAGGGGTAAACCCCGCACCTGCCGGCACGGCATCATCCCGCCCTGCACCTGGCTATGCTCCTCAGCCGCAAAATCATACCGCTGCGGCGGGCAGAATGCTCAAGGCTCATGAAGTGGAATTCAAGGTCCACGGAGAGGATATCCAGTTCGTGGAGATCATGCTGGATCCCGGCGAAACCATCATCGCCGAAGCCGGTGCAATGATGTACATGGACAGCGCCATAAAAATGGATACCATCTTCGGGGACGGTTCGGGTAAAGAAGGAAACGCTCTGATGGGCAAGCTTTTATCGGCAGGAAAGCGTCTGGTCACAGGCGAGAGCCTCTTTATGACCTCTTTTACAAATATCGGGAACGAAAAGCGCTGTGTATCATTTGCCGCACCCTATCCGGGGACGGTGGTGCCCTTTGATCTGGGTGACTACGGCTGTACCCTCATATGTCAGAAGGACTCCTTCCTTTGTGCAGCCAAAGGCATATCGGTGGGCATTGCATTCCAGAGGAAGATCGGAGTGGGACTGTTTGGCGGCGAAGGCTTCATAATGCAGCGGCTGGAGGGTGACGGTCTGGCATTCATGCATGCAGGCGGCACCATAGTAAAGAAGGATCTGAAGCCCGGCGAAACTCTAATGCTTGACACAGGCTGTCTTGTTGCTATGACAACGAGTGTGAACTATGACATCAAGTTTGCCGGCAATATAAAAACCGCACTCTTTGGCGGCGAGGGCCTTGCATTGGCTACACTGACAGGACCGGGAACAGTATGGCTCCAATCCCTGCCCTTCTCCAGACTTGCCGACAGGATATTCTCCGCCGGCACCAAGGGCAGGAACCGTGAAGAGGGCAGCATTCTTGGCAATATTGGGATCGGCACCTTCTTTGGCGGCAACAGCTGACAGCGTAAAGGGTACATATGGCAGACAGACTCGACCAGGCCCTTTTCAAAATGATAGGGAGCCTTACAGTCTGCCTGCCTTATTTCACTTCTGCCTGTCTATCTTGCTGCAAAGGATTCTGCAAACGGAAGGAAAAAGCCCTTTGGATGCTTACATACAGCACAGACCTCCGGCGCCTCTCTGCCGACATGTATATGTCCGCAATTTGTGCAGATCCAAACTATCTCATCCTTCTTCCTGAACAAGCTGCCGTTTTCCAGCTCGTCTGCAAACCTCTCGAACCTTTCGGCATGCACCCTTTCGATCTTCGCTATGCTTTCAAAAATATAGGCGGCCTGATTGAAGCCCTCTTCCCTTGCAGTGAGGCCAAAGTTTTTGTACACATTGTCCCATTCCTCATTTTCATTTTGCTGGGCCGCCCTCAATGCCTTTAAAGTGCTTTCGTACAGGTCCACCGGATAAGCTCCTTCGATAGCAATGCTCTCTCCTGCATGATCCTTCAGAAGCTCATAAAACACCTTGGCATGGGATCGCTCCTGATCCGCCGTGTAATTGAACACAGCCTCCACGATCTGAAGACCTTCCTTCCTTGCAGCCGATGCTGCTATATTGTACCTGTTCCTTGCCTGGCTCTCTCCTGCAAATGCCCTCATCAGATTCACATATGTCTTGCTTTCCTTAAATTTCACCTGCATTACTCCTTTACGATTTGTATGCAGATATTATCCGTAGCTTCGCAGAAAATATTCGGTGCAGTATCAGCTAGTATCCTGCAGAGCGGTCGACCAGGTTCGAAAGCTCCCATCCACCCATGTAGGCCTCCAGGTTGGCAGCGCATATGCCGATGATCTTGTCAAAGGTCAGCTCCAGACTGAAGCCCCCCGAAACATGCGGAGTGATCACAGCATTCTGAATTGACCACAATCTATGCTCCTTAGGGAGTGGCTCAGGATCGGTCACATCCAGTGCGGCTCCCCAAAGCCGTCCACTCACCAGCGCATCACACAAAGCCTCCGTATCCACTGCGTTGCCGCGGCCTACATTGATCAGCACGGCATCCTGCTTCATCAGCTGTATCCTATCTCTGTTTATTATGTTTCTTGTCTGCGGCGTTTCCGGAAGGCTCAATGCAACAATGTCTGCACACGGCAGCAAGGCTTCGAGCATATCCATCATATGAAGCTCGTCCAGATAATCCGGCTTGATAGAGGCTTTCCGCTTGATACCGATGGTATAGGCACCCAGGGCCTTCAGCCGTGCGGCAAATTCTCCTCCGATATCACCAAGTCCGACAATAAGGGCTGTTGAGCCCAAAATCGTCCTGACCTTACCGGCATACGACCATTGGCTCTTATTTTGCTGATCCCTGTAGATGTGCAGCTTTTTATACAGCTCCAGCAAAACTCCCAGCATATGCTCGGAAATCGCATGACCATAGGCACCCGAAGCATTTGTCAACAGCACATCCTCGGATAATATGCCGGGATCTGCATACTCCCCGACCCCTGCACTTTGCAGCTGCAGCCATTTCAGATTCTTCAGTTCTCTAACTGTCTTGATAGGCGGATTGCCTATAATGATATCCGCATCCTTTATATGCTCGATATTCAAGGTTTTTAAGCTCTCATACAAAAACTCTGCCTTAGGTGCCCTTTCCTCCAGCAGCCTCCTGTGCTTCTCTCTGACTGGCAATAAAACAGCGATTTTCATCAGTTGCATCCCCCACTCCGTTTCATCTTTATCCCATAGCACTTCGTATATTTTCACAATCTGCTTTACGTTATCCAGATTATGTTTTCCCATAAATGAGCAGGCTGAAAACACTTTAAAAGCGGATGTCTTGTATCGTGCCGGTTTGAGAGATGCAGTCCGCCCCCATGATGATTTATCTCAACACTCTTATCCTCTTTGACGATATCAGCCTCTTAATGGCATCAAGTATACTGACATCCACCTCTTCATGCTTCGTTTCCTCAGGCTCAGCCAATGCGATTTCGGCCATTTTCATTATGCTTTCCAGTGACCGGGCACCGGCGATGAATCTGTCCGCATGACAAAAAACGGCATCCTCCGTACCTGTCACAGCACACAGCTCTGCATCCCTCTTGCCTGCCCACGAGAGGGGCAGCGGCTTTACATCTCCATACCCGCCATCGCTTCGCCGCACTGTCTGGATGATATACTGACCATGATCAGGGCTGATCACATAAACGATTTGTTTCTCTTCATCGATCTGATATAATATCTCATTCCAGGGATACGGCTTGTCCAGGACCAGCAGCTCCGGTACAGTGCGGTTCTTATATGCTCTTCGGACATGCTCCTCGGCATATACCACAGATAATTTCTGTCTGAGAACATTTTTCAGTACACCTGATGCAAGTCCGACAGCCTCACTGAAAGAGCTTTCCTCATCCGGCCCGGAATCCCATGTCGGGTTGAATTTCGATATGATGGCCGTTATGTTAAGTGTAGGTATTATTGCTCTCGTGGTCCTGAGACCGTTGTCGGCAGCATCTATTCCCTTTATCAGCATATCGTCGATCTCGTGGAATATATACTCCAGATTTTCCTCCGACAATGCATCATCATACATCCTTATCACGTCCCTGCCGAACCGCTCCCATATCAGCCCGCAGGCCGCATAGGGAATGCCGCTGTCTCTGTACCTTTTATCCACCTGATGATGGTCGAATTCCCCTTCTCCGATATCATATATGATCTCCAGATCCTTCAGTACCTCTGGGTCCCTGCTCCTTATGACTTCTATATCGAATATCTCCTTGAGGATAGCTGTGGACATGACCTCATCGGCATGAAATTTCCCATTGTGGGTCCCTACTCTTTTGAATTCTTTCTCCATCTATTCAGCCCGCCTTTTAAAAATTAGTGTTTAGGCTCCGGAACATTATTAGTTTATTATTTCCTGCAGGCTGATAATAACGCATTGTTCAAAGAAGAATTATCTTACATCGGACCACAAGGCTCCTTCAACGCCCTTTCAGTTCATTTTCAAGATCCCATATCTGCTGCTTCAGTTCGTTTATTTTGTCCAGCGCTTTACTATTTGTTTTACAGTCTGTCTCAAGGAATTCTGACTGGGAAGCCGCTGTCTGCAGGACCTGTCCCATTGTGGCCAGAAAGTTGCCAAGCGATTCCTGTTCACTGTCATCAATACCGCGTGCGATGAGCAATCCCAGTACTGTTGCCAGCAGAACGAATTGCGCCGGTGAAAAAGCACAAAAAAATGATTCATCGCTTCGGCGCATACTGCATTCAACCTCTACATCAGTATAATATAGATTATGAATCTGGTATCATTATGTGACTGGACCTCTCCGGCTGCGGCTTACCTGCAGACAGACTCCAAAAACTCTACAATATCCCTGGCCTTGGGAGGACATCCCGCAATGTGGCTGTCAAACCGCCCGGTACATGACCCAATGCCTATGCCGTCACATGATATGTTTCTATAGCTCTGGCCGATGTAAAGCTTTGATTTCAGCCTGCCCAGCAGACCTTTTTCATCAAGTCTCTCAAGAGCATAGACCAGACTGCCATAGCAAGCAGAGCAGGCACTGTCCGCGCTGATATATTTCGCCAGCTGCTGGACCCTTCGAGAAGGCAGCGGGGTGCTCACGCTGCTGTCCCTGTTCAGCTCCTGTATATCGGCATTTGACAGATCTGTGCTTCCAACGCCGATTTTTTCAGCTATTGTTATATAGGGTATCTCATCGATATCATATCCCATCAGCTGTGCAACGTAGCTGTCAGTCAAAACAGGATCCTTGCCTGCAATAAGCCTGTTCATCCGTACCGGGTTGCCGCCCTCCTCGAAATTGAGATCCCCGTTGAGACCGTCAACGATTATCAGATCCTGTCTGATGATTTTGCTCAGGTGGGCAATAGGTCTGTGCAAGCCCATAGTATGGAATCTTCTCTTCTCCGAATCCGGTATACACCCCTTCATATTTTTCAGCGCACAGGTCATGCTGGTCTGGCAGTGTCCCTTTAAAACCGGCATATTGATGAGATAGCCGACCTTCATAACGCTGTCACACACGTTTATCCTGACCCCGTCAGCGTCATATCCGCTGTATTTATCCCTTTGCAGATCGATAAGCGGGACATTGTAGCGTCTGGAAATCTCCTCATAACCGCACACCTTGAATGCGGCAGATGTACGGTCGCCGACCCAGGAGCCTTCCATTATCGCGATCCTTTTGCAGCCCTTTGACTGCAGGTATTCAACAATTCCCGCAGCCAGCTCCGGTGTGGTTGTGGCCCCCGAGCCGGACGGCTTCGCCACGACAAGATTGGGCTTGATGCCTATAAGCATGTCTTTATCGATTTCTTCCTCCGGCTTTATTTTATTGAGCAGCTCCATGATCATGGCCTTCGGATCGTCACCGTAAATCACACGGATCATGTTCTTGTTCATCATTTGCTGTATCTCCTTTGCTTCATTAGTTGGTAAAATGCGATAGCGCTATCCTTATTATAACGCATCGTCAATGGGCGCAAAATAGATGATCATGAATAAATTCGACCCAAACGAACATATAGTATCAATATGCAAGCTTTATGTAGTATAATATGCCTTGGATTATTCCATCAATAAAATTCGTGACATAGTGAGGCGTAGCATGGGCAATGCTGGAACGGTATTCAATCAGGTACTGATACTTTTTTTTATAATGATTATAGGCTTTATCGCCAAAAAGCGCGGGATATTCAACAGCACGGTCAACAAGAAGCTGTCCGAGCTGTTGTTGAAGGTAACGAGCCCGTTACTGGTCATATCTTCTTTTCAGGTTGATTTTACACAGGATATATTGAAAAATGTGCTCATAGTGTTTGCATTCGCTATGACAGCCCACATCCTTTCAATTCTCCTGGGACAAGTCCTGTACAGGCGCTGCGATACGGAGTCTTGCAAGGTAATGAAGTTTGCCACTGTTTACTCCAATTGCGGCTACATGGGCTTTCCGCTGCTGGCGAGCCTGTTCGGAAGTATCGGCGTTTTGTATGGTTCGGTTTATATGGCTGCCTTCAATATATTTCTCTGGACAAACGGAGTAATGATTTTCAGTGACAGCAAAAAGCTGGACCGTCAGACCATAAAGAAGGTTCTGCTGAACCCCGGGATAGTATCGGTGGCGATAGGTATCCTGCTGTTTATTTTCTCACTAAAGCTTCCTGTGCCCGTTGCCAGCGCTGTGGAGATGGTCGGCTCTATGACATCGCCCCTTTCCATGCTGATAATAGGTGCGACCATAGCAGACTGTGAGCTGAGAGATCTGTTTAAGGGCTGGAACCTTTACTATATTACGGCAATAAGGCTCATACTTATCCCATCCATTGCCTTTGTGGCATTAAAGCTGGCCGGTCTCCCCGACATGCTTCTGAAAGTATGCGTACTGGTAGTTGCCATGCCAATAGCAACCACCACAGCTATATTTGCAGAACTATACGACAGCGATTCTATCTTTGCATCCCGCACAGTAGTGCTGTCAACGCTGCTTTCCATTATCACCATACCGCTTTTCATGCTAATTATTTGACCGCTCCGTTACTTGATCTAATGAAAAAGAGAACCATTCAAGGTTCTCTTTCCAGCCACGCAACAAGCGCGGCATCTCATCATATCTTCGGCAGTCTGTCATTGAAGCATCAATACATCATATACGTGATCTCTTCAATGATTTCCTGCAAGCTATCCTCTATCTCATAGACTATTTCCTCAAGCTCATCCTCATCCACATCCGCCAGATCTATTGCATTCTTCTTGTTGAAATTCAGTTTCTTTTTGTCTTTCAGATCCGTAACAGCTGCATTCAAAGCCAGCATCCTGGATCCATCCTGATAGATGTTCAGCTTGAGCTTGTCGGCGTTCTTGGTTTTGTCATCCTTATCGACTGTAAGCACGACTTCAACCGAATCATAGCTGTCGACTCTCAATCTGTATGACCCATAATTCAGGCCGATACCGCTCTTTTCTTCACCGCTTCCTGCATAGGATACTTCCAGCTTGTCACCATCCCCTAATACAATAATGCCCTTGCCTTTTGCTCCGTCGTACATGTGGAATGTGACCGGCTCTCTGCTATAGGACTTGTCCTCAACGAAGTTGATTTCGGTTATCTTGTTGTCATTTTTATCAGTATAGGTCGCCAGAACAGCACTGCCGTCATCAACAGTGAGCTCTCTTGTGATGATATTATTGTCGCTGTCCGCAATAACCTTCATTTTCATTACGACCTTATCGCTCTCCGGATCGAAGTCATATTCCAGATCTTCCCTGGCTTCCTCAAGCATGCTCTTCATTTCTTCGATGGCCTTCTTCATGTCGACTTTATCTTCATCATCGGCCATGCCATATCTGTATCCATATCCATTGACATACCCTCCTATGAGTTCTATGTCATTTTGATATTTATAGATAAACTCAAGCATCTTGTCATCCTTCAGCAGCGCCTCCAGGACATTGTCGGCTATATTGTACATGTCCTTTTCGGTAAGCTCGAGCTCAACGATCCTGCATTCTCCCATTTCCATCGCGCGTTTTTTGCCGCCGCTTTTCCATGTGTATATGATGGCAGTATTATCATCGGTCAATGTAAAGCTGTCGGAAGAAATGCTCTTCCATGCCAATTTGCCATATTTCTCCACCTGCTTGTCGATATATTTAGTATCAGCGTCCAGCTCCTTTTTGAGCTCTTCAAGAGACTTCTCACCAATACCGGACATATCAGGGACCTCTTCTCCCGAGAGATTGGATATTACCTCCCTTATCTCATCGGTCTTGATGCTGAAATTTTTGCCATACAAAAGAGGCAGTCCAAAGCCGATGGTATCCTTATCCTTGTAGATCAATGCATCCAGCAATACGCTGTCATCATAGCTGACGCTCAGGTAGCCCGTCGATGCATTCTTGCCGTTATCTATCATGGCAGTAAGGCTTATATCCTCAAGATCCAGGCTATCTGGAATATGCCCTACGCCGTCGATCTCGCCTATGGTAAACTTGATTTCCTTGCTAAAGGGCTGTGCTTCGGTTGCCTTGATCAAATCGTTATATAGCTTGTTGAGGGAAAATGTCGGGTTTTTTGACTCAAGATATCCATAATAGGATTTGGCCGACATAAACCTCCACATATTTGCATACGCCAGGACTCCCGTAAGGATTATGAATGCCACTGCTGCTACAACTATTATAACTGCCTTGCTGCTTTTTTTGCTGCCTCTGTTACTGCTTCCTTCGGTACTACCGCCTCCCGTATTGATACCTGCTGCACTGCTGCCTTCCGTATTGACGCCTGATGCGTTTACGGTCGCCTGTGATGCTTGCTCTCCGCAGGCAGCACAAAAACTTGCTCCTTCTGGGATTTGATTACCACATTTTGAACAATACATTCCAGACCTCCTGTTATAAAAAAAGTTTTTCTATCTCCTTCTTTATACCGATTTTACACCAGCTCATCTTCCCAGGCAACATGATTCTGCCGGGTCAGGCTTGAATTATTCTATTTTCCTTTGCACACACGCCTGAATATCAAGCTTTGGGCAACAATACACTTTTTGTCCGAATATTGAATCACAGGGACACATCTGCTAAAATATAACATGTGATTTGTATATTTTACTTTATATGTAGGGGGGTAGTATTAGCTATGGACATTATCAAAAAGGAAAAGACCGGCAATCTTCAAAAGCTCATTGACATCATATCCCAAAGCGGCCAGAGGATCCTGATACAAATGCACAACTCACCCGACCCGGACTCTATTGCCAGTGCTTACGGCCTTCAGTACCTTTTGCAGAATGCCGGTATACAGGCAGATATATGCTACCGGGGAGAGATAGAAAAGTACAGCACGAGCAGGATGGTAGAACTGCTGGGCATTAAGCTGAAGAATATCACGGAAATACCTGATATGACAGAAAACGACTATATTATTCTGGTAGACTCACAGAAGGGCAACGCTAATATTACAGATTTCATAGGAAATGAGATCGCATCGATAGATCATCACCCGACCTTCCATAAAATCGATTATCTGTTTCAGGATATCAGACCAGATGTCGGAGCATGTTCCTCAATAATCGCAGAATACTTTGTCGAGAATGATGTTGAGATGCCCAGAGACGTGGCAACAGCGCTGATCTACGGTTTGAAAACTGACACGCTGGATCTGTCCAGAGGCGTCAGTAAACTGGATATTGATATGTTCTATATGCTATACAGGTCTGCCGATATAGAACTGCTGAACCTCATACAGCTCAATCAGCTCCAGTTTTGTGATCTGATGGCTTACAGCAATGCCATCAAGAATATAAGGATATTCAACAACATGGGGATAGCTGATATCGGAGCTGACTGTCCGGATTCACTTCTGGGGACCGTATCGGATTTTGTAATGTCTCTGAAGGAAGTTGAGTTATCAGTGGTATATTCATCGCGGAAGGGAGGAGTCAAGTTCTCTGTACGCAATGAGACCTCTCATCTGGATGCCGGAAAAATAATAATGACTGTTCTGGATGGTATCGGCAGCGGAGGAGGCCATAAATCCATGGCCGGAGGCTTTGTTCCACAAGCTGCAGCCGAGGCGTTGGGGACCTCCTTCCATTCATTCATTGAAAACAGGATAATCGACGCATTGAGAGAGTATTAACATAGATCATATGCCGGGCGCACTAAATACAGGGATGACTCCCGGAAGACCCGGGAAGTCATCCCTTTCTGCTCAAGTGCTGACATGTGCGCTTACTTCATCCTGGCGTGGTTTTTGTAGCTGGCACATAAGGTCTCATCATACGGCGCACCGCTGTCTGATTTTGCAGCTGCACTTATCTGGATAGCATCCAGTGTGCAATGGTTCTCATTTTTTTCGTTATATATGCAGCTTTTCACAGAACACAAAATGCTTTGGCATTTATCCATGGCATTTACCTCCGTCCATTTTAATGAAACCTGCCTTAACAGCACTCCATTTCATATGGTGCTCATTAAAATAGATTAATATGAGATAAAAGCTGATCTGATGAAATTATTCTATACCGACTCACTGATGGAGCTGTGCCATTACAGCACTTTGGACAAAAATTCCCTGGCCCTTGGGTTCTGTGGGTTTGAGAAGAATTCATCAGGTGTGTTTTCCTCCAGTATCTGCCCGCCGTCCATAAACAGCACCCTTGTGGCTACTTCACGGGCAAATCCCATCTCATGGGTCACGATCACCATCGTCATTCCCTCATCGGCAAGCTGTTTGATCAGATCCAGGACCTCTCCTACCATCTCCGGGTCCAGGGCCGAGGTAGGCTCGTCGAACAGGATCACCTTGGGGTTCATCGCAAGTGCACGGATTATCGCTATCCTTTGCTTCTGTCCGCCCGAGAGTGTGGATGGATAGGTCTCAGCCTTCTCCTCCAGCCCTATCCTCTTTAGAAGCCGCAGGGCATTTTCTCTGACCTCAGCTTTGATTTGTACTCTCGTTGTATTGATTTCAACAAGGGGTGCTTTTTCTTTAGCAAATATGTTACCGACCTTGATAAGGATGTTCTTCAGCTTCTTCATACGGAGCTCATGGAGCTTTATATGCAGCGGAGCCAGCATTATATTGCCGATCACAGTCTTGTTGTTAAACAGGTTGAACTGCTGAAAAACCATCCCCATGTGACGCCTGTGAACATTGATGTCCACCTTCATATCCGCAATGTTCACACCCTGAAATATTATGGAGCCGTCCGTGGGATCCTCCATACAGTTAAGGCAGCGCAGGAAGGTGCTTTTGCCGCTTCCGGAAGGTCCGACGACAGCGACCTTCTCCCCCTCCTTCACTGATATATTGATACCCTTCAGGACTTCGAGCCTGCCGTAGTTTTTTTTCAGATCAATTACGTCTATCACTTTTTCTCAGGCTCCTTTCCATTGTTTTGACCATCAATGCTATCAACATGACCAGAACTATATATATCAACGCCATTACAAGGTATGGAACCATGAATTCATAGTTGTTGGTGCCTATATAGCTGAAGGCCACGTACAGATCTGCCGCCCCGACAAAACTGACAACGGAGGTCTCTTTTATCAGAGCGATCAGTTCATTGCCCAATGTTGGGAGTATGTTTTTGATAGCCTGGGGAACGACGATCTTCATCATAGTGACTCCGTAGCTGAGTCCCACAGCACGACCGGCCTCCATCTGTCCGGGATCAACCGACATAATACCGCCCCTCATGATCTCCGAAACATATGCTCCGCTGTTTAGTCCAAACACAAGTATGCAGACATTCAGCGACGGCATATTCATCCCCAGCAGGGGAAGAACGACATAGTACGCTACCAGAAGCTGCACGACTACCGGAGTTCCCCTGAACAATCCCACATAAAACGTACAAAATCCGTTCAGTATCCTGGGCAGCCTTTTGTATTTTGGCAGTACTTCGATACTGGCGATGACAGTACCGATAACGATCCCTATCGCCAGACCGACAACAGCAATGATCAGGGTATTTTGCAGCCCTGTCAGGACCTTTGTATACCCGCCGTATTCAATAAATGTTTCCCAGAATTTAGCTACTTTTCTATCAAAATTCCCCATTGTGTTTTTCCCTTTAAGAAACAATATCCCCGCCAATATTATCGGCGAGGTACTGTTTTATCTCTATCAGTAATATTTGACACCTCGGACCTGATAAATATCGCTGTCGGCTCACCAGTGTCAGTTAAGTTCGTTTATAGCCTCTGCAATACATTTTGCCGGAGCTTCATCTATAATGACATAGTCTATGTTGCCGTTGAGCATATCCTGTACTGCCAGCGAACCGGATTTGTAGCCCACGCACTGTGTTTTGTAACCCTCAAAGCCCCAGTCGGGATCACCCTGGACATAAAACTGTCCGGTGGTGCCATTCTGGACACCTATCTTCACTTTGCTGTCAAAGCCTGAAAGTATGCCTTCAACATCTGCTGCAGTCTTGCAGTTGTCGAACCTGGTATCGGATGCCTTGACCATCAGCTTCTGTGCCGCATCATAGTATTTGTCCGAAAATGTTACATATTCTTTTCTGTCTTCCTTTATGGTAAGTCCCGCCATAGCGATATCTGCTTTACCCTGACCAACAGAAAGGCATACTGCATCAAAATCCATATTGTTGATCACAAGCTCCTTATCAAGATACTTTGCAAGCAATGCTGCGATCTCCATATCCACACCAAGGTATTTGTCTCCCGCGGTGTACTCAAATGGCTCAAAACCTGCATTCGTAGCGACTACAAGCTGATCCTTTGAAGAGTCCAGCGGAGCGGACACTATTTCGACAGGTGTGCCATCACCAAAGTAATTGTTTAAAATACTGTCGAAGGTCCCATCTGCTTTGATCTGCGCGATAAACTTGTTTACCTCCTCCAGAAGCTCAGGCTGGCTTTTATCCACACCAAAGGCATACTCCTCCTGTGTGAGCTGTATGTCTATGACCTTCACTCCTTTAGCTCCTGAACCCCCGGCATTTGACACATCCTTGCCCTGAGTGCCGCAGCCTGTCAGCATGATGCTTGTCGTAATCAGAATGATCATGGCCGTCATAAATGCAACGATTTTTTTCATGGCTATCTCCTTTTAATGTATTCTCTCACGAATAAATATACGTGTTTAAAGTGTTTTATGCATAAAAATAAAGTATACCATTTATATGTATTTGTCAATGAATAAATATATACATAAAAGGTTGCAAAAATCTGTAATTATTGCACATACACCGGCATGAGCCGCATTGTCAGCCCGCT
>JAAYPO010000033.1 GCA_012519745.1 Clostridiaceae bacterium | reverse complement strand
CAGGGGCCCGCAGGATCAAACGCAGTATAAGCATCGACATCAGCAGCATCAGATTCTGTTCTGAGGAGATGCTGGAGAGATTTATGAAGATTGAGTACCTCAGCGAATATATAAAAAACAAGCAGAAGGAAATTTCACAATACAATAAGGAGCGGAATATCGATACATCAGTTCCGGTCAATGGCAGAAGGATGACAAATATCGGGACCTTCAGGTACTATGTATTGAACTACCTCCAAAACCATCCCGGTATCCGCAACGATGTGACCTTGATGGTGCGCCAGCTTTCTCCGGCATCTACCGGCCTTCCGCTGGAGGTATATGGGTTTACATCGACTACCGATTGGATAGAATATGAAAATATACAGTCCGATATATTTGACCATCTGATGGCTGTCCTTCCGGAATTCGGGCTGAGAGCATATCAGGCGCCGACAGGCTTTGATGTATCATCACTGCGTGACAGGGGAGCAGGGAATGTGATATGAAAACGATAGTATTGACAGGCGGAGGATCGTCAGGTCATGTAACTCCCAATATAGCATTGCTGCCCGTCCTTAGGAGAGAGGGCTTCGATGTGCATTATATCGGCTCCCGCGGCGGTATTGAAAGAGAGCTGGTCCTCAGAGAGGGGATCCCTTATCATGAAATAAGCGCAGGCAAGCTGCGCAGGTATTTTGATGTTAAAAACATTACAGATATTTTTAGAGTAGCGGGCGGACTGGGCCAGGCTTTTTCAATACTGGGCAGACTGAAGCCCGCTGTCGTTTTCAGCAAGGGGGGCTTCGTATCATGCCCTGTTGTCTGGGCAGCATGGCTGAGAAGGATACCGGTTGTGATACATGAGTCAGACATTACCCCGGGCCTTACAAACAAGCTGTCAATGCCCTTTGCAAGAGCAGTCTGCTATACATTTCCCGAGTCGGGGCAGCATATCCCTGAAAAAAAAGGGATCAAGACAGGCATACCCATAAGAGAATCCCTTATGGAGGGCAAAAGTCAGACCGGCAGGAGCATTTGCGGCTTCAGCGGCTCAAAACCGGTAATAATGATCATTGGAGGCAGTCTTGGCTCCGAGAGGATCAATACGGCGGTAAGAAATGTACTTGATAAGCTGTTGAAGGATTTCAATGTCTGTCATATCTGCGGCAGAGGCAATATTAAGGCTGAATTTAGCAGTACACGGGGGTACAAGCAATTTGAGTATATAAACGAAGAACAGCCCCATATTTATGCAATGGCAGACCTGGTAGTCTCAAGAGCCGGAGCTACGGTGCTTTTTGAGCTGCTGGCACTGAAAAAGCCCAACCTTCTCATTCCGCTTTCAAAGTCCGCCAGCAGGGGGGACCAGATACTGAATGCAGCTTCCTTTGAAAAGCAGGGCTACAGTATGGTGCTCGAGGAGGAGCGGTTGAATGAGGAGGTATTGATCCGTTCGATTTATCAGCTTAGTGAGAACGCAGACAAATATGTATCTGCTATGCAAGACGCCGATAATGACAGCGGAGTGACAGCTGTGATACGAGTCATAAAAAAGCATATGAAGCAATAGTTATTACATCAGTGCAGATACTGTACCTTGCGTTCCGACAGAACACAAGCGCATTTACACAGGATATCGAAAGCATCTTTCCTTTTGGTCTCAGAATGGATGAATTCGATATTTTCGCTCAGGAAATGCAGTTTATTATATGTGTGATCAACAAATTTTCTATAGGTTATCCTTTGTGTACAGTACATTTCGTGAATGACCTGCAGCATGAGCATTGTGCATTCAGCTAATTCGGATAACATATCGTACCTCTCTGCGGCATAGACTTTTTATTGATGGTTTTACCATAAACGCTAAGCATTTCAAAATAAAGCCAACAAAAACAACATATCACCATACGGTGAATTTGTCAACTTTCACAATAATTTCCCCAACTATTGCCCTGAAAAGACACGCAAAGTGTCGATTATAGCTGAGTTTGAATACGAATCGACTAAATACGCTGTTGAAATGTGACTCTATTTGAATTCGATAAGGCAAAAAGGCATTTCAATAAATATTCGAGGTTTTTGCTAATAGCAGATATATAATATTATGTAGGTGATGACAATGTTCGATAAGATCAGTAACTATATGACAGACATGATATATTCAACCTTACCCGATATTGCTCCGGAACGACGGGAAGTGATCGAGTATGGTGTTTATATGACTGTGTCGGAGCTGGCTAAAATAGCAGTGATCCTTTTGATATCCATATTGCTGGGTATCGTACCTTATGTTCTTGCAGTTGTTGCTGTATATGGCATACAAAGGACATTTCTTGGCGGGATACATGCCAAAACACATCTTGGATGTATGTTGACCCACTCAGTCATTGTTTTTGGAGTCACTGCTGCAGCTATATACCTCAAAGTCGAAATTTCATATCTGATTTTGCCGGTCATGCCATTTGCGTATGTTTCCGCATATCTTTATGCACCAGCCGACCTGCCGCAGAAGCCGGTAAAGTCAAAGAGACAGAGAAAACAGCTCCGCATAGGCGGGTTTATTTTGCTGACGGTTTTATTTACCGCATCCATGCTTCTTCCGGAGACATGGTCCCGGATCATACTGTTTACATGTTTTATCCAGGCTCTGTTTATGACGCCGATAGCTTACAAAATATCAAAAAACAAATATGGAAGAGAGGAGGCTCTGGTATGAAAAAGAATTATCTCAAGACCTTGGTTTGTCTTGCAGCGATGGCAGGTGTAGTAGCGGCTTCTGCTGTTTCGACCTATGGCTGCTGGCTTTGGACCTTCCATCAGAGAGAATGTCCCAAAGCACTCATACGGGAAGACTGAACAGACATATGAAAGAGAAAGGGGCTTTAAAGCCCCTTTCTCTTTGCTATCTCAATGGTCTGTGTAAATATGTTGTTCTCATAACTGGTTATATGAAGAATATTTTTATACTTTCCAAGGATCTTCTTTGCTATGGTCAATCCCATGCCCCTGTTTTCACCTTTTGTAGAATAGCCGTCAAGATAGATGCTATTTATGTCAGGCGGCTGGGAACAGCTGTTTGAAATAGACATCTCGATGAAGTTGGAGCCGTTCTTAACACTTACACCGATGACATTTTCACCTTTGCCCGCTTCTTCAATGGCGTTGTCCATGAAAATGCCTACTACCTCGCATAATTCCGATATCTTGACATCAGGGATGCTTTCGATTTCACCGTTGACCTGCAGGTCTACAGCCACACCTTTTTCTTCAGCAAGACTGATCTTTGAAGAAAGTATGCCAAACAATCCGGCATTCTTCACATCATATATCTGGGTGCTGCAATGTGAAGAACAGTGTGTCATCAGTTCGGACAAATATCCCTTGAGCTCATTGTATTTGTTCATTTTTATCATTGAATCAATAACTACCAGATTATTGACCCAGTCATGTCTGAACCTTCGAAGCTCAAACAGTGTGGACCGCAGCGATTCATTGTAAAAATTCTGCTGCTTCAGGTCTTCATCGCGCATGACCTTCCTGAGGGAATTGAACCACATCAGAAGTATGAATACACAGTATGAAATGCTTATCAGTGCAATTATAAGATAGATGGACATATTTAATGTTTTGGAATATATGTACATGGCAAATGAAGCGCATATGACCACGAAGGTTGCTGCGGTGAGCACTATAAGAAGCTTCTCATGCATTATCAGCTTGATGTATTGTTTTATTGGTTTGATCAAAACGAAAAATATGAATACGATAAGATTTACATATATATTTGCCGCCAATGCAAGCAAAAGATTGTTTTGCATTGTGGCGACATCGATGCCGGGTATGAGAAGATTGAAGAATATGGGCAGCGCTGCGTTGCCTAAAGCCGTCGTTATGGCATAGAGGGAAAAAGCAAAAAATCCCTGGATGATCGGTGTTTTAAGGAAATACCAGATCATAACAGAGCTCAGGATGATCAGGATCAGTGGTTTGTACGCAGCTGACTGCATCAGCGAGGAAACTAATCCGTTCATCAAGGAGAATACAAGTATGAAAATTACCTTTCTGCGGGTTTGGAATCGATACTCGTATACAGTTCTGAATAAATATAATGTATATAAAGAAGCAAGAAATGATGATATTATATTTATCAGTAATCCAATGTGGCTCATCAGAAGACACCCCTTTCATTGCTGCCGATTTTACCGCTGTAACCGTTTGTCAAAACCACAGTCCTGGTCTTTTTATCTATATAGTTTATATAATCCTTATTAATAACATAGGCCCGGTGGCACTTGACAAATTTATCGCTGTGCAGCTTTGAGACCAGGGAATCGAGGCTTTCATAGACTTCGATCACATTACCTGAGGCATAGATCACTGTTTTTGTGCCCCTTCTGAGTATATGTGAGATCGAGTCATGGGACAGGTAGTAGCTGCGGGATCTTGTGCTTATCTCAAGTACGTCCTTTGCCTTCTGCCTTTCGGCTATTTCCCTGTCCAGCTTGAGAAGGCATCTTTCAAGAGCTCTTCCCACCGGCTTTGGGATAAAGTGATATGCGTTGACATCGAATGCCTGATGCATGTATTCAAGCATTCCTGTGCAAAAGATGATTTCTGTGTTTATTTTTTCTTTCCTTATAAGCTTTGCTACATATAGTCCATTGATCTCAGACTGAAGGTTTATATCAATGATGCAGACATTGACGGATCGTTCTCTCAATGTATTGATATATTCTCTGTAGTCGGTTGTTGCGGTAACGATCCTCCCGCTTATTCCATTTTTGCTGAGCCAGGATGGTATAAGCTGTTCGTATTCCTCCAGCACTCTGATGTTATCATCAAGAATAGCAATGGATAGCATTCCGGAAACCCCCTCTTTTCAGCCGATAGATAAATATAAATATTTGTATCAGTATATTTACATAAGTTACATCGATAACCTTCAGTATACTATTGAATTTCGCACTTGAAAAGGAACGGAAGACCTATAGCTATTAGGTCCTTGGCACTATATACACTTGTATTGGATTAATGATATTACAAATATAGCTAAAAGACAATAAAATAATAAATGATTATTTGTAAAAAAGAAATAAAAAAACTTCCGATGTATGATTGGAAGTCTTTTGGTGCGCCATCAGGGACTCGAACCCGGGACACCCTGATTAAGAGTCAGGTGCTCTACCAACTGAGCTAATGGCGCATATTCAGTTAACGGCGTTCTTTCTCGAACACTTACATATTATAATAGCTGACTCAGCTATTGTCAACACAAATTTAATTCAACTTTATGTAACAAATTATGGAATGCATTACTGGTGTTTGGTGGATTTTTTCTTGGGTTTATGCACACTCTACTTCTGTTAGCGCACTAAGTGTTCAGCGGAGCTTATGAAAAAAAACTTGTAATATGTCGGAATACAGAGGATTTATAGGGATAGATGTAGAATTAGTAATCGATGATGCTGAGTATTGTGGCAGCGAACGGTTCACAAAGGGTGGTACTCAAATGGGATACAAAATAAATATTGCACAGCTGGATAGGATCATCAAAAAAACCATACAGACGATCAACAGCAGTAAATCAGAAATATATGAGATCGCTGAGAATTCTCGGAAAGAATGTAAAAGGCTTGAGGATGAACTGAATTCCCTCAAGGATCAGGTAAAACAACTGATCAGCGAGGTGGAGGTACTGGAAGTAGCATTGAAGGAGAGCAAGAGGAAGCTCATGCTCATAAATAAAAACTTTTCTCACTATACGCAGGAAGAGCTTAAGGATGCATATGAAAAAGCCGATAACTTACGAGTAGAGCTGGCAGTCAAAAGAGAGATGGAGCAATTTTTCATAAGGCGCCGCAATGAGCTGGAGATACGCATCAAGGATTCGGTGAAGACAGTTCAGCGGGCCGACAATCTGATAACACAGGTAAGTGCCGCACTTGGTTATCTCACAGGTGACCTTCAGGAAGTGAGCCTGCAGTTGGAGGGCTTGCAGCACAAGCAGCTCCTTGGCCTGAAAATAATCAAGGCCCAGGAGGAGGAACGACAGAGGGTAGCAAGAGACATACATGACGGCCCTGCCCAATTGATGTCCAATGTGGTACTTAAGGCTGAAATATGTGAAAGAATGATAGACGTAGATCTGGATAAGGCGCGTGAAGAGCTCAGGAATCTGAAGAGGATCGTAAGAGACAGCCTGCAGGATGTACGCAAGATCATATACGACCTGAGACCGATGTCGCTGGACGATCTGGGACTGGTGCCGACACTCCAGAGATATGTGCTCACATTCCAGGAGGAATCCGGGATATCGGTATCCTTTCAAACGATGGGAGTGCAGCCGTCGGAGCTGAAGTCTGTGATCTCATTGACGGTATTTCGGATCGTACAGGAGGCATTGAATAATGTGACAAAGCATGCCAATGCAAGAAATGTCGGCATACAACTGGAGTTTTTGCAAAAGAGTCTCAAGCTTTATGTTTTTGATGACGGTGCCGGCTTCGATACGGAGAAGCTGAAGCAGAGACATGAGGACATATCCGGCGGATTCGGCCTGGTAAGCATGCGGGAGAGAGTGGAGCTTCTGGATGGGGAGATGATTATCAGTTCCGAACCGGGGAGGGGCACCCGATTGAATATAACAATACCTTTTACACAAGAAGAGGGGGTTGAAGATGGGAAACAGGATTAGCGTGCTGATCGCCGATGATCATTCAATGCTCAGACAGGGACTCAAACAGATCCTGGAACTTGAAAGCGACATTGAGGTCATTGCTCAAGCCTCCAATGGCAGTGAGGCCATCCAGCTTGCAAAGGAACACAGGCCGGACGTGATACTCATGGATATCAACATGCCAGGCATCAACGGCTTGCAGGCTATAAAGCAAATCAAGGATGAAGAGCTGACAAGCAGGATAATCGTCCTGACTATCCACGAGGACAGGGAATATCTATTCAAGACACTGCAGATGGGTGCAGAAGGGTATGTGCTGAAGGATGCGGAACCAAAGGTCCTGATCGACGCAATCAGAAATGTCCATTCAGGCAGGTCGTATATACAGCCGAATATGACAATGGAGCTGGTTAAGGAATTCAACCGGGTCACATTGCACGAGAAGGAAAAGCATGGCGACAACAATCTGACATCAAGAGAAATCGAGGTGCTCGAACTGATCGCAGAGGGAATGATCAACAAGGAAATAGCAAAAACACTTTTTATTAGTGAGAAAACCGTGAAGAACCATGTCTCAAATATATTCAGAAAGCTCAATGTATCAGACAGGACCCAGGCAGCCATATACGCATTCAAGCACAATATCAAGTCCTGAATATAAATCGTCCCAGCCCTTGGTACTAAAGTCCCAATCGAAATAAGCCTTTCGGATGTCATGATCCGGGGGCTTTTTTTAGGTCCAAATCATCAGAAAAAAGGGCCCTGCGGCGGATATCATTGAAAGCCGGGCCGGTCTATAATATAAGCAGGCGAGGACAAAAGAAAGCATTTTTGAAATTATTATATTTTATGAAAGGTGGTACAAAAAATGAGGATGATGGCACTGTTTACTTACTTGAAGGTCAGACTTGCCAGCAGGAAAGGTCAGGGGATGGTAGAATACGGCCTGATCATCGGTATCATCGCAGTGATACTCGTTGCAGCATTGACGGTTCTCAGAGGGCCCCTTGAAACATTGTTCAGCAATATAGCTGCCATAATAACGGGTAATACACCTGCCGCGCCTGCCGGTGGAGGCGGAGGATCGTAATTGCTTCGTCCTGGTGAAAATAACACACTTATGATATTACCCTATCTGATTTCAGGTAGGGTAATTTCATAGAGGGAGTCAGACATCCCAAAGAATTATTGCGTCCGGAGGAGCAGATCATGAGAATGAAAAAGGACAAAGGCCAATCGCTGGTTGAAACCGCACTCATACTGCCGGTACTGCTGCTGTTGCTGACAGGCATCATTGATTTCGGACTGCTTTTCAACAGCTATCTGGTGGTCAGCAATGCATCACGTGAAGGCGCCAGGCATGCGGCGGTAGGGAATTCCGATGCACAGATCAGGTCAGCTGCAGCCAATGCAGCCGCATCGCTGGATCCAGACAGGCTTGAGATCGATATAACCCCCGAAGAAGCAGACAGAGACACAGGTGATTCTGTAACTGTTACTGTAAGGTATGGATACAGTATGGCAACGCCGGTCATAGCTGCATTTTTCCCTGAAACATTCGATGTTGAGACAAGCACTACGATGCGGTGTGAATAATATCGGAGGTACATATGGAAAAGACAAATAAAAAAATCATTGCCATTGCAGTCATACTGTCGCTAATAACAGCTTTGCTGATCTATGTCTATCTATCGCGCAGCACTGTCGTAGTCGTACCTGAGATAGAATATGTGACAGTTTATGCAGCTGCGAGGACCATACCCGCAAGGACGCAGATATCAGTATCTGATATAAAACAGGTCAATATAGCAAAAGAGCTCCTTAATACCAACGCAGTCACTGACCCGGATAAAATCACCGGAAAATATACTCTCCAAAGCATAATGGAAGGTGAGCTCATCAGAAGTGAAAGGCTGGGAAATGAAGACAGCATGTATGCATCATATATGGTGCCTGAAGGAACCAGGGCTGTGAGCATGAATATCACAGAGCAGACCAATGTATCAAATCTGGTCAGACCAGGTGACTTTGTGGATCTGGTCGTTAGCTTTCAAGAGGAGGATGATGCAGAAGGAGTCATTTATCCTCGTATCACAAGGATGATCCTTCAAAATGTACAGGTGCTGGCACTGGGGCAGGATGTGATGCTGTCCTCTGACAAGCTGGACGAACCTCCGGCAACTGTCACGCTTGCAATCAAGGTGCAGGATGTTGAAAAATTCGTGTATGCATCGGAATTTGGGATCATAAGGCTGGCTCTCAGACCTATGGGTGACGATTCGGTGACAGGTACCCAGGGGACCCTGAGATCAGATGTGACAGGCAACAGGGGTACATATTACAAGGAGCCTGACGAGGCAGAATGAGGCCCTCGAGGGTTTATATATAAATGGAGGGATGCAGATGGAGACGGTAAGAATTTTGATAGTGGATGATTCAGAAGAAACCAGGAGCAACATTCGTCAGCTTTTATCCTTCGATGACAGGATCGAGGTGATGGGAGAGGCTGAAAACGGGGAGGAAGCAATTTTGCTTGCAAGAGAGGCAAGACCCGATGTTGTGCTGATGGACATCAATATGCCCGGGCTCGATGGTATAAGGGCAACGGAAGAGATCACACTGGAGGTACCCGAAACGGTAGTGATAATAATGTCTGTACAGGGTGAGACGGAATATGTCAGAAAGGCGATGGCAGCGGGTGCCAGGGATTTCCTGTGCAAGCCCTTCAACCCCGAAGAGCTGGTGACCACCATCCTGAATGTCTACGCTGCAGAGTCCAAAAGACGCGAGAAAATCTCAGCCTCCGGATACCAGGAAGAAGTGCGGTCCAAGGTGATCACCGTATTTAGCACCAAGGGTGGTGTCGGTAAAACAACAATAGCGTCAAACCTTGCAGTTTCAATTGCCAGGACAGCTAAGAAAAGGGTGGCTCTTGTGGATCTGGACCTGCAGTTTGGCGATATAGCAATAATGCTGAACGTTTCTGTGAAGAACACGATAAGCGATCTCGTAAAGGAGTTCAGCCAGCTGGACAGAAATCTGATGGAGGAATATCTCGTCACTCATTTTTCGGGGGTAAAGGTACTGCCTGCACCGGTAAAGCCTGAGTATGCCGAATACATTACCGCAAGCCATGTGGAGAGGATAATCAATACCCTCAGAGAGTCATATCACTATATAATCGTGGATTCTTCGGCCAATTTCCACGAATCGGTACTGACATCCCTTGACATGTCAGACAAAATACTATTTATTTCCACCCTTGACCTTCCGACCATCAAAAACATCAAGGCAGGACTGGATGTTATGGATACTCTGAGATATTCACAGGACAAGATCCATGTGGTCCTCAATAAGGCATCGGAGCAATATGGGATCAAATATAAGGATTTTGAAGGCACATTGCAAAAGCCTATATGGTCATTTATCCCTGAGGACTCTCAGACTGTCGTTACTTCCGCTAACAAGGGCTTCCCATTTGTCATGACCAGGACTGAGACAAAGGTGGCAAAGGCTATAATGGACATTTGTGGAAAGCTTATCAGGGAGACGGAGGGAGATGCTCAGAAAAAGCAATATTTCAGGAAGCTTTTTGGATAATGGGCTGCAGTGTGTAGTCAGTGAAAAGATTTCTGGGAGGCGGTCAGATGTCATTACTGGAGAGGATACAGAAGGAGAAGGTGTTTGATGGTCAGGAGGCCGGGGTCCAAAATAAATCGCGAAAGTTCTCAGCACCAAAGGAGGACCCCTTTGAAGACCTGAAAACACGCATCCATATAAAAATAATCGAGGAAATAAACTCGGGTGCTTCAAAGGAAATCCGCACCGATAACAGCGAAGAGGAGCTGGAGAAGGAAATATCCGCAATTGTGGAGCAATTCCTTGAGGATGAGGGCACTTTTATAACAAAGCTTGATAAGCAGAAGCTCATTACTGAGATAATTGATGAAACCATCGGCTTTGGACCGATAAACCAGCTTATACATGACACGTCGGTTTCAGAGATAATGGTCAACGGACCTGACAGCGTTTATGTTGAAAAAAAGGGAAGACTTATTCGCTCAGATGTCAAGTTCAAGGATGACCAGCATGTGATGAGGGTCATAGAAAAAATAGTGGCGCCTCTGGGAAGGCGCATCGATGAGAGCTCTCCGATGGTCGACGCCAGACTGCCCAACGGGTCCAGGGTAAACGCCATAATACCGCCGCTTTCATTGAACGGGCCGTCAATAACTATTAGAAAGTTTTCTGAAAGACCCTTCAATGTAAGAGATCTTATAAATTTCGGGACGCTGTCGCCGGAGGTGGCCATGCTGCTGAAGGCCTGCGTTGAAGCAAGGCTCAATATCGTAGTTTCAGGCGGCACCGGAAGCGGAAAGACGACTACCCTCAATGTGATATCCTCATTTATTCCCGATGATGAACGGATAGTCACCATAGAGGATGCCGCCGAGCTGCAGCTGGCACAGGAGCATGTCGTCAGACTGGAAACACGCCCGCCCAACATAGAGGGAAAAGGAGCCATAACCATCAGGGATCTGGTAAGGAACTCCCTGAGAATGAGGCCTGACCGCATAGTGGTAGGCGAGGTGAGAAGCGGTGAGGCTCTTGATATGCTGCAGGCCATGAACACCGGCCATGACGGCTCACTGACCACCGGTCATGCAAATTCTCCCAGAGATATGCTCTCAAGACTTGAGACAATGGTCCTGATGGCAGGGATGGATCTTCCGGTAAAGGCCATACGCGAGCAAATAGCATCAGCAGTGGATCTTATCGTACAGCAATCAAGACTGAAGGACGGCTCAAGAAGGATCACTCATATCACTGAGATAACAGGCATGGAAGGTGAGATAATCACAATGCAGGATATTTTCCTGTTCAGACAGCAGGGAAGGGATGAAAAGGGCCGGATAACAGGAACACTGGCCCCTACCGGCATCAAGCCCAAATTTGTAGAGAAGCTTGTCGATGCCGGGATAGCGCTGGCGCTGGATGTATTCATGAGATAGATGCTGCAGCTGGGCTGCGGCCCTGCGGGGAGGGATCGGATTGAAGGGGATCATTACTGTACTGGGCTTTATATCCGCCATGCTGATATTTTATCAGCTCGTAAAAGGGTTTGTTGTTAAAAATGATTATATGGCAAGGCTTAGACGGTATACAAATGTTGAGGAATCCAGAGGCGAACGCAGCAGGACCAGGAAAAGGGACAGCGCGGCATCAATAAGAGGCGCCCTTACCAAGGGTATCGGCAAGATAAGGTTCCTTGACGGATATAAGAAAAGGATACAGGTCGAGCTGACCAGAGCTCATCTGCTGGTCAAAGCGGAAGAATTTCTGGCATTCAGCCTGATCCTGTTTACAATATCATTTCTGCTTGTAATACTGGCAAGGGGAGTGAGAATGTGGCCACTAGCACTCATAGCAGGCATTGTCGGATGGTTTGTGCCCTCATTCCTTGTCAAAAGCAGGATCAGGAAGAGGCTCAAGCTGCTCAATGAGCAGCTTGGCGATGCTGTTACCATGATGTCGAATTCATTGAAGGCCGGCTACAGCTTTTTTCAGGCAGTTGATATGGTGGCCGAGGAGATGTCCGGCCCTATAGCAGAGGAGTTTGGCATACTTCAAAAGGAGGTCAATCTTGGGCTGAACACAGAAAAAGCCCTTGAGAACATGGTGACGAGAATAAAGAGCGAGGATCTGGAGCTCATGGTGACAGCAGTAATGATACAGCGGCAGGTCGGCGGCAACCTGGCCGAGGTGCTGGATAAAATCACCGAAACCATACGGGACAGAGTAAAGATAAAAGGAGAGCTGAAGGCCATAACAGCACAGGGCAGGATATCGGGACTTGTCATTTCGATACTTCCGCTGATATTATGCTTTATCGTTTATATGATAAATCCCGGACAGATGAGTCTGCTGTTTACCAGGCCCCTTGGTTTGCTGATGGTCGGATTGGCAGCAGTGATGGAGATCACAGGGATCATACTGATACGAAGGATAGTAAGGATCGAAATATAGGAGGTGCTGTGGATGCTGGCTCTGATTATCATAATGACTTTCATCAGCTGCTTTATGCTCCTTTATGCGCTGTTTATGCTGATAAATAAGGACAAACGATATATAGCCTCAAGGCTGGATGGCATAAAAAAGTCCAGATCGACAGAGGATGACAGTGAATTGGATCAGCCCCTGCTGTCCAGAGTTGTCCGGCCTATGCTCGATTACATGGGCAGGGCTATGATGAAAATCACACCCGGCGAAATGCTCTCATCTCTTGAAAACAAAATAATCAAAGCAGGAAACCCAGGGAATCTGACAGTCAAGGAATGGGTCAACATACAGGCCCTGCTCATAACAATACTGCCTTTTCTGACCCTCATTGCATTTCGAAATTCCGGTGTGCCGGCGGGAACTGTAATAATGCTCATATTGTCGGAGGCTGCAATGGGTTTTGTGCTTCCCGGTTTTATTCTGGGCAAGATGCTCACAGCGAGACAAAAAATCATACTGAATTCACTGCCTGATGTAATAGATCTGATAACAGTCAGTGTTGAGGCCGGCCTGGGGTTTGACGGAGCATTGATGAAGGTCGTCGATAAGAAACCGGGACCCCTGGCATCCGAATTTGACAAGGTACTGCAGGAAATAAAAGTGGGAAGGCAAAAGAAGGATGCTTTGAGGGATATGTCCCAAAGGATCGATATACAGGATTTCACAGCGTTTGTCGGTGCGATAATACAGGCAGATCAGTTTGGTGTCGGTATAGCCAATGTGCTGAGGATACAGTCTGAGCAAATGAGGCTCAGAAGAAAGCAGCGTGCACAGGAGCGCGCAATGAAGGTTCCGGTAAAAATGCTCATCCCAATGGTGGTCTTCATTTTCCCCACTCTGTTTATCGTGCTGCTTGGGCCGGTAGTGATCAAACTGATCGAGCAGTTTGCATCAATGTGATGGAATAAATTCCAAATAGCCAAATTTTCAACTAAGTGCATGTACAGATATCTGTTTTATTGCACATTATCAAACATCCTCTTTTTTTATGTATGTGATAAATAGATTGTAGATGGCTGAAGATAATGGTATAATAGCAGACAAATGCTATGACTGTATTGTATTATCGGAGGCTGCTTATGAGAGAGTTTTTAGAAGAAATCAAAACCCGGGTACTGATACATGACGGATCAAAGGGCTATATGCTCCAAAGGCTTGGACTTAAAGGCGGAGAGTGCAGTGAATCGTGGAACCTGACCAACAAGGATGCCGTCAGGGAGGTCTACAGAGCGTATCTTGAAGCCGGCTCTGATGTTATCCAGACCAATACATTTCCGGGAAATAGGGTGCATCTTAGCAAATACGGCCTTGGTGACAAGACCCGGGACATAAATTATTGGGGAGTGAAGCTGGCAAAGGAGGTCGCCGGGGACAGGGCTTTTGTAAGTGCATCCATCGGCCCCACCGGCATGCTGTTTGAGCCGTCAGGTGAGCTATCCTTTCAAAAAGCATATGAGATATTCATTGAGCAGGTCAAGGCGGTAGCCGAAGGCGGTGCCGACATCATCAATTTTGAGACCTTCACCGATCTGGCAGAGCTTAGAGCTGCCTACTTTGCCGCCAGAGACGCCACAAACCTTCCGGTCATATGCTCCCTTGCATATGAAAGCAACGGCCGCACACTGATGGGGACGGACCCATTTGTTGCAGCTGCTGTTATGAGATCCCTTGGAGCTGACATGATCGGTGTCAACTGTTCATTCGGGCCCGAGCATATGGCCGGTATAGTAAAAGGACTTTACGAGGCAGGAGGCGGCTGGCTCAGCGTGAAGCCTAATGCCGGGCTGCCCGAGGTTTCTGAAGACAAGGTCATATATAATGAGACACCGGAGCATTTTGCCCAACTGGCAGCTTCATTTGTCGATAACGGGGCAAGACTGTTGGGAGGCTGCTGTGGAACAACGCCTGAATTCATAAGGGCGCTGAAGGAAAAGGTCTCAGTGCTGGAACCGGCACCTGTCCGTGAAAATCCCAAAGGAATCATAACTTCAAGCATAAGATATATTTATGCAGATAAGCTTGATGCTGATAATGTATCCAGGCTGGACGCTTCTGCTAACAGTGAAATGCTGGAGGCTCTGAGAAACAGCGATATGTCCTGGGTGGAGGACACTGCCCTTGATATCGCAGCTGAGGGCTTTGATGCGGTATATGTAAATGTCGATGCTGTTTGTACCTCAAAGGAGCTGCTTTCTATTGTTGTTGACAGATTGCAATGGTATGTGAGGGACCCCATCATCATAGAAACAAAAGAAGCTGCTGCCCTTGAGATGGCACTTAGGATATACAGAGGAGTGGCAGGAGTGATAATCGGAGACGAAGCCCCGGATAAGGCGGCATTGTCGGCAGTTGCCGAAAAATACGGCAGCGTCATTACAACGATATATTGAAGTTGATACCTTGGTATGTGAGTGGTAGAATAATAGATGTAGATATGCGAAGGATGTTTATCGTCTCTTTACGTGTTTTCGGTCTTCAGACTGCAAAATGCCCAAAGTGTTGCGCACCCGGGTGGATGCGAAATAGGCCCCAGGCCTATCGATCTTCATCTAAAAGCCCTTAAAAGTATGGGCGCGAAGGTGCAGGATGCGCAGAGAGGATTCATATACTGTGAAGCGGATAGGCTGACAGGCTGTGATATCCAGCTTGATTATCCAAGCGTCGGCGCAACGGAAAACATAATGCTGGCTTCGGTGTTTGCCGAGGGTGAAACGATCATAAGAAATGCAGCAAAGGAGCCTGAGATCATCGATCTGCAGAATTATCTGCAATCGACCGGCGTTCATGTCACGGGAGCCGGAACGAGTATCGTCAGGATACATGGAGGAGAACACAAGCTAAGGAATGCGGAACATACGATCATCACGGACCGCATCGTAACAGGTACATATATGGCGGCGGCAGGGATCACGGGCGGAGAACTGCTGCTGAGAAATGTCATACCGGAACATTTGAGCTCAATCATTTCCCTGCTGAGGGAAAGCGGCTGCAGGGTGGTGGTAAAAGGCAGTACCATGCTTGTGGCCGGGCCGGCAAGGCTGCGTGCGCTGGATATCGTGCGTACACTGCCATATCCGGGCTTTCCCACCGATATGCAGGCCCAGCTTGTGGCTATGTTGACAATGGCCAGGGGAACAAGCATAATAGTGGAAACCGTATTTGAAAACAGGTACAAGCATGTGGACGAATTGCTGAGGATGGGCGCGAATATAAAGCTTGAAGGCCGTATTGCAGTTGTCAGAGGCGTGAAAAAGCTTACAGGAGCCAATGTTTATGCCAGAGATCTCAGGGGAGGAGCGGCATTGGTCCTGGCCGGACTCGCCGCTGAGGGAGAAACGGCCATATCTGACATCAAGCATATCGACAGGGGCTATGAAAGGATAGAAGACAAACTGAGACAGGCTGGAGCTTCCATACAGCGTGTCAACTGATGACCTGATTAACAGCCGGCGGCCGATCAGGGGGAATAGGATGAAGTTGCGCAGGATAAAGGCTGTGCAGTTGCCTGCACATGTGCTGAACAAAAGAAAAAGAAGACGGCAAAGGATATTGAAGGCGATCAGGTTTACATTGGTGACGGCATTGTTTGCCATTACCGTTGTGTACGCTTCACTGTCACCCTTTTTCAATATCAAGCAGGTCACTTCCGAAGGCTCCGCCCATTACAGCGGGGAGCTGCTGGCTGCCGCTTCAGGTATCAGTACGGGCCGCAACGGATTCAGGCTGCTGTTTGGCAGCGATACATTTTCAGGCATATTCCGTATAGGGGATGCCGAGCAGAACATTATCAAGGCCTGCTCATATGTCAGAGAGGCCAGGGTAAGGTACATCCTCCCGTCGACCATACATATCGAGGCTATTGAACGGGAGCCTGCGGCCATACTTGATATGAAAGGTACCAGGCTGCTTATCGACAGGGAAGGATACCTGCTGGAAATAGAACCGGCCAAAGACTATCCGGACCTGCCTGTGATGATCACTGCACTACTGACATCTGCAGACCCCGGCAGCAAATTGGACATACCTGATGAAATGCTCTTATCAGCGTTTAAAGTATTTGATACAATTAAGGAAGTCGACGCAGTAAATGAGGACAAGCTGCTGGATGATGTAGATTATGTGGATGCGTGTGATCCTTTTAACATATATGTATCCGTGGAGTCAAGAATAAAGGTCAATCTTGGCAGGGCGGAGGATATGCATTACAAGATCAATGCTGCATCGAGTATAATAAGAAGGAACATCAAAAAAACTGAAAGGGGAACTCTGGATTTTTCCGCTGATACGGATCCGGTGTTCACTCCGGAGTATGGAGGGTAGATATCAATGCTTCCGATCCTTGGAATGATAATAGGTATATTAGTAGGAGTATTCCTGATCCCAGTCAATATCCCGCAGCAGTACTCCAGTTACCTTGCAGTAGCTATACTTGCGGCTCTCGACTCCGTATTCGGAGGAATAGCTTCAACGATGCAGGGAAAATTCGATATGAAGGTCTTCATATCAGGATTCTTCGGTAATGCGGTCCTTGCTGCAATACTAGCTTATATAGGTGATCAAATGGGATTGCAGCTTTATCTGGCAGCAATTTTCGCGTTTGGCAACAGAATTTTTCTAAATTTCGCAGTAATTCGCAGATATATGTTGAATAAGTCTTCTAAAAAAGATAATATATAGTTTGTAGGGGGTCGCTTCCGTGAGTAATTTGATTATTAGTATTGACATCGGAACATCCAAAGTCAGTGCGCTTATCGGAAAAGTTAATAAATATTCGCAGATAGAGATAGCAGGCAGAGGCATGGCTCCATGCAGCGGTCTGAAAAAAGGCGTGATCGTTGATATAGACAGTACTGCCGAAAGCATCAGACAGGCTGTGGATGAAGCCGAAGCAGATGCCAATATGAAGGTTGCTTCAGCTTATGTCAATATTCATGGAATGCATGTGACCATAATCAACAACAAGGCATATATGAATATCAACGGCAGGGAGATAACAAACTCCGATATCCAGAATATCCTCAGTGATGTCAGAGATCTGGAATACCCGGAAGACAGGCAGCTCATCGATGTAATTCCCAGACAGTACATAATAGACGGCTATGATGAGATCACCGACCCTGTGGGCATGGTAGGCGCAAAGCTTGAGGTCGATGCCGATATCCTTGTGGGGAAGATCACCTCTGTCCAGAATATCATAAAAAGCATGGAGAGAGCAGGCGTCAGGATAGACGGTATCGTAGCAGAGACATTTGCTGCAGGTGAGATATGCCTGACGGTGGATGAGAAGGACATCGGTGTGGTCATGCTTGATGTGGGAGGAAATGTTACCGATGTTTCGGTATATCAGGGCAGGAGGCTGGTCTTTTATGACACGATCCCTGTGGGAGGGGATCATGTTACAAATGATATTGCCATAGGATTGAGAATATCAACTATCGAAGCCGAGAAAATTAAAAGGCAGTTTGAATTGGCATTGACATCCTTGATAAAGAACGATCAGGAAATTTCCGTTTTAGATATCAATGAAAACAAGAAGAAGAATGTAAAGGTTTCTGAAGTGGTGGAGATCATAGAAGCAAGGGTCTATGAAATATTCTCACTGTGCAGGAACCTTCTTGTAAAGGCCGGCATCGACATCCCCGAGGAAGGGAACGTGGTCATGACGGGAGCCGGCATCTCATATGTGGATGGCTGTAAACAGCTTGCACAGGAGGTGTTCGAGCTGCCTGTCAGGGTCGTGCAGGCAGGACAGATACAGGGTGTATCCAAGCCCGAATATGTTGCGGCTGCGGGAATGATAAAATATGTGGCCAATGTGAAGAAGGGCGGCAGCGCAGCCAGCGAGGTGAAGCTGAAAAAGCCTGCAGAGGTACAGCGAAAAACAACAATACTTGATAAGATCATAAACTTTATTAAGGAAATTTTTTAATAAAATAGCGATTTGTATCAAACATTTTGTTAAATCTTATCTTGCTTTAATCATCGGAATAATATATTATTTAAGTGATGCCAAACCAATGACAAAGGGGGATTCAATTTGCTGGAGTTTGATATTGATATGGAACAATTTGCCCAGATTAAGGTCATAGGTGTTGGTGGCGGAGGCAATAATGCCGTCAACAGGATGATATCGTCAGGACTTCGCGGTGTTGAGTTCATAGCAATTAATACAGATAAACAAGCACTCTTACTATCCAAAGCTAATACAAAGATCCAAATAGGGGACAAGCTGACAAAAGGGCTTGGAGCCGGAGCAAATCCTGAGATCGGAGAAAAAGCTGCCGATGAGAGCAAGGATGAGATAGCTCAGGCTGTCAAGGGAGCCGATATGGTCTTTGTGACTGCAGGGATGGGAGGCGGTACGGGTACCGGAGCTGCACCGATAGTAGCACAGCTGGCTAAGGAAATGGGTATACTTACTGTGGGTGTAGTCACCAAGCCCTTCATGTTCGAAGGCCGAAAGAGGATGCAGTTTGCGGAGCAGGGTATCGAAAAGCTAAAAGGCGTTGTTGACACACTTGTCACCATACCAAATGACAGACTGCTCCAGGTAGCAGAGAAAAAGACATCCATAATCGACGCATTCAAAATGGCTGATGATGTACTTCGTCAGGGTGTCCAGGGCATATCCGACCTCATTGCGGTACCTGGACTGATAAACCTTGACTTTGCCGATGTGAAGACAATAATGCTCAATACAGGACTTGCTCATATGGGCATAGGCAGAGCTTCCGGCGACGGAAGAGCGGAAGAGGCGGCAAAGCAGGCGATACAGAGCCCATTGCTGGAGACCTCCATAGAAGGTGCAAGGGGAGTGCTGCTCAATATCACCGGCGGCGCAGATCTTGGTCTGTTCGAAGTCAATATGGCCGCAGAGCTTGTTCAGAAGTCGGCTGATCCGGATGCCAACATTATTGTGGGTGCTGTGATAGATGAGAACCTGAAGGATGAGATCCTGATCACAGTCATTGCGACCGGCTTTGAAAAAGGAGCCGTACTGAGGAAAATGGAGAAAGTGGTGGAGAGACCGGCTGCCGCGAAGCCCGAACAGGTCCCGGCGGTAAAGCGCCATACGGCGGGAGAGGTTTCGGAGGACGAGCTTGAGATACCCACATTTCTGAGAAAAAACAGATTCAAATAGCAGATACGGATAAATATCGCAACGTCAAAACCCCGGGATACCTCCCGGGGTTTTTTATCTGCCAAAAATAACGTATTTCTACAGTGTCAAGCGACACAAAAATCAATGTGAATAAAATATAATAAATGTATAATTGAACATAAAATAACAGGCATATGAATATATGTAAAATAGGGGATGTCTGCAGTACAGCCATGAGAGGTAAGCAGTGGAGATATATCTGGATATCGTTATCCTTGAAAATATTGTGATCAATTACCTTATACTGTCAGTCACAGCCAGGTTTTCAAAGAACAGAGCCGGCAGTCTGAGACTTCTCCTGGGCTCCATCCTTGGCACAGCCTATCTTGTGCTGATGATCCTGCTGCCTGATATGAAAGTGTACACTACTGTTTTTTCCAAGGTGCTGCTCTCTATAGCGATGGTAGCGGTCACCTTCAGTTTTGGCAGGCTGAAGATCTTCCTCAAGACACTGGCCTTGTTTTATGCAACCACCTTCCTTTTTGCCGGTGCAGGCTTTGCGCTGATGTTTTTCAAAAGGGATTGGGGCATAATGCGAAACGGTGTCATCATGACACCCATATCGCTGCCGGATACATCATGGGCCGAGCTGCTGCTTGCCGTGGCAGTGACCCTCATTATACTGAGGATAGTATGGGATGCCATACAAAACAAATTTCTCAGGGAAAAGCTCCTTGTGAGGATCAGCATAGCTTTCGGCGATAAGACGATAGATGTGCCGGCACTGGTGGATACAGGCAATTCACTGCATGATCCTTTATCAAACATGCCTGTTGTTGTAGTCGAGTTTTCTGCCATCAAGGAGCTGCTGCCTGATGATATCCGAAGTATTTTTGAACAGGAGACCGAGGACGATCTCAGCCGGGTCACAGCGGCTATTTCCTGTTCCGATTGGTTTTCCAGGTTTCGCCTGATCCCCTTTACATCTCTCGGGAAGGAGAACGGGATGCTCATCGGCTTTCGGCCTGATTATATCGAGATAGGAGAAGCAGATGACAGAAAGGATGTACAGGCGGTGATCATAGGCATCTACAACAAGGCTCTATCGAGAAATGAGCAGTACAGGGCACTGATGAATCCCGAACTTATGCAGACATTACAGTGAAAGGAGAGCACGTATGGGCGTATTTAGCAGAATGAGGCTGATGCTCAGGGTCAAATACCTGGGCTTGCTCAGTAAAATATGGAGGAAGCAGAAATTCCCCGTGCATTATATAGGAGGCAGCGAAGCGCTGCCGCCGCCTCTGACCCTGGACGAAGAGGCTTATCTGCTGGCAAAGCTTGAGGATAAGGACTGCGGGGTCAAAAGTGTACTTATTGAACGCAACTTGAGATTAGTCGTATACATAGCCAGAAAATTCGAGAATACCGGAGTCGGTGTGGAGGATCTGGTGTCTATAGGAACGATAGGTCTGATAAAGGCGATAAACACCTTCAATCCCGCAAAGAACATAAAGCTTGCCACATATGCCTCAAGGTGCATCGAAAATGAAATACTTATGTACCTGAGGAGAAATAATAAAATAAAGACGGAAATATCCATCGATGAGCCCCTCAATGTAGACTGGGACGGAAATGAGCTGCTGCTTTCCGATATACTTGGGACTGAAAATGATATTATCTACAGGAGCCTTGAGGATGAAATAGACAGAGAGCTGCTGAATGCCGCCATGAAAAAGCTGTCGATAAGGGAGAAGAGAATAATGGAATTGAGATTCGGCCTTTCTAACGGAGTTGAAAAAACACAGAAGGAAGTTGCCGATATGCTGGGCATATCGCAGTCGTATATATCAAGGCTTGAAAAGAGGATCATCAGCAGGCTCAAGAAGGATATCAGCAGGATGGTCT
>JAAYPO010000032.1 GCA_012519745.1 Clostridiaceae bacterium | reverse complement strand
TTTTATGATTTCGTTGGTAATTGTCATACTGGCCGGATCGGTTCTATTCTGGAACGGGATCATCAGAGTGTACTGTACCTCTGTCCAGCTTGGGATCAAATGGCGCATAACCGGGATCATCTGCGGCTGGATCCCGGTCCTCAACCTCTACGCGTTAATCAAGATAATAAGAATAGTCATGAAAGAGGTTGAGTTTGAGACCGAAAAGCTTGAACTGAATAAGACAAGAAAGGATAAAAATATCTGTAAAACACGATATCCGCTTTTATTGGTGCATGGCGTGTTTTTCAGGGACAGCCTCTTTTTCAACTATTGGGGACGCATTCCCGGCGAGTTGAAGAAAAACGGCGCCGTCATATTCTACGGCCGGCAGCAGTCCGCCGCTTCGGTGAAAGCAAGCGCTGAAGAACTGGCTGAGCGGATCAGAAGCATAGTGAATGATACCGGATGTGAGAAAGTGAATATCATCGCTCATTCAAAGGGCGGTCTTGACAGCCGCTACGCGATCAGCTGCCTTGACATGGATAAATATGTCGCATCACTGATGACTATAAATACACCGCACCGGGGCTGTATCTTTGCAGATTATCTGCTTGAAAAAGTACCTGAAAAGATACGAAGCTCCATCGCAGACAAATATAATAATGCACTCAGGAAGCTTGGAGATACGAATCCTGATTTCATAGCTGCAGTGACGGATTTGACAGCTTCACACTGCAAAGCAATGAATGAGATCATGTCCGACGCTCCGGGAGTATATTATCAGAGCGTCGGCTCAAAAATGAACCGCGCCGGCAGCGGAAAATTCCCCCTGAACATCGCATATCCCCTTGTCCGTCATTTCGACGGTGAGAACGACGGCCTGGTTTCCGTGTCATCAGCACAATGGGGCGAAAAATTCACGATGGTATCTATTGACGGAAGCCGCGGTATCTCCCATGCCGACGTGATCGACCTCAACCGGGAAAACATCAGCGGTTTCGATGTCAGAGAATTTTATGTCAGCCTGGTCGGGGACCTGAAAACAAGAGGGCTATAGCACATATGACACTGCAGCTTAAGGGCGGCAGGATACAAAAGAAAAGACATCCCGAAAGATGTCCTTTCTCTTGCTTTTATAATTACCCTTATTTGTTCTCCAAATACTTCCACAGGTTGTTCAGTGTCAGCAGGCTTTGCTCATGAGTGTATGGCGATTTAGGTGAGAAGACCAGATCGGTGGCGCTCGTGCCGCTCATGATCTTATAACTGTACATCACATCCGCAGCTGTCTGAGCCCATGAAGATATGCTCTTGTCGTCATTCCATTTCACGGCAGGAGCAGAGGATGTATTTTCTCCAATAATCCTCAGCACATTTGTCAGCATCGTCGCAGCCTGCTCGCGGGTCAGAGGAGCATCAGGGCTGAAAGTCCCGCTGCCTGTCCCCGATGTGATCCCCAAAGCTGCCGCGGCTCGGATAGCCGGGTCGGAGGTGTCGGTGAAGCTTGGCATCACGGAGAGCTTTGCTCTCACTCTTTCAGCACCTTTCGGATCTTTATCCTGCACCCCATACCAGGCTTCAATCTTCTGTAGTTCCTTAGCGCTTACGGGGTAGGTCCCGGTACTGGGTTCGGGTTCCAGGGGAGGCGCCTCGAAATCAAAAAAGGCGATGAGTTTATTGGAGTCCTTTTCGGTGATGGATACAGCATCGATAGCTACGGCTCCCTTTCCCGGGATGTTCCAATAAACACAATAGTCGTCGTAGGGGCCAAGTGTTCTGGTCATTACGACCTCATCCGCGTCTCCGGCTTTGCCCCGTATTTCCGCTCCCGGGAGCCATTCTTTTGCGGCATCGCCCTTTGCGGAGCTGAAGGTCACGTAAAATCCTTTGTCCGTTGTCTCAATAATCTTATACCTGAATCGGACCTCATAAGTTCCCCCGGCTTTCAAGGGGATCTGTTCCTGATTTGTAATTATTATCGGATTCCAGTCAAACAAACCGTTGCTCCATCCTACCACTGACCGCATTCCTTCGATCCTTTCATTTAGGTCTCCGCTGTTTTTTGCTGTATCTCCCATCTGATATCCAAAGGTATTAAACATGAGAAGATCTTGTTTATATATAATCCCGGCGGCAGGCATGTTGTAATACTGCTCCAGCAGATTAACGGCGGCGCGGCAGAATTCCGCACGTGTAGTGGCAGACGTATAATTATTGCATAATTCAGGGGTTGCCGTGCCAAGGCTGACAGCACTTGTCACGCCATCTTTTGCCCAGCTTGACATACCTTTCCCTGAGCCTATGGTCACTACACCCAGCTTGTTATATCCCTTCTGAGTATCCCACATGTATTTGTTTGCAAGCCTTATGGAATACTCGGGGCGGCTCTGAAGGCTTTCGAAGCTGTCGGGGAGCCACAGGGCGAGTGTGTAATCGCCCGCGGGCAGATCGGCAGGCACCTTAATGCCATCCGCTTCAATATTATACGGTCCTGAGTGATCGTCACCACCCAGCCAGGAGCGGACTTCCACGCCATTGAGCCGGACATTGCGCCTTGTTGTTCCATTGTCGAACACCAGATAAACAGGGCGTGGATTGATGGGCCCTGCAAAACCGTCATTGTCTATGATCGCGGAGAAATCGAATGCTTCTCCCGGATCGGCCGACTTTTTAAAGGTCGCACTGACCAGACGCAAACGATAACCGATTTTGCGCATAAAGCGCTGCAAGGTAGTTTCTGCCGGATCATTCCCCGATGCAGGCAGTTTTGTATTATACCAGCTCTCGTGGATGCCCCAGGAGCCGTTATATTCAGTTAGATTACTGTCATATGCTTCGTCAAGAACCTTATACCCATCCAAGTATCCGTCAGTGTCCATTGATGGGTCTGTTTCGCCGCCATAATACCGGTGAAAGCCGTCTGATGTAGGAAGGTCATTGACATACTGCAAAGCAGCCTTAATATGCGCTGTGGATTCATTATTATATTTTTTGTCTTGCGCAATACCATCATCATGTGAACCAAGACGGTCTTTTTCCGCCTGTGTAAAAATATCGTTTTCAAGCAGTTCCTTTAAGTAATCGGGGTAGCGTATGACTACCTTTATATTGTCGGGCGTGGTTTCCAGAATTCCTTTTACAAGGGTTGCCCGGGCGCTTTTAGCCACAGGATCGTTGGTTCCTGTACGGTCATCCCATGTAGTGTATATATTGTCATGCCATTCCCCATAAGGGCCGAAGTATCCGGCTTCAATGGCCAGAACCACATCTGCGTTGTCGGAGATGACCTTGTTGATCTGCTTCATGTGGCTCATGATAATGTCGAGCGGAACATCAACCAATCGCTTCATGCTCAAAGAGTAGGCGCAGCGAAGGACGATCTTCATACCTTCCCCGCGGACTTCCGCAAGGCCGCTGTCGAGATCATCCAGCAGGGCCTTTGGCAATTGCGGTGTGTCGACATAATCATCAAGGCAGATATAGCTGTGCATGATCCTTGAAGTTGTTGCCTCTGCCGAACCATCGGAAAAATAAGGGCGGTGAGTGAAATAAGGCAAGTATGAATTCCATCCGGAAAAAAAGTCCGGTAAAAGGATGTTTATATACCAGCAAAAGCCTCTCTCCGGATTTGCAAAAATTGTCTTGTAGTCTGGGACATAGGTGACCGTCTGTATCGTCGAAGACTCTGCTGCAGCTGTAGTTGTAAGCAGGCAGGACAGGGTGAATACCAGTGCGATAAAAAGTACTAAAACACGCTTTGACTTCATGATCAAAATCCTCCTTACGGTATGTATATCGATGTGAAATTAACGGGTTCTGCCTCCTATTTACTTTCTAGATACTTCCACAGGTTGTTCAGTGTCAGCAGGCTCTGCTCATGAGTGTAGGGCGATTTAGGCGAGAAGACCAGATCGGTGGCGCTCGTGCCGCTCATGATCTTGTAGCTGTACATCACATCTGCAGCTGATTGAGCCCAGGAAGATATGCTCTTGTCATCACTCCATTTCACGGCAGGGGCGGAGGATGTATTCTCTCCAATGATTTTCAGCACATTTGTCAGCATCGTCGCAGCCTGCTCACGGGTCAGAGGAGCATCAGGGCTGAAAGTCCCGTTGCCTGTCCCCGATGTGATCCCCAAAGCTGCGGCGGCGCGGATGGCCGGGTCGGAGGTGTCGGTGAAGCTTGGTATTACCGTAAGCATCGCCCTTCTTCTTTCAAGAAAATCTCTATAAATGCTCTGTAACCCAAGATTCGTATGGATATCCTGCATCTCTTTAGCGCTCAGGGAGTAGCTCCCGGTACTGGGTTCCGGTTTTAACGGGGGTATCTCGAAATTAAAAGAGGCTAAGGGAGTTTTGACACCTTTTTCAGTAATAGTTATATTATCGATAGCTACGACTCCATTTCCCGGAATGTTCCAACAAACACTGTAATCATCGTACGGACCGAGTGTTCTGGTCATCACGATCTCATCTGTATCTCCTGGCCAATATCCAAAAGGCTGTTCCAGCAGGAGCAGATCCCGTTTATGTATGATACCTGCAACAGGCATGTTGTAATACTGCTCCAGCAAATTGACAACAGCGCGGCAGAATTCCGCACGCGTTGTGACAGACTTATAGTTGTTGCATAGTTCAGGTGTCGCCACACCAAAGTTGACAGCGCTTTCAACTCCATATTTTGCCCAGCCTGACATGCCCGCTTCAGTCGAGCCTATAACAATGACACCCAGCTTGTTATATCCCCTTTGAGCATCCCACATGTATTTGTTTGCAAGCCTTATGGAATACTCGGGGCGGCTCTGAAGGCTTTCGAAGCTGTCGGGAAGCCACAGTGCAAGGGTGTAGTTGCCCGCTGGCAAGTCTGCGGGTACTTTGATGTCCTTAGCTTCAATATTGTACGGTCCTGAGTGGTCGTCACCACCGAGCCAGGAGCGGACTTCTATGCCGTTCAGCCGGACATTGCGTCTTGTCGTCCCATTGTCGAACACAAGAAAAACAGGGCGAGGATTGATGGGTCCAGCAAAGCCGTCATTGTCGATGACGGCGGAGAAATCAAACGTATCTCCTGGTTTGGCCGACTTTCTGAAGGACGCACTGACCAGACGCAGTCGATAGCCGATTTTGCGCATAAAACGCTGATAAGTGGTTTCCGCCGGGTCGTTCCCCGTAGCAGGCAGTTTTGTAGTAAACCAGATATCAGGTATGCTCCATGAGCCATTGTACTCTGTCAAATTACTGTCATATGCTTCGTCCAGGATCTTATACCCATCTATATATCCTTCGATGTCCATCGATGGGTCTGTTCCACCTCCATAATACCGGTGAAAGCCTTCTGATGTAGGAAGGTCATTGATATATTGCAGGGCAGCTTTCAGATGCGCAGTGTATTCTACGTTATATTTTTTGTCTTGAGCTATACCATCATCATGAGAACCAAAGCGATCCTTTTCTGCTTGTGTAAACATTTCGCTTTCAATAATTTCTTTTAAGTAATCAGGGTAACGTATAGCAATTTTTACATTATCGGGTGTGGTCTCGAGCAATCCCTTCAAAAGTATCGCCCGTGCGCCTATACCCACAGGATTATCGGTCCGGATCCTGTCTTGCCATGTAACGCAGATGTTGTCATGCCGTTCGCTCCATGGGCCGAAGTATCCGGCTTCAATGGCTAAAACCACATCAGCATTTGCTGAGATTACTTTGTTGATTTGCTTCATGTGGCTCATAATAGTTTCGATAGGTATATCTCTCGGCCAGTCCATGGTCATAGAATAGGCACAGCGAAGAACGATCTTCATTCCCTCCCTGCGGACTTCAGTGAGACCTTTGGCCAGATCATCCAGCAGCTCCCGGGGCAGTTGGGGTATGTCGCCATAGTAGTCAAGACGAATATAACTGTGAATGATCCTCGAAGCCGAGGCTTCTGCCGCTCCTTCGGGAAGATAGGGTCGATAGAAAAAATACGGTTCGTCCTCCCGGGGGAAAAATTTCGGATCAATAATGTCAACATATTGACTGAACCCCCGCTCCGGGTTTGGAAAAATAGTCTTGTAGTCTGGGACGTAGGTGATAGTCTGTATCTCAGAAGACTCCGCTGAGGCTGCAGTTGCTGACAGCCATGGTTGGGTAAGCATCAGTGCGGTAGAAAACCCCAAAATACGCTTTGACCCCATAACCGGACTTCCTCCTTACAATCTGAATATTGGTGTGATAATAACTGATATCTTATGGAGTATATCCCTTTGTCGTATCGATCCCTATGCTGTTGGATGCACTGTCCCATGTGCCTGAAGAAACATGAACCCATACGGAGGGTCAGCGAAATAAATATTTTCCGTCAAATACCGATACTGTTAGCTATAAGAAAGAAAAACCTCTATACTTAAGAATAGTATAGAGGACAGCGATTTCATTGCATATATGCCATATGACATATAATGACATAATTTTCTATATAATTTTTAAATTTCTAGCTTTATTTACAGCATCCAGTTTATTTTTTGCATCCAGCTTGTAGTATATATGTTCAATATGTATCTTCACCGTGCCTGGCATAATATCGAGCCTTTTAGCTATCTCAGGACGTTTCAGTCCCTCCGCCATCAGCGCCAGCACCTCTGTTTCCCTCGACGACAGGAGCCCGGCGCTGCCTTCTGCCTGCCGAAGCGCTTTCATATATTGCCCGCAGGCACGGTATACCTCTTTTATATATTGGTCGGAAGTATAAGTTATAGAAAGATGTCGTACCATATCCAGGATGTCAGGCGCATATTCGGCAAAAATCAGGATGATGTGGTCACCCTTTGCCTCATCCAATGCCTCCTTCAATACAGCGCAACCTGCATCAAATCCATAAAGCCTGCACTTCGCTATGGCCTCAAAAATCTTACTGTGCAGGAAAGCCAGTTTATAGTTGACTTCAGATAAGTATCGGCTGAACTCCGCAGCAATTAACTCAAGCAGTATGTAATTCTTTCTAAGAAGGGTTGCCTTTCCATATACGATATAATTGAAGGCATGTCCCTGATAAACAAACCGTACCGGGGACATGTCACCAGTCCTGAGCCAGCCGGGGATCCCCTCTTCTCTGCCGAGGCAGGCATGGACATATCCCTCGATGATCTCCAGCGTGGTATTATGGATGGCCTTGTTTTCCGCTGTTACGATCTCCCGGAGCCGAAACAGATGCTCCATGGCCTCGGATGTTTTTCCCTGGTATATATACAGCCGGATCAGTGCGAATTCTGCACAAAGCATGATAGAGGTCTGATTTTTATAAGCCGCCTTATAGGCATTGATCTCTACCTTATTCCAATCTCCGGTCTCCAGAGCGTATTCGGCCATGATAAGATAATCGCTGCCGCTGCTGCTCTCTCCCGTAAGGAGCTGAAGATCCGGGAAGTCAGCTGCCATACGGTCTGCCAGTTCCTTCAGGTCGTCCTGCCGCCTGTAATAGGAATATATCAAATGCGGGCTGCCAAAAGTAAACTCCGCATCCTGTTTTATTATCTTCCCGACGTATCCCGCCAGATGATCTATCGCTTCCCTTACATACGCCATCATTTTTTTCTGGTCGTTCCATACGGAGAAAACGCGTATCGTGCTGATCCCGCCAAGGATCCGGTCTCTTCTGGATGCCGGAATTCCATCTTCGCTTTCATAAACCTCCTGAAGCCTGTCCAGGAGCATCAGGCCTTCATCCATAAGCGTCCTGTCACCGCTGAGCACAGTAAATGCAATATACTGCATGTATGCAATTGGGTATTTAATAAGCACTTCCTGCGGCTGAGCAGGAAACAGTTCCAGCATCTCCTCGAACTCATTGGGATCGAGGCTTATGACATCCTCACTGTCCAGAAGGGCCAGCACCTGCTCAACGTCACCTGCTTTGAAAAAATATTTATATGCCTTCTTTTTCTCATTCCGTGTCAGATGCCATTCTCCAAGGCGATGGATGTAAGCCGTCTGTTGCGGATTTCCGTTAAACTTCGACCTTAAAAAGTCCAGCAGGACATGATGGATCTTATAGGTTTCAGCCGCTTCGTCAAACATGACGAAGGCATTTTCGCGGCGCAGTTTTCTCAGGAATTCTCCGCATCTCTCCTCTTCGGTGACGAACAGGGCCTGTTCCTCCGTGAAGCTGTCCATGACAGAGAGCCGCATCAGAAACTGCTTTATTTGTTCATCGTAGGCATTGTACAGGATCTTCTCGACAAGCGACCCGATAGCATGGCTCAATCCCACAGGAATACCCTTTTGCACGCCAAGCATGATCAGATAGATCATCGATATCCATCCCCCGGTATATTGCCGGACTTTCAAAAGCACGTCAGATGAACAGGAGAATCCCATCAACGCACAGTAATCCGCTACTTCTTCCTCAGTAAACTCAAAGATCCGCTGCTCAAGGAGGCAGCATTGCCCCTTGACTAAAAGTTCGTCGATCTCAAGGTTGGATATATCACGGGTAAGAACTGTGATGTGAAGCTCATCAAGCCCGGCCGCCACAAAATGGGACAGCAGCTTTCCGATCCGCTTGTCTTTTACAAGATGATAGTCGTCTATGATAAGGATAGTGTCCTGGGGCAATTCCAGGCTTCTCATGAGAGATATAATGTGCGCCGTCTGTGAGGCATCAGCAGGAAAGCCCAGGCTTTTCAAGCTGGCCCCTGTTTCATTGTCAAATCTGCATATTTCGGCAGAGAGCATGTCCCAGAAGTAAATATGGGTATCCTCGGGTGAAAGGAAAGTCAGCCACATGAACGGGCAGCCCTTATCCATGATAAAGTCCCTCAGCGCCGTGGTTTTGCCATAACCCATCGGAGCTTCAACAACAGTCAGAGGGTAATCGAAAATGCTTTCCAGAGCGCGATTGACACGGGCTCTTCTCAGGACTTTCTGCCTTTTCATGGATGACATACCTCGATCATTCATTTTGGATCTGATTGCGGGTCCTCATTGCCCGCTCCATATATGCTTTACCCGTTTCATTTCTTTTTCCCGGCGTACAGATGCATCATTTTGTCGATCAAAGCCCAGTTGGTCCTTACCGCTCCATGGGTACATATCCGTTCACATTCCATGCATTTGATACACCTAGGCCCGATCCGCATCGTACTGCCGGCCTCGATATTTCCGGCAGGACAGGATTTGATGCAGGCCTGGCATTTTATACATTTATCCACATCTATTGCAGGCTTCGGAACTATCCTTAACCAGATTCCAAGCAGGAAATTGATCACTTTGCTTCCTTCCAGCCTTATAGAAACGTCATACATAGCCCGGTCGATCCTGCCGGTTTTCCACTCATTCAAAACATTGCCGATATATTTGTCGAACCCGTCCAGGTCATCCCGATCAGGCCTGCCCTGCCCATATCCCAGCTTCTTCAGAGGAGGCCAGGTATCCTCGCAGGTGATCCCATGATTCGATAGAAGCTTTAGTCCCTTACCCCAGAAATACTGCTTAAGGTTTTCAGCCATGAACCTGTCAGGACGTTTTGTCCCTTCCGCCCCATAGGTCGAAAAAAGGAAGCCCGGCTTTCCTGACATATCCGGGAGCTTGCTTATATAATCCTTCCAGATCAGCGGCTCCCTCCCGTAATAGAGCGGGGTCCCGATAAAGATGAGCCGGTAATCCGAAAGATCTGCCGGCCTTTCCCATGGAACAGCCATCATATCACTGGTTATCCCGTTCTCCCTGAGTTTCTCTGAGAGCCTTTCAGCAAGCCCTTTTGTATGACCGCCCTGTGAAAAATACAGAATCAACGCCCTGGCCATCAGCAACCGCCCTTTCATTTCCACCTGATTACATTTTAAATAGTTTGACAATTTTTAGCAATGCTCGTTTTTATAGGAGATCGTCACCCTATTTCTATGTTTATTTGACACTTGTTCACAGCATTTTATTTAATAGCTCCTTCGTTCATGCTGATCGTGTCTCTTTACGGCTGTTATATATATCCGTATTAAGGTGGTAATGTATTCTCACAGCTCTGCTCAATACACTTCAAAATCACGGATTCCATTTTCTAGTAATCGCTTTGTTATTTCTTCATGTTTCTTTACTGTAATCACTATTTTATATTCAGTCATCAATTTCAACACTTCGTCAAATGAAATAACCGGATGCCCATCAATGATCTGACCTATCTTTGCTGTGTCATTATCCGCAAAACAAGCAACCCTTTCATCACCATAAAAGCTGAGGGCCTCACGTCCTTTATCTCCCGCACCGAAAATGATGATCTTATCATTTGACGGAACACTTTTACTGATTAGCTTTTTTATCTGTGTAGAACTGGTGCCCTTAGTATATGGAAAGAAAAAAATATCAGAGCCGACCTCATTAAGTTTCTTTTTGTCTTCTATCCAGCTTTTCTCAAACTGCCAGTCATTTCCGGAAAAAAGACAATCAAAATGATATAATTCCCAGGCTTTCATTTTGTTGATGTTCGTTTTATCTACCGCAACAGTTTTATCCACAAATTTTATATTATCTACTATCTCTTTTCTTTCATCAAACGGAATGAACGGCGGGCTTTTTTTAAAAAATACTGCAAGTTCGTCCGTCAAAACCCCTACTATTAAGTATTCACACTCTGCCTTGGCGTTGCGCAGAAGGTTAAGATGACCGATATGAAATAAATCAAAGACACCTGCTACGTAACCTACTTTATACTTTTTCATAATCTCATCCCTTTTCGTAACAACTTTGTTTAATAGCTTTCAAACCAGGCCTGCTGCTTACCTCGCAATAAAGATATCATTCTCTGTTGTTGACTTAAAATGTTCATACCCTTTTGTCATTAATAAATCGCGGAACTTTTTCCTGTTGCTACATGATTCTGCGCAAATGATCTTTATACGATATAAGTCAGTATTGTGAGCTTTTAAGATGTCAAAGTCAAATCCCTCAGTGTCGATATCCATTATGGCTGGATATTTTTCGAAGTTCTCATCAATGATACGATTTATATTCTTTACCATGATTCTGTCACCGGCAGCCCTCATCTCCTTTTTTAAAGCTATCGCTTCTACAAATGTGTTATGTCCGGGCATATCGTCTCTTTTGTAATATTCCATATATTTATCATCACCAAAGCCTGCTCCGTATTGAACAATTTTATTCTCCGGTCTGTACAAACGCGCAAGATTACACATATGCAAATTGGGCTCAACTAAGACCCCGTTATGATATCCTCTCTCATAAAAATAGTAGGTATTGTTTCTTACCACGGGATGACAGACTCCGATATCAATATAACTGCACTCTTCGATTTTTAAGTAATTGCATGCATCTAATATAATTAAATCTTCTCGATCTGAAGAATATGTGATTTCACAACCGTCATATCTTACCAACCGTGATATGATAGTGTCTGCATCGATATTTAAGTCATTAATTTGCTGAATTATTTCTTCCTCATTATTATGATAAATAATGATGCATAATTTTTCATCTTTGAACTCAGTTAGTATATTCGGTGAAGAAACTCTATTTCCGCATATGACATCTCCAATATTAACCGACTTCCCATCAATCAACCCATCCAATTTATAATTATTGGCACTATATCGTTTATGATACTCAATTCCCGGGCTCCAGCCAAATATATATTTATATTCCTTTCTAAGTTCATCAATATGCATGGGGCCTGTGTATCTCATACACGCAATCTCCTTTATCACAGTAATAGCTTGTACAATAATTTGCAGTTCAAGCTTTAACGCCATTTTCGTCAAAAGTATCTAAACACTGATTCCTACGCTTTTTAGTATTCGCTCGCAATTTTGACCATCATTGAATTTATGAAAAATGCTTAGCAACATATGCCTGCGTGTCCTCGAGCTATCCAGCCCCTGAGAAACTTCTTTAATAAAATCAATAAATTGATCGAAATTATATATTTCTTTTCCCGGAAGGTAATCCTTAATCGGATTAAATACGAAACCCCTGCTGTTTTCATACTCTTGCAAATCATCCAACGTAAATCCAACAGGCCTATCCAGTAAAAGAAAATCAACCGCGACAGATGAATAGTCACTTATAATCGCATTTGCCTGCGATAATAGAGAATTTATATGTAAGTCCATTGCTGTCAGCACTTTATTATCAACTATTGCAATATTATTGTAACGCTTGTGGACAATCAATGAATTATCCTGAACCGGATGCAGTTTAATAATTAATGTCATATCTAAAGATTTTAAAACATCATCCAATTCTCTCATTTTCATATCGGTCGTAATTATAGGCAATCCGGTTTCCGAGTCAAGAATATACTCATTCAAGCGTTCCAACCCTTTTGCAGCCATTCTGAATGTCGGCAGCCAAAAAATATACTTATCTGATTTCTGTATGCCCAGCAATTCATGTATTGGAAGATCAATACCTTTAAACAGCCAGTCTTGCTTTGCAAGTCCGGTTACAAGCATTTGTTCTGCGTCACATCCATATTCTTCCGCATGGATTGCTGCATAAGCATCACTGTTGACTGTCATAAAATCATAACACTTTCTGCAAGGGCCATTTTTCTTTTTACGGTCTTTAAACCCACAACCATGCCACAAATTAACTCGTAATTGTCCTGTTCTGCAGTTGCGAAGCCAAAAATGCGTATCTGTGAAGAAAAAATACTTTGCAAAATACATTGCATGAAAATACTTATTGGATAATTCTTTGTCTTCTTCGTTTTCCCATTCGTACGATACAAACTCCACATTTTCAATGCCGGCATATTTATCGTAATCATCCGGACATTTCACCATCCACACAAGACTGTATTTTTTATTATACTCTTTCTCCAACATATACTCAAAAAGCGCTTTAGCGTTATCAGAAAAATCAAACCCCTCAACATATTCTGCCAGGCCACTTCTAAAGACAATGATATCCTTTAGAGGTTCGCCGTTATGGAGTTTCACATATTCCTCATACTTTAAATCTCTATCAGACGGGAAATAATAAACTGGCCCCGTATACGTTGTCAAAGTAAGGTAAAGCTGATCCTGTACCTGCTTATAATATGTGGTTGTAATCAACAATATATGCTTGTCTGTTAAGTATTTGCCAATTTCATCAGGACATATAATGTTGAATTTTACATCGTCAATATGACCGTAGGTATTCCATAGGGCTTCATTATTATCCGCGACTGCATCTATCGATTTTGCGATTCCTGTGTTCCGGCATAATGCTTTTAGCATGGCCCCATATCCAAAGCAAATAAACCGATAGCTTTGGGCCAATTCTATTATGAGATCTTCCGATCCAATTTTGAATATCACTGTATTCACCTCTTACTTGGATATTCCCACCTTTTCCAAAATCCTTTTACAATTATTATCATCATGATATTCGTGCATAAGACTAAACAGCTTATCCCTTTTGTCTTTTGAACTATCAATTCCTGCCGATATTTCATTAAGAAATGAAGCAAATTCTTCCTTAGTATAGATCATCCTTCCAGGTAAAAAATCAATAATATTCTCAAATACAAATCCCCTGCCAGCTTTATATGCTTCCATATCATCCAAAGTAAAAGCAATCGGTTTATCAAGCAACATATAGTCGACTGCTACCGAAGAATAATCGGTTATAAGCGCATCTGTCATTGCCAGTAATCGATTAATGGGAATATCGTATTTCATGAACTCAGCATGTGTCATTACTTTAATGTTGCTATATTGATGGTTCTGCTGATTGTAATACTGGTTTGGGTGCAGTTTTATGAATAAAAAAATGTCATGATCCTTTAATCGCCAATCAATTTCCCGTATGCAATCAAACGTTTCCAGGACAGGTAATCCAGTTTCAGATAAGGCATAGTCTTCGGATAGTCTTTCCATGCCGCTGATTGTTCTCCGAAAAGTCGGAAGCCAGAATATATATTTTCTGCAAAGCTTCAAATCCAGTAAATCAGCTAGCTGCCCATCAACCGGATGGAACAGCCAATCCTCTTTTGCCAATCCGGTGATCAGCATCTGTTCCTTTCTGCAGCCGAAAATTTCTGCATGAATATCTGCATACAATTGACTGGTAACAGTCATATAGTCATAGTGCGGACCGGTTGGTTCTGTTTTACTTTTCCTGTTTTTAAATCCACATCCATGCCAAAGATTAACCAATACCTGGTCTTTTCGATGGAATCTGAGCCAAATACATGTATCCGTAAACAAAAAATATTTTGCAGTGTACAAATAATATTGATATATAAATGCCTTAATCAGATTACCTGATCCGGCATCCCTGTAAGATATGACTTTAACATTCTTCTCTTTTTCTAAGTGTTGATACTTGCTGACATCTTCGACAGCCCAAATAAGCTCATATTTTTCATTATACCGATTCTGTATCATATACTCAAACATAGCTCTTGCATTATCGGCATAATCCCAATTTCCACCGCCATTTTCAGGGCCGCTTCTGAAAACAATTCTATTCTGTAGCTTAAGTTTCATTAGGAACGGTCTAAATCGAGTAAGTTTTACATCGTCATCCGAAGGACAATAATATATAATTATGTTTTTATCCTTTCCAATGATTTTTTGAAGTTTTTCATAAAGCAATTCCTGGTACATAGATATGATTATAATATGATAATCAAAAGCATTGATCCCGGTCAGTAGTTCAGGAGAGTCAATCCGGAAGGTGCTTTCACCAATTTGCTGTGAAGTTCCCCATACGTGTGGATTTTCATCGATAATATAAGCAACTTCCGAGATAATACCGGTCTTGATCAAAACCAACTTAGACCACTCATTAAAGCCATAAATTATACATTGTTTTTTGTGACACATATTTTTTAACTGTTGTACGGAACGCTTCATAAATTTCATATTTCATTCCATCCTATACAAAAAACTCTGTATCATCCGCCGATACATTTCTTCCAGCCCCACTTCACTTTTCCATCCCAATTTGTTCATTTTTTCCGACGAAAGTTTAAGTGCTACATCCGGTGCATATCCATACTTCATTATTGAGTCGGGTATATCATAGACCACTTTAATTTCTCCGTTTGCAATCCTTTCAGAAACCATTTCTGCCATTGCCTTTATCTGAATATTCGTTGCTTCGTTCACAACATTATATGCTTCTCCATTTCTACCCTTCTCCAACAGCATCAAAATTGCGGAAACTGCATCCCGTGTATAACAATAATTCCCATAGGACTCACCTTTCGTATGAAGAACAATATCTTTATGGTTAATAACACTCATCGCGAACTGTACAAACACTCTATTGTCATTTATGCTCACATCTGCTCCAAAAACCTGTGCCAGTCTGGCAATCTTGACCGGAACGCCATATTCTTTACAATAACATGCACATAAGTTTTCAGCCATCCTTTTTCCTTCGGAGTAGCTGCTTCTCACGTTCAGTGGATCGATATATCCTGCCATATTTTCTTTCATACAGCTGTTCTTTTCATCCGGTATACCATACATTTCCATTGAGGATAGGTATACCATACTTTTGATACTGTGTTTAACCGCCAATTTCAGAATATTATCTGTACCATTTATTATCGTTAGTGCAGTTTCAACAGGCTTATCCACATATTCTTTTGATATTGTAGTATTTGCACCGTGTATAATAAAGTCAATATTATCTTCAATATTGATTTCTTTACATATATCGGTAAAAATCATCCTGAAGTCTTTTCGGCTAATCCAGTCTTTGAAAACGCTATCTGCTTTTTCTTTATTTCTTGCAACACCGATTATGTAAATTCCCGCATCGCACTTATCATTAAACATAAGCAGGGTTTTAACAACTTGTGATCCGATCAGCCCGGTCGCACCGGTTATCAGTATCCTTTTATTTCTTAAAAACCTCAGCATACCCTGCTCATTTTCAATGATATATTCCAGATCTTCTTCCAGTATTTTATCCTTCATTTGCTTCTCCACTTTTTCTATATTTCATAAGACCTTCCAGGATAATCATATCCGTGGGAGTGGTAATTTTTATGTTTTCATCAGTGTCATACACTACATGGAGTGAATGTCCATATCTGTGCATTAATTCGGCTGAATTGGTACAATCAAATCTATTTTCTTCAATTGCTTTATTATGTGCTTTCATAAGCTCTGATAGATAAAATCCCTGAGGAGCTTTAGATAAGTAGCAGCGTTTCCTTATCGGAATATTGTAAATTGAACCTGTGTCATCTACTTCAACTATTGTTTCAGATACAGGGCATACTGTAACTGATGAACCATACTTCTTTACGCACTCAATATTATCGGATATTACATCTGCCGACACAATCGGCCTGCATCCATCGTGCAGCAGTACGATTATATCTTCTGGGTTATGCACTTCATCATATACTTTCTTTAACCCATTATAGATAGACTGCTGGCCTGTTTCTCCACCCGGTACGATCCATTTGACTTTTTTGATATTACTTTTTTCAATATCTCCCTTTAAAGTATCAATATATTCTTTCAAACATGCGACAACAATTGCATCAATATCTTTGTGTCTCTCAAAATTTAATATCGTATGGATCAGTATAGATTTCCCATCCAATTCCAAAAGCTGTTTCGGTTTTCCGTAGGATTTCATTCTGGTCCCTACTCCGCCTGCGAATATTAGTGCAACATTCATGCTATACACCTCTAGATTTCTCTTACTTTTTTAATTAGTTCCTTATATGTTTCCTTGTGTCCAAACAGTAATCCAGTACCCAGAACAAACCCCTTGACTCCTTTTGGTCCATATGTTCTGATCTTGTCCGCTGTACAGGCGCCATCCCAATAAACATCAAACTTACATTCTTCTCTCAGTGCCAGCAGCTTTTCAACCTTTTTTCCGACATAAGGCAGGTACACCTGCCCTGCTTGTCCCGGATTTACCGCCATAACCAGAACCCGGTCAACGATATACAGTAGTTCGAGAATGCTTTCAACTGACGTTCCCGGATTAATTGCTATACCAGGCACAATTCCTGCTTCAATAATATGTTGCAGAGTTGTGGACGGATGATAATCTGCTTCCGGGTGTATGTATATGCAATCGACCTTATTTTTAATGAAAATATCCAGGTAGCTGTCAGGCTTTTTTATCATCAAATGTATATCAACCGGCTTCTTAGCTACCTTTCTGATATATGCCAGATCCTGAAGCCCCATTCCGAAATTCGGTACGAACTGTCCATCCATAATGTCAATATGAAAACTGTCAATTCCTGCTTCTTCTAATGTTTTTACTTCCCGCGATAAATTGTCAAACTTTGCACACATCATAGATGCACACAGCTCATACATGCAATCATCCCTCTTTTCGTTTGTTATTCCCTTGCATCTTTTCTTACACCATTATTGTATTTATCGGCTTTTTATGTCCAGTTATAAATGTTTCCAAGTTAAAAGGGACTCCTAATGTATAGCCATATATGTTAATACATCCTCTAGAATAAGATATTAGCATATCTTTATAGGCGCATGGAAGTATGATAAAATCAAGTAAAACTCTTTATAGTTATGGGGGACAAAGTGATCGAAAGAATTCTCGAAGAATTAGATAATGTTTCCTATGTGAGCTTTGATATCTATGATACGTTATTATTTCGCATGGTAAGGCATCCTGCAAGGATTTTTGATAAAACATATGAGGCCGCTCCTTACCTTTTCCCAGCTTACATTGATGCAAGGGAATGGAGGGAAATCCGTGCAAAAGCGGAGCAATTTGCACGTGAAAAAAAGAAAGGCTTTGAAATAAGCATTGATGATATTTATGATGAATTACCGCAAATAATAGAAAGTCGCGAAGAAATCAAAAGGCTGGAAATAGAATGTGAATCAAAAAACAGCTATTTAAATACAGAGCTTACCGAATTTTTATTTTCTGTTGTCGATAAATTTAAGAAAAAAGTTATTTTAGTTTCTGATATGTATTTGCATAAAGATCATATAAAAAAAATAATGGTAGAAAATGGGTTAAATTTAAAGTATGTTCATCAAATATATATATCTTCTGAAATTGGATATACCAAAAGAAGCGGCAGGCTATTTGACTTTGTAATTGAAGAACTGAGATGCGGAGCAGACAAAATAATTCACATAGGTGATAGCAAAAAAAGTGATTATCAGGCGGCAAGGGAAAGGGGCATGAAAGCATATTTCTATCCATTAATTTCCGAAGCCTTTTCAAAGTATCCATATACGAGATATGAGGTGGAAAAATACGGATATATTTGTGATGAGATTCATACATTAAGGCTAATTGCATCCCAGATAGAGAATGAAAGAGAAGATGAGAATAAAAAGTTCTGGCGCGAATTGGGAAGTATGATTATGGGTCCTATCCTGACTTATGCAGCAGAATGGGTACTAGATACAGCGGAAGCAAACGGTATAAAAAGGATATACCCGATGATGCGGGAGGGAAAGTTTTTAGCGAATTTACTGCAGCAAGCTAAGAAACAAAGGAATTGGGATGGCATCATTCAACCAATGTATATTTCACGCAGAGCCTTATACCCGGCACTATTAAGCGTCCTTAAACCTAAAGACATAAATTATATTATTTCCACGAAGAAAATGACCGTCGGCAAGTTATTCGAGCTATTGGATGCAGTGAAGTACGGGGAGTCTTTTCGTAAATATTGGAATTATAATTTAATAGAGACAAAAAAGATATGGGATAAAGACGGATCTGTATTTTCCAAGATTAAAGCATGTTTATATGATGAACAGGTAATTAAGGAAATAAGAGATCACAATCAAAATGCTGACGAGTGTTTATTTGGATATCTCAAAGGATTGGGCCTGGATAAAGGTCCCTATATAACTTTTGATGTTGGATGGAGAGGAAATGCGCAAAATGCCATCCAACGGATCATGAATAAACATAGTGTTGAAGTAAAAGGCCTCCATTTGCTGATCAATGGTATAAAATCTTTAATAAGTGAACACAATTTGGAAGATAATTGTGAAATACGTGGTTTTACCGGAAGCTTTGGAAAGAACGAAAGCTACCTAAATGAAATAATTATACCTATTTTTGAGATGTTTTTAATGTGCGATGAAGGGACAACTATCGGATATGAGCAAAGAGGGGGCGAATATATCCCGATTTTGGAAGTTGTCCATTATGATAAATATCAACTAGAAATGATGAGTTGTGTGCAGAAAGGGATTCTGAATTTTCAAAAAAAATACTATGAATTATGCAAACTAAAGGGAGGAGAGATTCGTCAAGATCCGGGGCAATTATTAATGTTAGTGGGAAGGATGATGAATGTTCCAACAAGGAAAGAAGCAAATATGATCGGTGAAATGCAATACGATCAGAATTTTGGAATAAATAAAAGTTGGACAATTATATCGGATCATAAATTGGAGGAGTATAAAAAGCTGGGTTATTCGGAATTCGTATGTCAGGAAAAGGCAAGGGAAGATGAATGGTATCAGGGTATGGATGCCTGTCTAAACGGGCTGGATAATTATAAAAAAATATGTTTTTTAAAAAGGAATACTACACAGTATAAGTATGCATTGTTTGTCGAGAGGATTTGCAAATTAGAAAAAACATTTGTCCTGGTTGGCGCAGGAGATCGTTTGAATGATATTATCGCTTTCCTGAATATACTGGATGAAACTAAAAGAATAGAAATGGTAATGGACAGCAATCCATTCTTGCAAGATATTGAAGTATGTGGTCAGAAAGTGTATCCAATTTCGACTAAAACTAAAAGCAATTGCTTTGTTATCACAGCATTAAATAAAACAGTTATTGAAGAAATATCAGAACTACTAAAGGACACTCACGGCAAGGATGTGAAAATAATCAGCATGGAAAATTAATACAAGTTATCCTCTTCATAGCCATTTGGGATTTTGCACATAAAAATAATAATTATTGATCCCCATATCGATCAGTTGGGTCTCTATCTCTTTATAATAGATGCTGCAAATAATGATATGCCGCTCATCATCAGCCAGATCCAAAATGCAATTCGGGTCTCGGACTTCAAATCCTTCAACAAACGTACCCCATTTATCCTTATTATTATCTACAACAAAAGCAGGATGAAATTTTTTATGAGTATGGGTAAGATAATGAAGCAGCATTTGACCGGCACCGAATATTATTATTTTTCGTCCGGCTGTATTGGTAAAAATGTCCTGAAAATGTTTCATATACACTCTATACGATATATCCGTCCTTACCACCGGGTAATGGTGAGGGTGTCTCTGACTATGAGGCGGCAACGTCATATAATCGTCGCCAAAATCTGTTCTAAGTACCCGATCATAACCTATTGGAGCAGGGAGTTCCATATCTTCAAATTTTAGAAAGATACATTTATCAAAATCTGCGCGGTAATATATATTGTGCCGGTAGTTTGCCTGCGTAATTATATTAAGGTACTTGGAATTGTTATCAGTGCACGATACGAACACATCCCGCAATTTCCTACATAGCATTTGCTTATTGTCAAAATTAGTATAATACCTCATCCTATCACTGAATGATATGGTCAAATCGCCAGTCTTCTTAACTTTGGTGCCATAATATTTCAGTGTCGTTATCTTTAGTAACATGTCCGCCTTTTCCCAATATCTTCTACGTTTTTGGGGGCAGTCATAGATATTATCCAAAGCGTTAATATCAATCGCTATTCCATGATTCCCTTTTTTGAACAAATCCCTGTGTAGTTGTAACCCTGTAGTACTACTGTTTCGAAGAAGTGCTTTTCCATTATTGAATATTTCTTCTGAATTATTCATAGTCTGAAGAAAGTATGGTTCAGCAAATTCCTTATGTGCAATACTTTCCAGAATATCAAAATCCTCCCTGGGCATTACAAAATCCATATCATCATCCCAGGGTATAAACCCCTGATGCCTTACTGCTCCAAGCAAAGTACCCGCCTGCATATAGAATCGCAGATGGTATTTCTCGCATACCTCTTTTAGTTTTCTTGCCAGATCAAGTTCGATCGACCATATTTTTTTCATTTCAGAGCTGACTGTATAGCCGCATCTGACTTCATCCCCCGACAAATTATCCTGCATTCTAATCCCCTCGTATGCAAAATCGTAAATGCTTAAACTATTGAATGCTTTATATTGGCAATGATATCTGTTTTATTAACGCCTGCCCTCTTCCAGAAATGCCCGTACGTTCTGAAATCTCTGTTTTCCCGGACGAACTCGTTTTCCTCTTTAACATAGTCATCCCACAATTCTATCAGTTCGAAACGTTCCTTCATTTGCTGCAAAGGCACGATGCCGTTTGCAAAGGTAATGAAGGAATAGGTGTACTTCAATGCGCGAAACATAGTATATGATGCGGGGTAGTTTTCTCTTACGAATTCCTGATCGAAAAATATCAGCTTGCCCCCGTCATAGAAGCAATTAATAGGGATCATGTCGATATATGCCTTACTTAAAATAGTTCCGTAATTTCTATTATCATCCGCTCCCTTACGTAATGCATTATATCTCTCGTCAACATGCTCGGACGATTTTAAAATCTCCTCATACAGCAAGTCGAGCAATTTTATGAACTTATCCGTATCATTTCTTAAAGCTTCTCTTAACACATCCGAGAGTGTATTTTTATCTATATAAGGCATAGTCAATTTCATCGGTTCCAGGCTCTGCCTCACGATATTGATCCCATGCTTCTCCATATCCAGCATATTATCATATATGGTCTTCAAACTTTGAAATCCGCTTTTGTCCAAAGCCCTTTTCTCAACGCTATGCTTCCTGATAACTGTAGCAAATCCATGTTCATTACCTCTATCCGTAGATAGAGCTGCTGAAAGTACATCGCAGAAGTTGTTGTCGTATCCGCACTCAACAAGAAATGAGTTTGAGAAAAAAGTAAATACATCGTTCGCAACCAGATCATCATACAAATCCTTCTCCAATGCAACCAGTGTCGATTTATCTCTATAATAAGGCACGATCCTTTCCCTCAGGCTGCTCTTCGGAAGGTACTCATCGGAAAATATCATCTGCGTGTGTTTGTAGTCCGGCACAGGATAATAAAATTTATACTGCAGTCCGCTTTCTTTAATTATGTCTGCCAGCTCTCGCCTGTCAAATGCATAAGCATCACAGCCATTCGGATATCTGTTGATCCCGTAAAAGGGAATGTTGGAGAATGGTTCCCTTTCCCCGCAAAAATATCGTATTCCATAACGGTTTTCTGCCGCAATCAACATTTTACCATTATCATTTAAAAGTTCTTTTATCCTTCTGATAAACTCAATATACGGGTCCTTCCCTTTACTGCCATTACCCTGATATTCCAGTACTCCAAGCATTACGATATAATCAAACTTAATATCAAAGTGCATGTCCAATACATTGCCTGCATAGACCTCAAGATTTGTTCTGTTTTTGCATCTCTTCGCCAAAGCTTCGGCTATATAAGTTTTGGATTCCACACAGGTCACGGACTTACACTTGTCACATAACAGGCCGGTTATCGCTCCATATCCGGATCCAATCTCTAACACATTGGAATTTTCCTTGAAATCATACCAATTAAGGATCGACTCTCTTGTTTTTGCAAGTTGGTGGAAGACTTCCAGATCTCCATCCTTTTCCAGAACAGCAGAATAATCTTCGTCTGAGTTAGCGAAGATATAGTCGATGATCTTTTTATCAAAATCAGTCAGTTCACTTTTCTCATTTGAACAGTATTTCATATTCACTGTCGGCATGGCTTAGCTCCTGAATTCATCCAATATCATTTGGTGTATTTTCATTCCGCAGCTTCCGTCCATGTTGGAAGTGACCTCATTATATGCACGGATTTGGTTTTCACGTATTTTTTCATCCGGATCTTTCACATATTTAATGAACTCACCTATTGTTGTATTATTATCCTCTCTGCATGCAAAAGGGATATTTTTGCCGCATTTACCAAATTTACCGGCAATATCTGCCGGCCAATCGTTTGCATTCACCATGCAATGCTGAAGTTTGCATTTCATATTTTTCGTATCGATCAGAAGCAGCGAATTATCATAAGCAGACATCGCGATCACGGTATCATCCTGCAAAGCTTTAGAAAAATAGTAGTTGCTGGGCCAGGTATAATTACTGCTTTTCCTTTCCCCTTCTTTGAAAGGAAGCTCGAAATCCGCAAAAGTCATATTTCCGTTGTACTTGTCGATCTTCAAAATCATGTTTGAATATTTGGGGAAGACAAACAGATACCCATTACTGTATGTAATATTCAAAAAGCACTGCGTCTCTCCGTTAAAACCGTCAGGGAACATATCATATTCAGCAAAATGTCCTGTATGATAGTTCCATTTCACTATATATTTACCCCTGTTTGAGATCAGCCAATAGTTTTCGCCATCATATGCCATCCCCCAGTAGTTGTTTCCTTCCTTCCCCACTTCATATGAGTTTATCTCTTTGGTGTCTGTATTGAACTCTAATACTCGATTCGTTCTCGCTGATGCCATTAATATTAAATTGCCCTGCCGGCAGACTCCGTTAAAGAACAAAGGGTCATTATCAAGTTTCGGATCGACTTGAAGATCTTCATATTCTTTTAGCTTGGAACGCATTTCATAGTAGCGGCATTGGCGGCTTTTGGTATCATATTCAACTATACAATCATATTTTGCAGGAATCATATATACAGTGTCCCTATAAATGCATCCGCTCGAAAAGTTCGCATAACTTAAGGCATTATTTATCGCTGTGCTTCTCCATACTTTAGTGTGTGTATTGTATTCACAAATCGCATTATGATTATACGGGATCAGGAATACACTGTCTCCCATAGACAATATCTTATTGAACAGCCTGTTCTTCTTTACATAATTTGGTCCGAAGCTTTGCAGCATCACTTCATTGCTGCCTTTTTTTATACTGTATAATACATTGTTTCTCCCTGAAGGGAACCATAATTCGTCATTAACTTCGGCTGCGTCATAAAAATGCAAGTGTAGTTTTTCATCCTCTGTCTGCCCTATGATATTCATATTTAAAAGAAAGATAGGCTTTCCCAGGACCCCAAACAAATGCACGACCGATGATGTTTCTTCCCCTATATAGGCACTGCAAAAAGCTACAGACGCAGTTATATCAGAAGTATCATCATAGATCCCGATCTTACTGTCTATAAACTCCTGCTCAAGCTCATTGAACTCTTTCAATAATTCCGGGCGCATCGATTTAATCACCGACTTGATCAAAGGATGCGGCCTCCACAACAGCACCACATCGTTCATGTTTTTCACGAGATCGAATATTGATCTGATTTTAATGATCGCCTGCATATCATATCTCAGAACACTGGAAATACTGGTATTATACATTATTACAGACCTGCCTCCCGCAATTTTTCGCCATTCATCATATACCTGGCTTTGCTCTTGCTTATAATTCAATACCTTGTCAAATTTCGGTGATCCCAATGCCGCAATCTTCGGATGAACATTCGGTGTAAAATATTCGATTAGCCGCGGTGACTGCACAATAATTTTATCTGCCCGGTAATAGGCAGGTTGCTCATAAAATTGCTCTGCCTGGGTTCCACCGCTGCAGTAATACGGTATATACACTAAACAGTCTGTAAAATTGCGCAGTTTTTCTGTATAAAAGTATGGATGCACTGAAGTAGCTAAATTGTGACCGTCATATGGATTTACAAAATAGATGACATCAGGATGGTGCTGTTCCAGATTATATTCCTGCCAATCTGTTATTGGCACGTAATCAGGGAATTGGCTGCCCTCATAATGCATTTCGCTAAATGTTCCGTCAGGATTTTTATCAAAATATGGAATGGGAATGACATGAACATTACATTCAGCATCATCCCTGGCAGCCAGCCATACACTTTCCAGGCTGTCCCAAACGGATGCTTTATCCGGAAGAAAAACAACTTCCAGTTTATCTTCCCAAATGGTGTATTTCAAGCTGTCCCATGCTTTATTTAACAGTTTTTGAAGCTCTTGCAGAGATTTATCTATATTTGCTTCACGATCCATTGATTGGCTGAACTGATATACTGCTTCACAATAATCCTCGAGTATATGGACGGCACTATGCCCCTCTCCTTCGTTTTGTTCTATGGTTGTCCCAATCTCTATGGCACAGGCCTGACAATCTCCCAATAGTTGATACGCCATGTCGAAATTTTTCTTCTTCACCTGTTCATATATTATCGTATGTGCTTCATTCATTGTGCTCATTATAGAGAAAAGACGTTTTTTTATATACTTCCTCATGACGTTTCTCCTTAGTTACCGTTTCTTACAGATATAATATTTATTAGTTTTTATTTTATCATCCCCAATGGTAATGATAAGAATGGTCCGCAGGTATTTCAGCGGATCGTAGGTTTCAGAACGGCAAGTCTTTGGCTGGCCTTTTCATATCCCCATTTGTGCGACATTTCATAGTATTGCAATGCCTTTGCAGTGTTTCCCGAAACCTCATAATATGCTGCCAGATTATAAGCTGCACAATAGCTGCCGGTCCCGACCACACTATCGAATACATCCGTTTCGCCGATCTCCAGGCACATGAGATATTCCTGCTCGATCAGGGGCAGATACTTTATATATCTTCCCACATCGGACAAAACCAGCTCCATATAAAAAATGCCGCAAACGAAGTGAAAATCGGGAAATCCGCTCAGCCTGTCTTTTTCATTGGCTATGATTTGAAGGCCTTCTTCGAATTTTTTCAGGGCAATGATGTTATACAAATATGATACGATACCGGTATATCTGTAATTTGCCAGAATCGGCGCGCATTCATAAAAAGCCCTGAAGTACTGATCTGCTTCGGCATGTTTTTTTGAAGCGAAAAGGGTACTGGCTATCTGATATAATATATATGGATTCTTGGGATCGGACTCAAGCTCGGAGTACAATATCGGGAGATTTCTGTCACTTTTTCCTTCCTTCAGGTATCCATCATGAGATACCTGAACGTCGACATTTATCCTTGGCAGGTCGCTGCATAACTGTTCATGGATCCTGCCTTCGAAAAAGACCGATTTCGGGGCCAGCCTTGAAATATGCGATATCCTTTTATGCAGTTCGTCACCATCGTAAAAATAGTTCGTACAGGCGATCTTTCCTATTGCCTGGTTATTATTTATAAACCGCCTTATTATATCACGGCAGTCATTTGTGATATATTCGTCTGCATCAAGGAAAAGATTCCAGTCCCCTGTAGATTTTTCGATCGAAAAATTGCGTGCAGCGGAAAAATCATCGATCCATTCAAAATCATAGACACTGGCGCCATAGCTCATCGCCAGCTCTTTTGTTTTATCGGTGGAACCGGTGTCCACCACGATGATCTCATCAACGATCCCTCTGACGCTGTCCAGACATCTTGCTATGTGCTTCTCTTCATTTTTTACGATCATTGCTAAGGATAAACGGCACATCAGGGCTCTCCCATCCATATCATTATAAATGGTTTATCGGCATGGATCATGCCCGGGTTAATAAAGGTTTCTGCATTTCGTTCAATTACTCGGTCCGCCGGTTTCCTCAGGTTTATCCCAATAAGCTTCCATTTTGGCAAGATATTTTAAATGCTCATCCACACGCACCTTAAAATCGGTGATAGCCTGCTCACGTGTTTTATTCCCCTGTGCATATTCCATAGCCTCATTTTGCCATAAATAGCCGATCCAGCTGTCATACTCCGACTGGCTGTCTCCATGCGCATATTGCGTTGCGGGCAGATAGGCCTCAAGCATGTCCTGTCCCCCCAGAAAATCATACTTGTATTCAAGTTTTTTTGAGACCATTACGGATGAGGGAATTTCCATGCTTCCGCTTATCTCCCCGGTGGCCCACAAATACTGAGCCCCGGTTTCAGAAGTGTCCAGAGTCAGCCAGCGGATGATCTCACCTACCGCTTCCTTGTGCCTGGTATTCCTGTGGGCCAGGAACATCGTGTTTCCCCAGAAAAAACCTGCCGGTGGGTCGCACACAGCCCAGTCGCCATATGTCCCTTCCCCTGGGTTGTCTCCACCGCTGTTACCGGCAATGACATAACTCACCAGCCAGTAGGGGCCAAAAAATCCGAATACCTCCCTCTCACCTTCCCCCTTCATGTCTGCGTACCACTCATTAGTCCACCAAATTGTATTATTGGTATAGCCTTTTTCAACCATCTCCCGGGCGTAATCCAGAAATTCTTCCCGTGTCGGATCGATTACCAGGCCGTCCTTGAACCATCCCTGCTCTGCATTCATTTCAAAGGGTTTCCATAAATCATAAATACCGGAACAGATAACATACCCCTTTGCTTTTAACTTGTCCGCCGCATTCATGAACTTGTCCCACCCGGGTCCGATTTTACCGCTGATAACCTCAGGATCATCGGTCCCCCAGACTTTTTTGGCAATGGAGCGGCGATAGATGAAAGCTCCCGCGGTGTTTTGATATCCCAGTGCCACAAGCTTTCCCTCTGGGTTGGTGCATACATCGATCATGTACTGGGGGATTTCAGCTTCTTTCACGAGTTTCTCAGCATCAATGCCCAGCTCTTCAAAAGGTACGGCATAATGATAATCGCTTCCCTTGGTGAACCTGCAGATATCTTCAGTTATTACACTGTATATGTCGGGAATAACGCCCAATCTTCCGTTAATCAAATCATGAACACGTTCCGGGTATTCATCACCAAACGCATATTCAGTATATATTTCGATTTCATATTCAAAATCGGGATGAAGCTCCTGAAATTTTTTGATAAACTTAACTACTTCTCCGCTATCGCAATAGACCGTAATAACATTTTCTCCTTCTGCGCCGCTATTCTTCTCATCGTTATTCCGGCTGTTTTCCATACTATTTCCTTCCGGTCCATCAAATGAATATGTACTTTCCTGAGGAGTAAGTGTCGGACTGGGTGAATGAGATGGCTCTTTGACATTTATAACTGATGAGCAACCTGTCAGGCCCAGGCATAGGAAAACCGCAATCAGCAGGCGAGCAACCATATTCATGCTCAAAATCCCCCTTTGCAGTAAAGCTTCAGGACGAAACTTCAGATCTTCAATCAATTATCGTGCTATCCTCTATTCCATTATACTGTATTTTTCCTGGCACAATATAACAATGTATTTACTTTTAGACTAATATCATCCCTGCGCATCCTTTCTGAACGATAACCAAAATGCAGCCATCCTTTTACGCCTGTTATACCTGCGGGCTGAAATTTAGTCTATAACACGGCTCGTTTTTATTGTTTCATGCACAAGGTGTAAAAAAGATGTAAATGTAGATTAGGTCGGTTTATTTAGTTCTTGACGGTACGCTGGCTGAAGAATATACTGCCCATGTAAACATTTTTACATTTTGAGCACAATTTAACAGCATAACACCTTCTTTGCACATCAATTATTAAGAAGTAAAGGAAATGTCACATATGAAAGTATTGGCCATTATTGGAAGCCCCAGAAAGAAAGGCAACACAATGCAAGTGGTAGAAAGGATCAGAGAGCAGCTGCTGGCAGCAGATAAGGAACTGGACTTTGAGATCCTGCGTCTGGCGGATATGGACCTGCAGATATGCAGAGGCTGCTTTTCATGCTTTGCCAGAGGTGAGGAGTCATGTCCGCTGAAGGACGATTTTACTTTTATTGCACGGAAAATGGCAGAAGCTGACGGCATTATCCTTGCGGCACCTACATATGCAATGGGGGTCCCGGCGCTCATGAAAAATTTCATCGATCGTTTTGCCTATACACTTCACAGACCGTGCTTTTTTGACAAGTCTTTCATGGCAGTATCCACAGTGGGAGGCATGATGGGACTGAAAGAGACACTGAATCAGCTGGCTATATTATCAGCAGGCTGCAAATCGGTACATAAACTGGGGATCACCTGCTCTCCGGTTCCCATCCCGATCATTGACAGACGTAATGAAAAGCAGCTCAGGAGAGTATCCGCGGCCTTCAGCCGTGCAATGCACAAATCAACACGAAGATTGCCCGGCTTACCGGACTGGGCTTATTTCAGCTCCTTTAAAATCATGACTGCTTTTAAATCCTATCGGTTGCATTGCCCGGCAGATTATGCCTATTATCAGCGAAGGGAGCTCTACTTCTTTAACTTCGATGGCCATCCAGTAAGGCGTCTGACAGGGAAAATGGTAAAGATTCTTATGGGATGTGGTATAAAGGCGATGGTTAAAGACAATTGAATCAGGCAATATCAGATAATTTAAGCCGGCAATGGCTCCTTTTTATCAATTCATGTATAAGGTATAAATAGTATAAAAAAAGGGTTCCGATATAACTTGGAACCCCTGGTCGGAGTGACAGGATTCGAACCTGCGGCATCTTGGTCCCAAACCAAGCGCGCTACCAGCTGCGCTACACCCCGGTATTCGATTTTACAGATGCAAAGTATATTCTACTACATACCCGGCAATTAATCAATGGGTATGTGCTGCCAAAATCGACATGAGATCGACAACCATTTTAACCGTTTTGAAAGACTTTTGTAACAGTATAATAACTTGCTACCCCTGTCCGCGTGCCTTATAATTGAATTATAGGTTAAGAAGACTTATTTCTTACAGTTAGGATATTTCCCGGTATCAAGAAATTGGTATCTCAAACAGACAGAATAGAAAATTTATATGATCAGAGCAGGTAAACAGTGATACATGATAAAAGAATACTGGGGCAGACAAGAAAGGCGATCCAGGATTACGACATGATCCGGGAGGGCGACCAAATAGCAGTCGGAGTTTCAGGCGGCAAGGATTCCCTGACATTGCTGGTCGCTTTGAGAAAGCTGATGGACTTCTACCCCGTCCGATTCGAGCTCAAGGCGATAACACTGGCAATGGGGATCGGCGAGCCGGACTTTTCACCGGTCAGTGATCTATGCAGGGAAATCGGTGTTGAGCACATAATCGAAGATACATACATAGGAAAGGTCGTTTTTGAGGCAAGACAGGAGCAAAACCCCTGCTCTCTCTGTGCAAATCTCAGGCGGGGCGCGCTGAACAACACAGCGCTGAAGCACGGCTGCAACAAGGTAGCACTGGCCCATAACCGCGATGATGTCATTGAAACGCTGCTTTTAAGCACCTTTTATGAAGGCCGCATCCACTCGTTTTCTCCGGTCACATATCTGGACAGGAAAGACATATATGTCATCAGGCCGCTGATATATGTGGAGGAGAAGCAGATCAAGGCTTTCATAAAGACAAACAACATACAGATAGTCCATAATCCCTGTACTGCTAACGGACATACAAAAAGGCAATACATAAAAGAACTGCTTACGGAACTGTCCTCAGATAAAAGGGATATAAAAAGCAACATATTCGGTGCCATAAAACGTTCCGGCCTGGATGGCTGGCACGGATGAAGCCCGGAATAATGCAAGCTGACTGCCGGCATGAATGACCGGTACCAATAACAGACATGAGTAACGGAGGTCAAAATGTTTAAAAACAAAGGAAAAAGCAAATATATGGCTGTCGCCTTATCTGCAGCTATTCTGCTGATGCCGGTCATATCTTCTGATGTATATGCAGCCGACCCGACCGCTGCAAACGTTATACATGAGCAAAGGAACACTCAGACAGTTACCCAGGGTGTCACGCTTGAAAATCTCATCAGGTTTACAAAAGATGGTTGGTACAATTTCCATATATTGACTGTGGATTTGTCCAATAAATACTTGAGCGTTGACACGTTAACAAATATCGAATCCTTCTCCAAGCGGGCTTCTACCAAGAAGCTCGCTGAACAAAGCGGAGCCGTGGCTGCAGTAAATGGAAGCTTCTTCACTCCTGCAGGCACAGGCGTTGGTTATCCTGTGGGAGTGATAGTGCAATCCTCGGATATACAGTGCGCCTCCGATAACATAAATAGATACAGCAACTCAATGTCATCACTGTCCGTCACAAACGACAACCAGTTACTGCTGGGCTTTTGGAAGGCAGACATGACTCTGGTCTCCGAAGGCGGTGCATCAGTCCCTTTCCAGCACTACAACAAAGCTAGCGGCAATAAATATACCGAAATATATGTTTACGATGCCAAATGGGGAAAAACATCTGTGGGCGCGACTGATGAAATGCCCGACCTTTTCCAGATGGTAGTGGACAACGGCATAGTGACCCATCAAATAACCGGCGCTCCTGCTGTGGCAATACCTGAAAACGGCTTTGTAGTCGTGGCAAGGGGTACAAGGGCAAACAATCTAAAAAGCGCCTTTACCCTGGGCGATAGGGTTTCAATGAGTATCGTTTCAGCTCCCGACTGGAAGGATATTAAAATGTCCATATCGGGGAGCGCTATTCTGGTTGAAAACGGCATTATTCCGGAAAAGTTTTCATTCGCTGCTTCTGACATTGTAGTCAGGAGTCCCAAAACCGCTCTTGGTTTCTCAAAGGACGGCAAGAAGCTTTTTCTAGTAACAGTAGACGGCAGACAAACTGCGAGCATTGGTCTGACTTTGAAGGACATGGCGCTGTTCATGCAGAGTATCGGAGCGTACAATGCTGTGAACATGGACGGCGGCGGTTCAACTACAATGGTTGCAAGACCCGTTGGAGAAACCGGCGTAAAGGTTATGAACAATCCCTCTGACGGGGTCACCAGGTCAGTGATCAACGGCCTGGGAGTATTCACATCAGCGCCGAAATCAGAACTGGCTGGTCTGATAATTGAAACCAATGACAGATATATGTTTACAAATGCCACCCGGGTGTTCACAGTCAAGGGCTATGACAAATTCAACAATCCGGTGGATGTCGATCCCACAGCAATTAAATGGAGTGTGTCAGGAGTAAAGGGAGAGTTTGAGGGCAATGTGTTCCGCCCAAGTACATACGGTGAAGGTGTGGTAAAGGCCAGCATCGGCAAGATCACCGCCACAAAGAGCATCAGCGTACTGTCAAGACCTGTAGCGATACAGATAAGCAGTTCGGAATTGAAACTGCCCGTTGGAAAATCAAAAGCCTTCACAGTCACAGGCATAAACCCAAGAGGCTATGTGGCATCAATTGAACCAAACGATTTGAAATGGGTGGTCACAAACGAGCTGGGTACCGTTAAAGACGGTGTATTTACTGCTGAAAAAAGAGGAGCAGGCTATATAGATGCATACTTTGGAGATGCCCATTCCTATTGCAGTATCTCCATATCCTCCGACATATCGAAGGTAGTTGACGATTTCGAGGAGCTCAAGGGTTCATTCCAGTCATACCCTATTACCATTGAAGGCTATTACAATATATCCAACGAGCAAAAGACATCAGGCATGAACTCCGGCAAGCTGGAGTACAATTTCAGTACAAATACGGATGTAACACGAGCCGCATATTATGTGCTCCCTGACGGAGGGCTTCAGATCGAAAAGGGTATTTCCAGGATAGGCCTGCAGGTCCACAACGATCATGAGAATTCAAGCTGGCTTCGGGCTGAGCTTGTGGATGCAGACGGCAAAAAGCAGGTGGTAGATCTGGCAAAACCGATGGATTGGACCGGTTGGAAATATGTGGATGCATCTGTCGAGCATATAAAAATGCCTGCCCAATTAGCCAGGATATACATCGTCCAGACGAACCCCGACCAGGACGCAGGCTGCCTGTACCTCGATGATCTGACTCTGACAGTCAGCGGTTATCCAACATTGGATGGCATAGAGATCCCTGAGGATACACCCTTCAAGGATGAGCAGAATGTTGCTGTAAGCTTTAAGAAAGCAACCTCCGACTCCTTCCGCTTTGGTGTCATGGGACAGTCCGCCGCTCCGGCAAATGATATCGAAAAGAAGCTGGTCAAGCTGTTTGCGGACAAGGTTACAAAATATCTGGAGGTCGGCGCTGTAGTTGGCAGCGGCTCCCACGAGTCGATAACCAGCCAGGTCAAGAAGAAGCCTGTGGTGGCAACACACACAGTGGATCTCAAGAGCACAAAGGCTGTTGATTACAAATACTCAGTCACTGACTATAGCAACAGCAGATTCATAAAGCTGGATACAAGAAAAAAAGGTCTCAGACTCAGCGACCCCGACCAGTGGGACAAGCTTTTGAAAGATCTTGAATCCTTCAAGGGGAAAAACGTATTTATCTTTATGGATACTTCACTTGACTCCTTCACAGACAAACTTGAGCTTGAGCTGTTCAAGAAGACCCTTAAGGATTACAGGTACAGCACACTGAGGAACGTATGCGTCTTCTATAATGGAAGTGCAAATGAATGTACTGTCGAAAATGGAGTAAGGTACTTTGAAACTGCGGGCTATGCAGTGTCGGGATTGACCTCGAAGAACACCAGCAATGCACAGTATGTGCTGGTAACGGTCAAGGGCAACTCCGTAACGTATGTTTACAAACCCATAGATTCTTAATCAGGCTTTTTGCAGTTTCTTTGAACAAGGCGCGAATCGTATAATACTTATTACTAATTCAATAAGTATATACCATTTGCGCTTTTGCTTTATTATCGGACATCGTTAGACTGCCGCTGCAACCAATGGTTGATTTTTCATTCCTTTATTGCTGTGTACAAGTGTATGTTTCTATTGAATATATCCTCGAGCTTCTCCATATCAGCCCTATCAAGTACATTTTCCACATATTCCATAATGCCATGAATTTCTTCATCAGTGACACCATCATCTATAGTATCGTAGATCTTTTGCAATTCACTTTTATTGAGCTTGGCAAGAATAATCCCCAGATGTGCTTTATCAACAAAGCTCATCTTATTGAGCATTCTACTGGCCCCTTCGGCAGAACTGTCCCCTCCGGCAGGACTGTCCCCTCCGGCAGGACTGTCCCCTTCGGTAGAACTGTCCCCTTCGGTAGGACTGTCCCCCAAAATAAGCGGCGGCAGGTCGGATAAGCGTACGTCAAAGCATATACGCAATACAGTGAGATTCACCACGAACATTACTATGAAAATGATTGCCAGCATTACCAGAAGGCTGCGGCCTTTTTCTTTTCGCATAAAATAATACCTGTAATTTCTTTTACAGGTATTATTTGCATTACACCGGTCCTGCTATTCATTTCATTATGATTTTGGATCTTAAAGTGTATTTACTATTTTTTTCAGATATGCAGTAAATTCATCCTTCAGTTCGCTGCGCTTGAGGGCGAATTCTATCGTCGCCTCCAGGAAGCCCTGCTTATTGCCCACATCATACCGCTTCCCAATGAAATCATATGCATAAACCGAACTGGATGACAGCAGTGCCTTCAGAGCATCCGTCAGCTGTATCTCCCCGCCTTTTCCCGGAGTTGCCCTTTCAAGGAATGTAAATATCTCAGGTGTGATTATATATCTGCCGAGTATGGCTACATTGGACGGGGCCTTATCACGCTCAGGCTTCTCCACCATATCCTCCACCCTGAATATCCTCTCTCCTATCTCGGAGCCCTTGATTATACCATACTTTGAAACATCGCTTTCCGGGACATGCTGTACCCCCAGTATAGTAGTATTGTATTGCTCATATACACTCATCATCTGTTTGAGACACGGCACCTCTGACTCCACGATATCGTCTCCCAGCAGTACCGCAAAAGGTTCGTTGTCTATGAAGGAACGGGCGCAGTATATTGCATGTCCCAGACCCTTGGGCTCCTTCTGTCTGATGTAGTTCACATTGGCCAGATTTGATACATCCTGTACAAGGGAAAGCAGTTCTTCGTCACCTTTTCTTTTGAGTATGTCCTCCAGCTCGTAGGACTTGTCGAAATGGTCTTCGATGGCCCTCTTGCCGCGTCCGGTCACTATCAGGATATCCTCGATGCCGGATGCGACAGCTTCTTCGATAATGTATTGGATGGTAGGCTTATCTACTATAGGAAGCATTTCCTTAGGCTGAGCTTTGGTGGCCGGCAGAAATCTGGTGCCCAATCCGGCTGCAGGAATAACGGCCTTGCGAATTTTCAACTTCATCTCACCCCCGCGATCGTAATAAAAACCAATAATATGTGATCTGTTTCATTTACATTATTATACACTATTATTACCCGGTATTGATTAATTCAAAATATATTTTGTTATCCGTCAATGCCGATACATACAGTTCGTTTATTCATACCAAATTACGGGTATAATATTTACAATTCATGGCACATCACACCGGCTGTATTGAAAACAAATTCAGGCTAAGCAGTCTGATGACTATCGGCTTTGTTCTGATCCCTGTCAAATGGATGGAGGTTACACATGATGCATCTTGAATTCAAGGCTTATGCAGTGCTCAATGAGATAGATCTCAACAAGATTGCTGTCAGCTGCGGCATACCAAAAAAATACACCTGGGAAGAACCTCTCATACTGCATAAAGGACTTTTACAAAAGATACTTGGAAGGGATTATGATGAAAACTGCAGAGTATTCGTATTTTCTTTCGGCTGTATAGTACTTGTCAACGTGCCTGAGAGCGAAATGCCCCACCTCATGAGGTATATCAGCGAGTTCGAGCCGGAACTCGAGCTGAACAATTGGAAAAGGTACAGCGATGAGTACGAAATACGTTCAGACCCCGAAGGTTTCCTTGAGATCACTGACTCACATGCCATTATCCCCAAGTATGAATTCTTCTATACCGAATTGGCTGCTACAGTCATTGCGAAATCCGTTGCCATGGAAAAAACAGAATATGAGCTTGGCAAAATATTCGACAAGCTGGAGACTATGATCGACCGGCTGGAACAGGGCCAGCTTCATGTGGGCAACAGAGAGCTTGCAAGAACCACAGCCAGGGTAACGAGACATCAATACAATACTGTCAGCTATATAATGATACTTGACAAGCCCGATATCACCTGGAGCAACAGTGACGCTTCTTTGTTTTATGAAAAAATGTCAGATTTCTTTGAGTTAAATGACAGATACACTATACTGACAAAAAAAGCCGATATCCTCAACAATATCATAAGCGGATTTTCATCTATCAGCCACTCTATCAGGGGGCTGTTCGTAGAATGGATAATCGTTCTTTTGATCGTCGTTGAGGTAATTCTTATGATTATGGACCTTGTTCTCTAGTATGGCTCTGTGCCACATTAGAGGGGTCGGGAGAGATCTGCAATGGGTAAAAAACATTTTATTTGCTATAAGGCATACGATTCGATCGATCTGAGGAATACCGCTTCACTGTTCGGCCTCCCGGCTCCCGAAAGCAGGGACAGGTTTATCGTGCTCAGAGGCAAACAGCTTGCTGAAATATTCAAGTATGATATGAAGCGCAAAAGGATCCTTCTATTCAGCATGGGATGTATTGTCTTTGAGGATTTCAACATCGATGAAACAGATATTTTCTTTGAAACTCTCGGTAAAACCATCGGTGAGCCCGATTACAGGATGCTGGCTGTTTTCAGGGAGCTCCATACGATAACGATAACAGATCAGCAGACCATGTTCCTGTGGCCGGACAGTACAGAGGCATATCCTGTAAACGATGATCTTCTGGATATCATCGCTGCGATTTTGGCAAAAGCTACAGCACTATCAAAGGAAGAGTCGGATATCGGCAAGCTGTTGGATGAAGCCGACAGTCACATCTCCAGATTCCAGGAGGGGATCCTCAGCAGCGGTACACGACGCTATACATCTACTATGGCTCATATCATCAAATTCGAGCAGCAAAGCACCGCCGGGATCAGGATATTCGACAGACCTGCCACAGCAGCCGGAAGTCTTCAGCTGCGGGAGGCCTATGACAAGCTTTCCGCATACTTTGAACTCGAAGACAGGTATGGGATCCTGGAAAGCAAGGCAGCACAGCTCCGCAAAATCGTGCGTACATACTCTACTCTCAAATACAGGAGACAGGAAAACCGCCTGCTGGTTTTTGAAATATTTCTGCTCGCGCTCTTCCCTTTGTTTCGGATCATAGAATATATCATTGGGAACCATGCCGTAAAAAGCTTTGTCCGCATGATTTTCCCACATTTGTTACAGAAATTTAATATTTATTATTAGCAAATCATGGTACAATATAATTGCCACAGCCAATAATACTAATTTTTCATTTTTGTTCCTCCTTTTAATATAGACTATGGCTGATTTTATTTCATCTGTTAAAGCACTTATTATTATTTCGGTATTATTTATAAATATTTACCAAGTGCTTTATTTTTTTGCCCATTTGAGGTCAGTTGTATTTTTCGCTATAATACAGACCCCCTTTCATAGATCATGTCCGTCAGCGTGAGCACTCCTTCACTGATGCCTTTTCGGCAAGCGCCCAAAGGCAGTATAAAATACTGGTATAATATACTTTTAGGACATACAGCAAAAAATGTTGATAAGAAAAAGCATATTGAGTATAATAGATAGGTGACGTTTTTAGCATTACACTTGTTTAAACTTTGGCTGTGCTAGACGGGGAGGTAGCGGTGCCCTGAACCTGCAATCCGCTGCAGCAGGGTCGAATCCCTGTTCGAGGCTTTGCCTTTGTAGGGTCTGCCCCATGCAAGTGGCGATGACGATTGGGTCTTGCGCAACGTAAGCCTGTGAACCCCGCCAGGTCCGGAAGGAAGCAACGGTAAGCGGATACTTGCGTGTGCCGCAGGGTTGCCTGATTAGAGCTAACTATATGGGTAACGCTTGTAGAAGCAAGTCGACAACAGGTGCACAGCCTTCAATTATAAAAAGGTGCGTATATCGCACCTTTTTTATTTTCTCTGCCAACCCCGGGGTCTTTTTTTTAGGCACTCGTTTTGATATACTATGTTCATAAATACGGATCAAAAGAAAGGCTGTTGATAATGTCTTACATTGCTTTATACAGAGAATGGAGGCCGTCCTGTTTCGGAGACGTAGTCGAGCAGGAGCACGTGGTGAAAGCTCTCCGCTACAGCGTCAGCACAGGCAGGATCGCCCATGCATATCTCTTTTGCGGCACCAGGGGCACTGGCAAGACGACAATGGCTCACTTATTGTCCAGAGCCGTCAACTGCCTGGATCCCCATGATGGCGAGCCCTGCAACAAATGTGAGATCTGTCGTGAGATACTCTCCGGCAGCAGTGTCGATGTGCTGGAAATAGACGCAGCCTCAAATAATAGTGTTGACAACGTCCGCTCCATAAGGGATGAAGTTATATACGCACCGACAAAAGCAAAGCGCAAGGTCTACATCATAGATGAGGTCCATATGTTGTCCACAGGAGCCTTCAACGCTCTTCTCAAGACGCTGGAGGAACCACCGGAGCATGTCATGTTCATACTTGCGACAACTGAACCTCACAAGCTGCCCGCAACGATACTTTCCCGATGCCAGCGGTTTGATTTCAGGCGCATATCCAAGGACAGCATAGTAGAGCGTCTCAACAAAATCGCCTCCGCTGACGGCATAACTCTGGAATCCGACGCGGCAAAGCTGATAGCACAGATGGCAGACGGCGCCTTGAGGGATGCAATAAGCCTGTTGGACCAGTGCATGTCGCTGGGCAGAAAAAGCATCGTCTATGATGATGTGCTCTCTGTCGTAGGCATAGTGAATGATGAATTCATGACGGGCTTCATCGCCGATATGCTTGACAAAAATGTAGCTGGGCTGCTGCAGAACATAAGCCGTCTGGTGTCAGACGGGCGTGACGCAGTACATTTCGTTTCAGACCTGGTCATGTATTTCAGAAACCTTATGATATGCAAATCCACCGGCGGGAAATGTGATGACCTGATAGAAGTCCCATCCGCTGTTCTTTCCTTGATGAAAAAGCAAGCCGGCACCATATCTCTTGATGAAATAATGCGTTATATAAAAGAACTGTCGGCATTGGAGAACAGTCTTAAGTATGCCATAAATCCAAGAGTAATGCTGGAAGTCACACTGATAAAGGTTTGCGGCAGCAATAGCACTGAACACGGCGGCGGCAATGGTACCGGCAGCATAGGTCCGGACCTGGAAGCAAGGCTCGCTGCGATAGAAAGAAGACTCAAAAATATCGATCTCTCTGCAGCCCTACAGCCCGGAGGGCATCAGACTGCAATGACTCATGAAAATGATAGCATCCCTCCACCGCCGAAACCATCTGAACTGTCGGAGAAGCCGGAGCAATATGACATAAAGGCCGAAGCAACACTGATGACTGCTGACAGCGGGGCAAACGCGGCAGACGCCGGCAAAAAAGGAGCCGCTGTGCAAAAGGCCGCCGTTCGTGATCCATCAATAAAGCAAGCTGTTGAATACAATAAATGGCCGGCCGTTATGACACACCTTAAAAGTCTCGGCAGGATGGCCATTTACACCATACTGCTAAATATCAAGGCTGTCTTGATCGATGAGAGCACCATCGGACTTGTATCATCAGATGCCTCCATCAGAACGATGGTGTCAAAGCTAGAGCATATAAAGATGATCGAAGAGGCGGTTCACAAAGCAACCGGCCGGGAAATGAAAATAAAGTGCATAGATGATGATGTCCTCAGGAAGGCAGTCTCGGCGGAGAAGCCTCGGGAAAACAGCGATATGCTCAAGCGGGCCCGTCTTATAGCTGAGAAGGCTGGGCTTCCTCTGGAGATCATCGACGAATAGCACCTGTACCGGACTATCCCCTGCTTAATAATTTGTATAATGGGTCGATGACCCTTGAATGACTTAATCAAGTTTATTATAATGAAAAAAGATATCAATGACTACGGAGGTGCCAATATGGCAAGAGGCGGATTTTCGGGCGGCTTCGGCGGCGGAAACATGAACAATCTTATGAGACAGGCTCAGAAAATGCAAAAGGATATGGAAAAGATGCAGGCTGAGCTTCAGGACAAGGAAGTTGAGGCAACTGCCGGAGGCGGTGCAGTAAAGGTCATCGCCACAGGCAAGAAGGAAATAAAGGAAATAACCATCAGCCCTGATGTCGTTGACCCTGATGATGTGGAAATGCTGCAGGACTTGATTTTGGCTGCTGTAAACGAAGCTATCCGTATGGCCGATGAAATGGTCAACAGCCAGATGTCCAAAATAACTGGCGGACTCGGCGGGCTGTTCTGATATGAGCTACTTTTACGCACCGCCGGTGGCAAGACTCATCGAAGAATTTGAAAAGCTTCCGGGTATCGGTCACAAGACCGCCCAGCGGCTGGCATTCCATGTACTCAATTTGCCTGCGGAAAAATCGGAAGCACTGGCTAACGCAATTAGAGAAGCAAAGCTTAAAACACGTTACTGTTCCATATGCAGCAATCTTACCGAATCGGATCCTTGCAACATATGCAGCAGCGCAAAGCGGGACCATGGTCTCATCTGTATTGTCGAAGACCCCAGAGACGTGGTTGCCATGGAAAGGATACGTGAGTTCAACGGCATATATCATGTACTGCATGGAGTCATCTCCCCTATGGATGGTATAGGCCCCGAGGACATAAAGATAAAAGAGCTCCTTCACAGGATACGAGAGGGAGACATACGCGAGGTTATACTGGCAACTGATCCTGATGTCGAGGGAGAGGCCACAGCCATGTATATATCAAAGCTCCTGAAGCCCGTCGGCATCAGGACTACGAGGATCGCCCACGGCATTCCGGTAGGAGGCGATCTGGAGTATGCGGATGAGGTCACACTGGCCAAAGCACTGGAAGGGCGAAGAGAAATTTAACAATAGCTGGTCAATCTTCAGACACAAATAGAATAATCATCAAAAGACTGTATTGCCAAACGCATTACAGTCTTTTATTTTTTATCTGAAAAACTTAAGACATTAATTCGACTCCTGCGTATATTTAATTGAGACATTAAAAATATTAATATCCGAATTAACTTTTTTAATATTTTTCGTCGATGTATATTGACAAGTGAATAGAACAATAATAGTATATATTATGAGTAATTAAAATAATTGATGTGGACATTAATTATTTTAATATGAAACATAATATTACTTTGATATAAAAGGAGTTCTTTATGGCAAGAGAAGCATTGGGAAAATGTCCGGTATGCGGACAGGACACCGAAGTCACGACCATATACTGCAACAGCTGTGAAACAAGGATCGAAGGCCATTTCGCACTTTGCAGGTTTTGCAGGCTCACCGAAGAACAGAAATCTTTCATTGAGACATTCATTAAGTGCAGAGGAAATATAAAGGAGGTGGAAAGAGAACTTGGCATTTCCTACCCAACGGTAAAAAGCAGGCTCGAGGATGCCGCAAATGCTCTTGGATACGCAGCCTCACAGGGCTATGGCAGCCCGGAGAGCGAGAAAAGACTCGAGATACTCGACAGATTGGAAAACGGCTTGATTTCAGTAGAGGAAGCATTAGATCTGCTGAAATCATAAATCGAAATCATATAATAACTTTTAAACAGGAGGATTTTAAACATGTCTATAAGTGAAGAAAGAATGATGATACTCAAGATGCTGCAGGAAGGCAGGATCAACAGCGACGAAGCAGCAAAGCTTCTCGAGGCATTGGATGCAAAGCAGGCTCCCCAATCAGGCTTCAAGGGCTTCAATATCCCAAAGCCCCCGCCCCACAACTATTATGATGAGGTCACCAGGGTCAGGGAAAGGATCAACGATTGGAGAAAGGAAATATCAAAGAATTACAACCAGAATGACTTTGACAAAATGGTTGACGAATTCAGTGCTAAGGCGGAGAAGTTCGGAAAGAACGTTGCCACAGCAGCCTTCGGTGTTGCCGACAAGGTAGTGGATTTTGTCGGAACTATTGTTGACACAGGGGCATTCAATATCTTTGGCAGCTGCGTGACAGTCGAAAAGGATTTTGAAGCCGTTGGAGCAGAGGGCATGAATCTTCATCTCCAGGCAACAAACGGACAGATCGTTATCAAAAAGCACCAGGACGAGAGAATACTTATCAAAGCTAAGATCCGTACACCCCAGGCCAACGCTGAGAACGCAATAGTTTTCTCAAATGACAACGGTACTGTTGCAGTCAAGCTGGCAAAGCCTGATACCTACAACCTCAGCGTTGCATACGAGGTGCTTGTGCCGGTAGTGAAGTTCAACCAGATAGCTCTTGAGACAAAGAACAGCAAAATATATGTAGAGGACACCCTTTCCGAAGAATTTGCCGGCGTAACAAAGAACGCAGCCATCGACCTGACAGGCGTCAACAGCAGCAAGATCTCAGTTGAGACAAAGAACGCCAAGGTCGCTGTCAACTATATGATAGGCAAGGATATCAATATCGGCACTACAAACGCGGTGATCGACATCAAGAATCTTAAGGCTGAGAAGCTCAATGCCGAAACTATGAACGGAAAGATACTGCTGGACAATATTCAGGGCTATGACGAAACCAGCCAGGTCGAACTCAACCTCAAGACAAAGAACGCAGACATCAAGGCAAACATGAACGACTCTGAGGACAAGGGCTACAAGGTAAGGGCGAAGACCTCCAACGGCGGCATCAATCTGCTGATACCCAACCTCTTGTACCGCAATGCTCCAAGATACGAGGGCATGAACAGACAGGCTGAGGCGGAGACCGACAACTACGAATCTGCAGCCCAGAAGGTCAGTGTCAATGCAGAGACCACCAACGGTTATATCGAAGTGATCAAATAATATTCATGGAACACATCCCCTCCATAAAACTTTGATCACGATTATATACACCAAAAACGGGCTGAGACAGGTTAAAAGCTGTCTCAGCCTGTTTTTTTCCGTGCTGGATTATGATTTTGATGTATGCTATAATTAAACACCGATAATTCTAGTAATGAGGTGTTATATGTTTGATAAACTCGAAGCCACGGATAATAAATATGAAGAGATCAGCCTCAAGCTCAGCGACCCCCAGGTCATTTCCGACCAGGATGAGTACCGCAGGCTCATGAAGGAATTCTCCGAGCTTGAAGAGATAGTCACAAAATACCGTGAATATAAAAAGGTAAAATCAGATATAGCCGAGGCCCGCGAGTTGCTTGACAGCTCTCTCGACAAGGACTTCCGTGATCTTGTGCAGCTGGAGTTCGACCAGTCAAGGGAAAAGCTGGAGGTGATAGAGGGTGAACTGAAGGTCCTGCTGATACCAAAGGATCCCAACGACAACAGAAGTGTCATCGTTGAGATCAGAGGCGGTGCAGGCGGAGAGGAGGCTGCTTTGTTCGCAGCTGACCTGTTCAGGATGTATACCAGATATGGTGAAAGGCATCACTGGAAGTCTGAAATACTTGATATCAACGAAACAGAAATAGGCGGTATAAAGGAAGTAGTTTTTTCGATAGAAGCCCATGGCGCATATAGCAGACTGAAGTATGAAAGCGGTGTGCACCGTGTACAGCGTGTCCCCTCCACCGAGTCCGGCGGCAGGATCCACACATCCACCGTTACAGTGGCAGTTCTCCCGGAGGTTGACGAGGTCGATGTGGACATCAACCCCAATGATCTGCAGATAGACACGTACCGTGCGTCCGGTGCCGGAGGTCAGCACGTCAACAAAACCGACTCCGCCATCAGGATGACCCATCTGCCCACCGGTATTGTAGTGACCTGTCAGGACCAGCGCTCCCAGCATAAAAACAAGGACAAAGCGTTGAAGATACTTCGCTCCAAGCTTTATGAAAAGGCTCAGGAGCAGCAATCCTCCGAAATAGCGGCATCTCGCAGGAATCAGGTGGGCACAGGCGACAGGAGCGAGCGCATCCGCACCTACAATTTTCCTCAGGGCAGGGTTTCTGATCACAGGATAGGACTTACACTGTACAAGATAGAGGACATAATGGACGGCGACCTCGATGAGATCCTGGATGCACTGATCACGGCAGACCAGTCGGAAAGACTGGGCAGTGCGGCTTACGATGAGGATTGAGGAAAAGGAATGATAATAATAAAGGCTCTCCCCGAATATACATGTTAGTGCTTTTATAATGTATATTGTCATGTGGAGGGTCTTATGGGACACCTGCTTCGAATAACCCTTGTAGGATTGATATCAGGTCTTGCCGGTACAGGTCTGGGCGGTTTGTCGGCATTCCTGATATCAAAAGCAAGCAACCGGATAATGAGCTCGATACTGGAATTCTCCGCCGGCCTGATGACTGCCGTAGTATGCTTTGAACTGCTGCCGGAAGCATTCAAGCTTGGCGGCACCCTTTACACCTTCACAGGCATCATTGCAGGTATCCTGATCGTGGTTCTGATAGAAAACCTTCTAAAAAAATCCCGATCCATCGGGAAAGGGGAAAACACCGGTCTTCTCAAAGCCGGCATCCTTATGGCCATCGCCATAGCAATGCACAATTTCCCCGAGGGCTTCGCTGTCGGCTCGGGCTTTGAAGCCTCATCAAGCCTTGGATATACAATAACTGCGGTAATAATCATCCACGATATACCCGAGGGCATAGCCATGGCAGTTCCGATGCGTGCCGGCGGCTTCTCGAAGCTGAAGGCCTTCGGATACACACTGCTTTCGGGTGTGCCTATGGGTTTTGGAGCGCTTATCGGGGCTATGCTGGGCACGATCTCCAACCGGTTTACCGCCGCCTGTCTTGGCTTTGCAGGCGGTGCCATGTTGTACATAATATATGGCGAGCTGGTCCCGGAGTCAAAGCGTCTGTATTTGGGAAGATTATCGTCCTTGGCGAATGTATGGGGAATATTATGTGGTATAATAGTATCAGTCTATAACACATAGGTCCAAAAGAGATTTTTCGATGGCAGAAAAATTTCCTGACCTCAGTAGTGTTACAACGCTATAATTAACGACATTTAAGTAAGGGAGTACATATTTTGAAGACAGAAATAATTAAAGTAGATACAGCTGT
>JAAYPO010000002.1 GCA_012519745.1 Clostridiaceae bacterium | reverse complement strand
TATGACGCCTCCAATATTTTAGTTTTGTGCCTTTCTTGTCTGAATCAGCACATCTCTATCTTATTGCGAGGTGTCTTGTTTTTCAAAGTTCATTTATTTTCTTTACAGGAATGCTCCTCATAGACTAGTTTGTCAATTGTGGGGGTGATTATTACATGTAAGATATGGCTGGATCAAAGGAGCTTTATTTCACCATCCTTCAAATAGAAGGTTTGAGCGATTACGTCGGGAGAGATTTCAGCGTACATGCCGCTAAGGATGATGCAGCAGTTGGGATATAACCGCCTGGTCACCGAAATTTCGCCATCGCCCTTTGTTTTCAGGTATGTGGCCAGCTGCTTGCGCTCATCCTCCATTTGCTTTATCTCATCCCTCAGAATGAAGATCTTGTCGGCATGGCTTTGCAGCTGTCTGTCCCGGGAGGAAGAAACAGAGGGCTGAGATCTCAGCTTCTGGAGCTCGTTTTTTTTGAGGCTGATCTCATGGAATACTTCGTCCAGTCTTCTTACCAGAGCCTGTCTGTTGAAGCCTGTGACCTCCAGCGTCGTCCTGCGCTCCATTTCAGAGCCGCAGATAGGTACGGATATGCGTATCTCCGATTTTATATAGCCTCCGATGACCTGTCCGTTTGATGAATCGAAGATGACATCCCTTGCGATGATATCACTATTGATGCTGTAATATCCGATATGTGCCGTTTCACCGCATATTAGCCTGGCATTGTCTGCAAATTTGACATATATATTTTTGGCAGCCTTTATTTCGACCGTTTCCCTTGAGGAAACTCCGCCTTTGATATATATGCTCCCCTTTGTGCTGACCAGGCTCTTTACTTTACCCAGTCCGTACTGACCGTTTATTTCGATGTCCTTTGTGGCCTCCACTGAAAACCCGTCATTTATTGTGCCCTTTATCGTCACGAAGCCGTCAAACTTTATGTTGCCTGTGGCAATACCCGCATCTCCATCTATCTCCAGATGGTTTGATACACTGATCCTGTTGTTTGTGTAATTGACAGCACCCACAAGCTTTGAAACCAGAGTGGTCTTATGTGTGGAGTGAACTTCGGCTACGGTGTTCCTGTCATACAGGAGAGGAGCGGTTTTGCCCGGCCGGGGCTTGATCTCCTCACCCTTTACTGTCTTGCCCGGCGTACCGTTGGTAGCTTCTATGCGTTCGCCCAGCCAGTCCCCGGGTTTGACCCTGTTTATCAGCTTCATTTCATAAAAGTCCACCTTGCCGCCTTCTCCGACTTCCGGTCTGGCTTCGGTGAGCTCATACATCCTGATCACAGCATCCTGGCCGTCTATTGCCGGGATCCCCCGTGCGGCGACATAAGTGCGTCCCGGCACAAGGTCCTCCTTCATGAAGCTGAGATCTGTCCCAAAGACTATCCCGTTGCTGTCCAGCAAAGCTGCCAGTTCTTTTATCAGAGATTCTTTCGAAGCCTGAGACAGCTCGGCGGCAGACATGTTGAAGGAAACCTCTGCCAACAGACCATCAGAATGGACGTAAAGCTGCATTTTTTCCTTGAGTTCACCAAATTTCACAGCTGAGGCCGGGGCTGATACGATGGAACCTCGGAGGGCGCTGATATTGGTCAGCATTATTTCAGGATGCTTTGCCAGTATGGGTGTTATCTGGTTCACAGGGAATCCTTTTTTGTACGTTTCCACCATGACGCTGTTTCCTGAATGGAATATTCTCAAGAATTCATCGCGATACAAATTATTGCTGTCCATATGCGCACCTCCCTTTCTCATGATATTTGTTGGATCCAGTGGTGGGATAAGCTATCTATATTATATTATTACCCGGATTCAAGCCCTTCAAATAATATATCGGACATTTTGGAGCCGGCTTGTAACATAAATATTGAAAACGTGTTCATATTATTGATAGTGGATAGAAAACAAGCCCACGATCTCAAATGTGTTAAAAATCAATAACGGAGATGATGGAACCTGAAATTTTTAAAGAAAGTAATATGTCCCTTGATTATTTTGCTGTTGATTTTTATATCAGTGATACAGATCGTCCATTGTGACGATGAGCTGGAGCCGGAGCCGGGCCTGCCGGCCTTCAATGGTGCAGCGGGCAGCACCGGAGCATTGCCGGCAGCAGTCAATGCTTCGCAGGATATGGAGCCGCCGTCTGTCAATGCGCTTGCTGCGGTGGTCGTAGAAGAGTCCACAGGAAGGATACTCTATAACAAAAATGCTCTGGAAAGGCGCTCGATAGCAAGTACGACAAAAATAATGACGGCATTGGTAGCGCTGGAAAACGCTAATCCTGAAGATATAGTCAGGGTGAGCAAAAGAGCGGCTGCTATAGGCGGGTCCAGAGCAGGGCTCAGGGAAGGGGAGCAGTACACACTCAGAGAGCTGCTTTACGCTATGATGATGATATCCGGGAATGACGCTGCCATAGCTGTTGCAGAACATGTGGGAGGGTCTGTGGAGGATTTTGCCGTTATGATGAATTCCAGAGCCAGGTCCATCGGAGCTGTGAATTCGAATTTTATCACTCCTCATGGACTGGACAGGACGGATCAGTATTCCACGGCATATGATCTGGCACTGATTACCATCGAGGCATTAAAAATACCTCTCTTTCGCGAAATAGTATCAACAAGCAGCTTCTATATCCCAGGGCATGGCCTTTACAATACTAATGAATTGCTGGGATCATATCCCGGGGCAGATGGAGTCAAAACAGGCTATACCGGTAAGGCAGGAAGGTGCCTTGTTTCGACAGCACAAAAGAACGGTATGCGTCTGATCTCCGTCGTCCTGGGATCACCTACCAGAAATGCCCGGGCCAATGCATCAAGGAGTCTTTTAGATTACGGCTTTCGCAATTACAAACTGTACAGGCTGATAAAACAGGGAGATGTCTACGCCAGGATACCAGTATATAGAGGTATAGCCGGGCATGCAGCACTCAAGGCTGAAAAGGATATTGTTGTACCGCTGAACAGCAAGGAAGTGAAGACGTTAAATGTCAGAGAGCATGTGCCGGATGTGCTGCATGCCCCGGTCTATGCAGGCAACGGAGCCGGATATGTGGAGTTTGTACTGGATGGGAGGGTGCTGGCACAAAGCACATTAGTGGTTTCGGACGATATCAGAAAAACCACGTATACAGACTATCTGAAGCTTATTTTCAAGTCATGGAGCAGCATGATGCGAGAAGGAATATTTGCAGGTATCTGATATCTGCTTGAATATGATTGCATGTTTGGCTATAATTGCTTCGAGAGAGGTAATCATGAGGACTGTAATCATTTCGCTCAACTCAAAATATATCCATTCGTCCCTTGCTCCGTGGTACCTTAAGGCATCCTGCGGTCAATACGGGCAGGACTGTGGTGAGGTGCTGGTATCAGAGCACACGATAAACGAGAAAATGGAATCGGTCTTAAGCGGCATCTATCTCTTAAAGCCTGATATTGCCGCTTTCTCTTGTTATATCTGGAATATCACGCAGGTGCTGGGACTTGCATCAAATATCAAAAAACTGCTGCCATCAACAATAATAGTACTCGGCGGCCCTGAGGCTTCATATGATGCTGAGGAAACACTGAAGGAGAATCCCTCTGTTGATTTCATAATCGCAGGTGAAGGTGAGGCTGCGTTCCCCAGGCTGGTATCTATGATACAAAAATCACGAGAGTGTCGCGACACGGGAGAGATGCTTTGTAAAAACCAAATGCCATCCATCGGCGGGCTTGTATACAGGACGGCAGACGGAGTGATCGGGAATGCGCCTGTGGTCATAAAAGACTTGGATAGCATACCATCTCCCTATACAGATGAAATGATTTCTTCCCTCAGGCACAAGATAGTATATTTTGAAGCGTCGCGAGGCTGTCCATTCTCATGCAGCTATTGCCTGTCTTCGGCAAATGAGGGAGTGAGGTATTTTTCACTGCCAAGAGTATATGATGATCTGGACAGGCTTGTCAGGTCGGGGGCGGGACAGATCAAGTTCGTGGACAGGACCTTTAATGTAAGTCCCGGCAGATCAAAGGAAATAATAAGACACATCATCGCCCTTAACAAAAGCATTGCCGGGGGAGACAGGGCGGTATGCAATTTTCATTTTGAAGTGGGGGCCGACCTGTTTGACGACGAGTCGATAGAATTGCTGAACAGTGCGCCAAAGGGCTTGTTCCAGCTGGAGGCAGGCGTACAGTCAACCAATCGGCAGGCTTTGTCGGCAGTCTGCAGAAAAACCGATCTGGAAAGATTGTTTTCCAATATCCGAGATATCGAAAAGAAGGGCAATGTCCATATCCATACCGATCTTATCGCAGGACTGCCTTATGAGGATTACAGCTCCTTCGGGGAATCCTTCAGCCACGTCTATTCCCTCAGGCCTCATCAGCTGCAGCTGGGGTTTTTGAAGCTTCTGAAGGGAACAGAGTTGAGGGCTCGGGCAAAGGAGCTGGGATACATCTTTGACGATCAGCCTCCTTACGAAGTATTGTCAGGCAGCTCTATGAGCTATGATGAGCTGGTCAGACTGAAAGGCATGGCCGAATTGGTAGAAAGATATTATAACAGCGGGAGGTTTTACTTCTCACTGGAGTTTCTCATCGAAAGGCATTTCAAGTCCTCCTTTGAGTTTTATGAGAGCTTCTGCCGATACCATGCTGACAACGGTTTGCTGGACACTCCGGTGACCCTCAGGAATCAATACAAGATAGTAAACGACTTCTATATGAGCCTTATGTCAGATCCCGGACCGGTTGTTACGGCTCACGCTCCATCTATGAGCGCTGCCAGGGACGAGCTTTTTTTCAGGGAACTGCTTCGCCTTGATTTTCTCTCATATGACAGCTCCGGAGCACTGCCGGACTTTATGGACAGACGCGGAGCACCGGGGCTGAGGGACAGGTACTTTGATTTTTTGCGGGATGCCTCCCAGGTGAGCAGGATCATACCGGAGGCGGCTGGTATGAAGCCTAAGCAGGCAGTGAAAAAGGTGCATTTTGAACCTATGTATATTGAACTGTCAGAGGGGCCCGCCGACAGGGAAATATCCTTCAAGATGTTCCGACCTGTGGACAAGCCTGTTATTTTCCTTTTCGACTATTTCTCCCGGGATCCTGTTACAGGGCGTTATCGATTCCAGTCTATTGATATCTGATCTATTATGCAGAATATTTCCGAATGCTTTTCATTTACCAAAATATGGTGTATTATTTTCATAAATGTTAAAATATGTAATAAACGAGAATGTATGGCTGATGATTATATGAATCACAGGAGTATTTATGATGGGTGCTGTCGAAGGAAGCAATCAAAGAGAAGACTGCAGATCAGGGCGAAGAGTGATCAACGGCAGAGATGCTCAAACAGGCAGCATTACAGCAGAGGCATCGATCATTATTCCCCTTGTCATATTGTGTATAGCTGCGGTGATCTATATCGGACTGCTGATGTACCAGAGGTCCCTTATCCAGTCTGCTGCCGAAATGGCGGCGGAGGCTGGTGCCGCAGCATGGGCATCAGGTACCGGAGCGATAGTGACATCCAGGCCGGCCCATCCGGAGTCCAAAGACTTTAGGCTGTACAGACGTATTTTTGACAGCGGCAGGGACCAAAGGCTGAAAAGGATCGAGGAATATGCAATGGCTCTATCCTCACAAAATGAAATCGTGACCTCGTCCGGGACTGCAGCAGAGGCCAGGGTAATAGACTATGCAGTTTACAGAAAGCTGGAGGTCACAGTGATCAAGCATTACAAGATACCTTTGGGCAGGCTGGTCATGCTTTTTGGAGGCAGTGATACTGTCACGATATCAGTGAAGGCTGTCTCAACGATAAACGACCCGGCCGAATTCATTCGAACAGCTGATTTGGTAATAGATATTGAAAAGAAGCTTGAAAGCAAATTCCCGGAGCTAAAGAAAATCGGTGATAAAACAAGAGAAGCCTTGAATGGGATAAAGGACAAGCTGGGAGACTTCATGGACTGACCACTGACCTTAAGGAAGGCGGACATACAGTGTCCGTCAGACGGGAAGGTCATGTGGGTCTGCCCGGGCAGGTAATATACCAGAGCGGGATGGGGGTGCTGTGATTGAAGAGGGATATGGCGGGTCAGACCACCATTTTTTTAGCAATAATAATGATAAGTGTATTGATGCTTGCCGGACTGCTTGTGGACATTGCAAGGATCAATACAGGCCGCGCAATGGTCAGAAGGGCAGCAGGGTCGGCTGCAGCTTCACTGTTGGCTGATTACAGCAGCAGGCTCAAGGATGACTATGGCATTTTTGCTGTTCAGGCAGCCGATACTGCCGATATAGAGGATCGGTTCGAGGAATATTTGACCTGTTGTCTGTCCATTCCGACAGGGGAGGATGATTTTAGCGGCAGCACAGACCTGATGGGCTTCAGGATAGAAAGCATCAGTGTCACTCCTATTTACAATCTAAGTGAAAACGGTGTCACAAAAAGGCAGATACTTGAATACATGAAGTACCGGGCTCCGGGAGAGATCGTCGAGGGCTTTATCGAAAAGCTTGCATCCTTCAGGGATGTGGGAAAGATGTCCAATGCTTACAAGCAAAAGGTAGGCATCGATAAGCTGCTGGGCAGTATGGACAAGTCGCAGCAAAAGCTTAAGAAAAATATAGACGGTGCCGGCGGGGAGATAGAAAGGTTCATAAATGCCTTTAATACAAACGGCAGCTGGGAGGCGGCCTTCAATGAATATAACAGCATGACCGATGCCCTGCAGTCGCTGGAGGCAGACATCGATTCACTGGACAGCAGTATCAGCGCTCTTGAAGCCCAGCTGGCTGAAGCGAAAAAAGCAGGTAAAAGCACAAAAAACAAAAACAGCGGCTCAGACAGCGACACAGCATCAGGAGACAGCGGCTCAGACAGCAACGCCGGATCAGGGGACAGCGGCTCAGAAGACAGTGATGAATCTGACGGCACCAGCGAAATCAAAAAACAGCTGAAGAGCCTGAAGGATGAGCGGAAATCATTGAGCAGCAGCAAAGCCGACACGAAAAACAGTCTGCTGGATCTGTGGTACAAGATACGCAATCCAATGACCAATGAATATAAGCAGGCAAATGACATTGCCCTGAAGGAAATCAGTAAAATCGCAGAAAAGGGCAAAAACGCACAGGAGGCCATTACAGAACTGGAAAAATTCCTTGATGCCAATTTTTCAGACGAGGAGGGTTCGCTGTCCAATGAATTCAAAGGGGAGCTCTGCCATGAGCTGGATGGATTGAAGGAGCTCATACTTGAGGGGCAAAAGGCTGAAGAAATGATCAGGGATATAGAAAGCAACAGAGGGGTATTGGAAAGCATAACCTCCGGAATGGATGAAATAAGGATAGAGCAGGGAGGGCTGCCCACAGGAGGACTTCCTCAGGAGATACTGGAGATCGTTTCAAATTACTCAGGTGTCGATTACGATTACTCAAAGGCTGAAAAGGGTGACAAGAAGGACGATCCCAGAAAGGGAAAGGCGAAGGAGCTAAAGGATGCGATAGTCAGCAGGCTGTTGGAGGATATTGATTATGAAGCCGCGGGCATAGATAAAGAAAGTCTTCCGTCATTCACAAAGGTCCTGACTCCTGACCTTGACGCCCTGGATTCCAGTCACATTCATACTGATGATCCTTACAGCGGCTATGTCGGCAGCACTAAAGGAGAAGTGGTTTATAACGGTGATCTGGAGCGTGTCGGTGACGAGGCCGACCTTTATGATGAGCAGGGCAAGTTCCAGGAAAACGCCCTTGAGCTCATTTCAGATATAGGTGAAATGGTCTCGGAGGTGACTGTTGACCTGAGAGATAACATATACCTGAACGAATATATCATGGGCACGTTCAAAAACTCCGTTCCCGAGCTTGTATATGATGACAGCACAGTAAAGGATGTAAATCTTCATGGTGATGAAAAAGACAAGATAGATACTTTTTTCGAAAGTGAAGTAGAGTACATACTCAACGGCAAATCCTCCCAGAAGCTGAACAACATCATGACAAAGGGTGAACTGCTGCTGGTCAGGATCGGACTGAACACACTGCATGTATATACCGATCCGGCAAAGAAATCGAAAGCCAGGGCAGTTGCTGCAGCTGTAGCCGGTATATGGACAGGAGGAGCAGGTATACCTGTCATTTCAAATCTGATCATGTGTGGCTGGGGCGTAGGGGAATCGGTGATAGATGTAAATGATCTGATGGAGGGCAGATCCGTACCTATATACAAAATGAAAGGCGACTGGCGGCTGGACGTAGGAGTCGCTTCAAAGGACGGACCCAAAACTGATAAAAGGCTGTATTTCAACTACCATGACTATCTCAGGCTGTTTTTGCTGACTGTCTCGGAAGACAAGAAGCTGAACAGGATAGAAGATCTGATCCAATTGAATGTCAGCAAGTCAAAGGGCAGCCATGACAGCTTCAGGATGTCCCATCACCATACCTGTTTCCGGATAGAGGCGGAGGTCTCCATGAAGTATCTGTTTATTACCCAGCCCTTTGTCAAAAAGGAATCGAAGACCGGTGACGGGAGATATGTACACAGGGTATTACTGTATGAGGGATATTGATATGTCTGGACCAAAGCTTCATTCCTTCCTCAGGCAGAAAGGATGTGCTGCTGGTGATAAAAGCGTCTTCAATGGCACAGCTGACGCTGTCATGGCATCAAAAGGCGCACTGACCGTTGAAGCGGCCCTGATATTGCCGCTGATCCTCTGTGCTTTCTTTTCTGTTGTTTTCATTATCAAAACTGTCTGCACATATGAGATGATCCAGCATGCCATCGACGAGACTGCATCTGAGATAGCGGCTTCCAGCTACATTTACCATATGAGTGGGATCAGGGACTTGCACGACACTGTTCGCAATGGTATCAACGACAGGTCGGATAAGGTAGGGGAACAGATCGGCAGTGTGATAGATGCATACGACAGTCTGAAGGAGATAGGCTCCGGTGTGAAAAGCGGAGGACTGGAAGGAGCCGCTGAAGATGTAAAGGCCATTGAGGACGCAAGTCAGAAATTTGACGAAATATTTCAGCATTCAAAGGATATAGTTTCAGACCCGCTGGATGAATTGAAAAGCATAGCGTTCTTTATTGCCGGCGGCTCATTTGATGACATCAAGACACAATTGTATATACCCGTGGTAAAGCTCTATATGAAGAAGCACCTCAAATCCGAAAGTTATCCCGACGCAGATGAGAGGCTTCGTTCCCTTGGCATTGTCGACGGCTTCGATGGCCTTGATTTCAGCGGATCCTCATTTCTCTCCGACAGGGATGAGTGCATCGACATAGTTGTCAGATACCGCGTTAAATTGCCGCTGCCCCTGCAGTTTTACAAGGATATGGAGTTTGTACAGCGTGTAAAGGTAAAAGCCTGGATGGGCGGGGATGAGAAGACCGGCGTCCTGGACGGAAGCACTGCTTCGGAGGGTGAGGATATATGGTCCCTGAGCAATTTTCAAAGAGGACTCAAGCTTAGGAGGATATTTGGAGGAAATCTGCCAAACAGCTTTCCTGTGATAGCCAGATATGAAAACGGTAAAGCGGTAATGATAAAAAGCATGGATTTGACGGCTGTCAGCTATCAGAGACCGTCGAATACAGAAAAGACACTGAAGGGCTATATAAACGAGTTGTCCAAATACAATGGCCAGAATAAGCCATGGGGCAGCGGAAATATCTTAATAAGGGGAGATGATATTTTACAGAAGGAATTATTGCTGATAATACCTGAAAACGATCCGGGAGATTCCAACAGCTCTGTTTTGCTGGATATGAAGGAATATGCCCGCTCAAGAGGAGTGTCACTTGTTGTCAAAAAATATGGCATGAAGCGAACTGTGGAAGAGTCTGAGTCAGCAGCCGGGCAGGGGGATGGTCAGGCGGAGGGACCAAAGGACGGGCAGGGGGGATGAGCCGCAGGAAAGGTAATAAGCTTGTACGGGTAGTCCTTGTGGCATTTTAGTATATGAGCGTTAATATAATAAAATGTGGTAATTGCCGGATGCATGCTGGTGATGAATACGTTCAGAAAGCCGTGCCGGTATGTTTCATGTGACAAGGAGGCAGACATGATGAGCGATAGAGATATTTCCGGGGTTATTGAGAAAGACAGGCAGGAAAGGGTAAGGGAGTGTTTTGAGGGGACTTTTCTTGATTATACCGATTTGGTAAAGAAGGATCCCGAGCTTGCAATACTATCACATCAAAGGATGTATAACCTGATTGCAAAAGCAGGTGCAGAGGTGGTCAGAACCGATGAACATCCAAGGCTAAGAAGGATATACGGCAATGATATCATCAGAAAATACAGGTTTTTTGAAAACTTTTTCGGAATAGACAAAACGATAATGAACATCGTGAGATATTTCCACTCAGCGGCCATGGCCGGCGAGGAATCGCGTCAGGTCCTGTATCTTGTAGGGCCTGTGGGCTCGGGCAAATCCTCACTGATGGAGGAGATGAAAAGAGCCCTCGAGCAAAGCCCTGAGATATACGCACTAAAGGGCTGTCCAATGAGAGAGGAGCCCCTTCACCTTGTACCGAAGCATTTGAGAAAGGAATTCGAGGATATACTCAATGTAAGGATCGAGGGCGATCTGTGTCCAGTATGCCGCTACAGACTGAAGAACGAATACAACGGCAGGTATGAGCTCTTTCCGGTAGTAAAGACAGGGTTTTCCGTCAGATCCAGAAAAGGCATCGGTGTCGTACCGCCTGTGGATCCCAACAACCAGGACACAAGTGTATTGATAGGCAGTGTGGACATTTCGAAAATAGATATGTATCCCGAGGACGACCCAAGAGTCCTGTCCCTGAACGGTGCGTTCAATGTAGGCAACAGAGGACTGGTGGAATTCATCGAAGTGTTCAAAAACGAGACCGAGTACCTTCATACTATGATAACAGCAACTCAGGAAAAATCCGTGCCGTCCCCCGGAAAGGGACCGATGATATATTTTGACGGCGTGATACTGGCTCATTCCAATGAAGCGGAATGGAACAAGTTCAAGTCGGACCATACCAACGAAGCCATTCTCGACAGGATCGTAAAAATAGAGATCCCATATTGCCTTGAGCTGAATGAGGAGATGAAAATATACGAGAAAATATTGAAAAAGAGCAGGTTCAATGCCCATATCGCGCCTCATACCATAGAAACAGCCTCAATGTTCGCCATTCTTACCCGTCTTGCTCCGTCATCCAAGGTAGACCTGATGACCAAGCTGAAGATATACAATGGAGAAGAGATCGTTGAAAAGGGTATGACTCGTAAAATCGACATTATGGAATTGAGGGAAGAGTCATCGAGAGAAGGGATGACGGGCATTTCCACCAGATTTATCATGAAAGCCCTGGATATGGCGCTGTCGGAGTCAGAGCATAATTGTATCAATCCGATATCCGTTATGGAGACAATAATCAAATCAGTTAGAGAGATGTCCATAAGTGATGAGGAAAAGAGCAAATATGTGCGGTTCGTTCAGGATTCGATAAAGAAGGAATACAACAAGATACTTGAAAAGGAGGTCACAAAGGCCTTTATCTATGGATACAGGGAGCAGGCGGAGAGCCTGTTCAACAATTATCTCGATCATGCGGAGGCATTTATCAACAGGACGAGGATAAAGGACTCCAATACAGGAGAAGAGCTTGAGCCGGATGAAAGATTCATGAGATCCATCGAGGAGCAGATCGGGATCACAGAAGCATCGGCAAAGGGCTTTCGGGCCGATGTCACCGCCTACATGTTTTTTGTGATACGCAGCGGCGGGAAACTGGATTACAGCAGTTATGAGCCGCTGAAGGAGGCGATCGAAAAAAAGCTGACATCATCAGTGAAAGAGCTGAGCAGGATCATAACCAGAGCAAAGGTGAGGGATGAAGAACAGGACAGAAAATACAACACCATGGTAGAGGAAATGAAGCGCAATGGGTATTGTGACCATTGCTGCAATGTTGTGTTGAAATATGGTGCAAATAATCTGTGGAAGGATTAGCAGACTTTGTGAGGTCAGGGGTTATGGCAATTATCAAGGAATATGATCCCGGAGGGAGGGAGCGTTCCTCTGAGGACAGGCGCAGACACAAAGAGCTTGTTGAGGAATCGATAAAGAAAAACATCGGCAATATCATCTCGGAAGAAAGCATCATCGGTCAAAGCGGCAAAAAGAAAATTAAGATACCCGTCAAGGGAATAAAGGAATACAGCTTTATATACGGCACAAACAAAAAGAGTGCGGCAACGGGGGACGGTGATGAAAAGCGAGGCGATGTGGTAGGAGAGGATGCAGAGGGCAGAAATTACGGTCACGGCGGGGCCGGGGACCGGGAGGGCGAAGATATATATGAGACCGAGATCACTATCGAGGAGCTGGTGGATTATCTGTTTGACGATCTGGCTCTTCCTGATATAGACAGAAGAAGGCTCTCGGGTATAGATTCGCTGATAGGCTACAGAAAGCTGGGCTATCAGAGGAAGGGCATACTGCCGCGGCTGGCTAAAAGGAGAACTGTTGTAGAAAAAATAAAAAGAAAGCAGTCATTTAAAAGGAATTTGGCAGAATTCCAGGAAGCGCATTTAGATAAAGTTAATGACAGCAGCGATATCATGGCTGAGCATGCCCCTTGTGCAAATCAAAACGATACTGCCGGTGAAAGATTCCCCTTCACCGAGGATGATCTGAGATTCAGAAGACTCAAGGAAATAAAGAAGAAGGACTTTAATGCAGTCGTTATTTGTATAATGGATGTCTCAGGCTCCATGGATCAGACAAAGAAGTACATGGCACGAAGCTTTTACTTTCTTTTGTATCAGTTTCTCAGACTGAAGTATTCAAATGTTGAGGTGGTTTTTATAGCCCATACCACCACAGCGAAGGAAGTCAGTGAACTGGAGTTTTTCCACAAGGGGGAGTCGGGAGGGACATATATAAGCAGCGGCTATGAAAAGGCCCTTGAAATAATCGAGCAGCACTACAATCCCATAAACTGGAACATTTATGCCTTCCATTGCAGTGATGGGGATAACTGGACCGAAGACAATAAAAAAGCTGTTGAGCTTGCACAAAAATTATGTGACAAGTGTAATCTCTTTGGTTATGGAGAAATAGTTCCGGGATATTATTTTGCAGGAAGCACTGTAAAATCGGAATTTCTAAGGCATGTGCACTCTGACAACTTTGTGATTGTAACTATGTCAAGAAAGGATGACATCATTACCGGTTTAAAGAGACTGCTGGAAAAGGACGGCGAAAAAGAGCAGCAAGCATAGAGAGGCACAGTGATAGGAGTTGTGATATGTCCGACTATAGTATAAAAGAGCTTGAGATGTGGAACCGGCGAATAGAAGAAATAGTGGCAGAAACAGGCCTGGATTGCTATGAGCAGGAATTTGAACTGGTCAGCTACGAGGATATGACCGCATATGAAGCATATAACGGGATGCCTTCGTATTACCCTCATTGGAGCTTCGGCAAGGCATATGAGAGGATAAGGACACTGAATAAATACAACCTGTCTGGTCTGCCCTACGAAATGGTGATAAATTCTGATCCGTGCATTGCATATTTGATGAAGGACAACTCATTATTGCTGCAGATAATGACCATGGCACATGTGTACGGTCATAATGACTTTTTTAAGAACAACCGGCTTTTTAAATCGGGTACCAGAGCGTCATATACCGTAGAGATGTTTAAAAATCATGCCCGGCGTGTAAGGGAATACATCAGCGATCCCAGTATCGGATACGGGAAGGTGGAAAGGGTGCTCAATGCCGCCCATGCTCTTCGGTATCAGTGTTCAAGGACCATCGGTGCTAAAAGGCTTGGCAGCGGAGAGATAAAAAGAAGGCTCCAAAGCAGAAATACGAGGACGTCATCTGAGTTTCCTCTGCTGGGGCCACAGCCTGCATATACTCAGGAAGCTGATCTGAGACATCTGCCCCTTGAACCGGAGGAGGACATTCTGCACTTCATCAGTACATACGGCAGGCTTGAAGAGTGGCAAAAGGATATTATTGATATCGTAAGAGAGGAAACCCTATACTTTGTCCCCCAGATAGAAACTAAGATAATGAATGAGGGATGGGCAAGCTTCTGGCACTATAATATACTCAACAGGCTGGAGCTTCCCCAAAAACTGTATTTTGAATTTCTAAGGCGGCATAACCAGGTCATCAGGCCTTACGAGGGAAGGATCAACCCATATTATATCGGGTTCAAAATATTCAGTGACCTCTATCAAAAATATGGATGCAATTCGCGTAAGATCTTCGAGTCAAGAGAGATCGAAAGAGATGGCTCCTTTATCAGACGATATTTGACAAAGGAGCTGTGTGTTGATATGAAATTGTATGAGTACCAAAAGGAAGGCAGCGAGTATGTTGTCTCAGAGGTCTCCGATGATGAGGGGTGGATGAAGATCAGGGACACTATAGCCTCCTCTGCCGGCCTTGGAGGTGTGCCGGTAGTGATGGTAAGAGAGTGGAACCAGAAGGATAACATTCTGATGCTGGAGCACATATACGACGGAAGGGAGCTGGATCTACAGTATGCCAATGAGACCCTCAAGCATCTGGTGGACCTTTGGGAAGGAAAGGCGATACTCAATACCACGGCTGAAGGCAAAAAGAGGTCCATCATGTGTGATGAACAGCAAAAGATCGTGATGATAAACAGTTGACTTGTATGTATAGAAGCAAATTCATCCATTTGGGCGTCATGCAGTTGGTCCTGCTTAAAGCAGCCATTTGGAATTATAAGGTTGACTTGGGCGGGATATAGACTTATAATTATTATACAGGATATGTAAAAGATCCGGGGGATTAACTCAGTGGGAGAGTGCTATCTTCACACGGTAGAAGTCATTGGTTCGAACCCAATATTCCCCACCACATAAAATGATCTGCCATTATTTGAGCAGATCATTTTCTATTTGACAAGAACATAATCGTCAACACTATCATGCAGGTTTCCAGTATGGTAAAATATATTTGAGCGTCGGAACAATGCGTTTAGGACATCAATAACAGGTAAGTGAGGTCATACAAATGAAAACCATCGCAATTTTGTTTCTTGTGGCAGCAATGCTGCTGACAGGCTGTTCCCGGGAGGATCTGACCGAGGATGTTGAAGGCAAGGCATTTGCAGAACAGCTTTCCACACCGTCAAATGACAGTGCCGCAAAGAATTTGGAGGGAGAGATCCTTTTTTATCCGACACACGATGCTGATTATAAGACAGGAAACAACGAAATGTTCGATTTTTGGTTTGATATACCGGTGGATTGGAATGCTGTCGATAAGTCTGCCGATGGGTCGGAGTACCATATTATTGCCAGCAGTGACAAGGTACATATCAGGATTTTCGGTATACTGACAGAGGAAGCAGGGGAGGATTACTATAGCAGGCTGGCTGGCACAAATGGTGAAGCATCGGAATTCATTTTCAGGGACAGCTGGATCGGAAAGATGATAGAGGTATCATCCAACGAGACTTACTATGTAAGGGAGGATGGTGACAGCTACCTGGTACTGCACGTGGATACATCTGAGGATCCCGCATGGCTGAAGGGTAACCGGGAAACCATCGATCATATCGCAATGAGTGCAAGGACCACAAGAGAAAGCCATGGCAAGGATAGTAACGAAACAAGCTCCATCGATCCTGACGATTTGCAGGTAGGGGATATTGATATAGATATGTCATACGGGGAGCTGATTGCTGCCATAGGTCAGGAGCCCCTGGACGTGATCGAGGAGCAGTATGATGGGATGAGCACTAAAACGCTGTTTTTCCCTGATGATACACAGGTTTATATTGTAAATGACGTGGTATTTACTGTGAACGTGACAAGCCCGGACTACGCCACACCCAGAGGGCTCAAGCCAGGTGACAGCCAGGAGAGGGTCCTTGAGCTTTATGGAGAGCCCGATAAAAATGAAGATGGTGTATGGGGATATTGTATAAATGGATATGAACTGTTCATCGTGGTAGTTGAAGACGGTTTTGTCGATCAGATTCAAATTGAGCAGGGGGCATGGAGTACAGAGGTTTTCTGAAAAAGCAGCAGTTGTATGAAAACAGTTTGGATAAAGGAGTGTCAGGAATGCAGACAGATATGGAAAAATACAGGATCGCTGCCGATCATATAAGCAAAAGGATAAAGCAAAATCCACAGATCGCGGTTATTCTGGGTTCGGGACTGGGACCACTGGTTGACGAGATCCAACAGCCCATAGAGATCGACTATACAGAAATCCCGGGGTTTCCCCATACCACAGTCAAGGGGCATGCCGGCAAGCTTGTCAGCGGCATACTGGGCGGGAAGAGGATCCTTGCAATGAAGGGACGTTTTCATTACTATGAGGGCTGGGACATTTCACAGGTGGTTTTCCATATAAGAGTATTCAAGCTTCTGGGGATATCAAATCTGATAGTGACCAATGCAGCAGGGGGGATAAATACTTCCTTCACACCCGGGGATCTGATGCTTATTACCGACCATATCAGCCTCTTTGCTCCTTCGCCGCTGCGGGGTGCCAATCAGGATGACTTCGGGCCCCGGTTCCCTGATATGTGCAATGCCTATGATGCGGAAGCTATCGCAATGGCATGGGAAGTCGCAGCCAAAAGGAATATCCGTCTGAAACAGGGTGTCTATGCATTTGCTCAGGGTCCGATGTTTGAAACGCCGGCAGAAATCCAGGCTTTACGGCTGCTGGGAGCCGATGCGGTGGGCATGTCCACAGTGCCTGAGGTGATCACGGCCCGACACTGTGGTATGAAGGTCCTTGGTATATCCTGCATTACGAATATGGCAGCGGGAGTCCTCGGACAAAACCTCAACCATGAAGAGGTAATGGAAACTGCCGGAAGAGTCGGCAAGGATTTCACAGAGCTTGTGACGGAGATCCTCCGGGGCTGGAATGATCAGTGATTGCATGATGATTGAAAATAGAGTTGCCCAGGTTGTAAATATGAGTCGAATAATTGTAAATGACGGTTGATAAATGTAGTGTGACAGGATATAATATAAGAGGACAAGTGGATGATGATTGTCCTCTTTTGTATTTTGCCCTGAAAGGAAATGATCCGGTGGATAAAGAGATCCTCAATATGGAGGAAGCAGCTGAGTTTTTTAATGTCAGCATAAAAACATTCATAAAACTGCTGAAGGAAGAGAAGGTGCCCGCGAGAAAAATCGGAAGGGAATGGCGTTTCAGCAGACAGGCCCTCGTACAATGGCTCTCCAGCGGTGACTCTCAGCATTATTCATCAAGCGAGAGCGAAACAAGGGAGTTCTTTGACCGGGTCGCGCCGGAATGGAGCAGTATGCGCAGCGGGTATTATGATGAGAATGTCATCAGCAGACTGCAAAAGGCGGGGATACTGCAAAATGACATGGTGCTCGTGGATCTTGGTGCCGGGGACGGATATCTTTCCAGGGCTGTTGCCTCGGAGGTCGCATCTGTCATTGCAGTAGATTTGTCGGAAGCAATGCTAAGGGAGCTTTCTAAAAAAGCGGACAGACAGGGGATAAAAAACATTCGGACGATACTTGGGGATGGGTGTGATATGCCCCTTTCAGATAACAGCACAGATATCGTGTGTGCAAACATGTTCTTGCATCATATCGATGAACCGATAACAGCAATAAAGGAAATGCACAGGATACTAAAGCCCGGCGGCAGGGTCTTTCTTGCCGATCTGAGGGAGCATGGCAACAGAGAGTTCAAGGATGCTATGCACGATGTATGGCAGGGCTTTTCCGAAAACGAGATCACCGGATGGTTTAAAAAGTGCGGCTTCACGGTGGAGCTTTTTGAAAACCTCAATAAAAAGGCATCCGGTAAAAAAGCCGACGCAGGCGTTTTTGTCATGATGGCGTTAAAATAATCAGGTGGAGGCAGGCTTATGGGTAATGGGGGCAGGATAATCGTTGCCGGTTCTATAGCATTTGATCACATCATGGATTTTCCGGGATATTTCAGGGATCAGATAATACCCGACAGGATAGATGAGCTGAACATCAGCTTTCTTGTAAAAAGTCTGAGAAAGGTGCGGGGGGGCACTGCTCCAAATATCGCATACAGCATGGCCCTGACAGGACAGATGCCTGAAATACTCGGCACAGTCGGGTCCGACTTCGAAGGCTACAGGCAATGGCTGGAGCAAAATGGAGTAGGCACAGAGCTTGTAAGGGTAAAGAATGATGATTTCACTGCATCCTGCTTTATCAACACAGACCTGGCAAACAATCAGATAACGGGATTCTATCCAGGGGCAATGGCTTATGATCCCGATATCAGCATGCATGACGTTTCAATGGAGGATGTATCTATGGTCGTCATAGCGCCGACCGAACCGGCTGCAATGAGCAGGTGGTGTGATGAACTTCAGAAAATCGGGGTACCATATCTGTATGATTCGGGGATGCAGATCCCCAGACTTGAGCCTCAGGAGCTCACCCGCGGCATAATGGGTGCTGAGATAGTTATATTCAATGAATATGAATATGAAATGATGTACAGAAAGACCGGGCTGACTGTAAGCGATATACTTGACCGGGCAGGCATTGTGGTAGTCACACTGGGTGAGAAGGGGTCGGAGCTGTGGTCAAGAAACGACCATGTGAGGGTGCCTGCTGCCAGGCCTCAAATAGTGGTGGATCCCACAGGGGCCGGTGATGCTTACAGAGCAGGACTGCTGAAGGGTTACTTCGAAGGAGCAGATCTCAAACGCATGGGCAGATATGCCAGCGTTACATCGGTATATGCAGTGGAGCATAAGGGTGCCACGGAGCATAAATACACAATTGATGAGTTTGTGAAAAGATACAGGGAGAATTTCGGAGAATAGGTCAATATTAATAAAATGCAAATAATGCGGCTTTGGAGGTATTTATAATGGTAAAATGTGATATCGCGGACAAATCACTGGCGCCAAAGGGCAAATTGAGGATCGAATGGGCAGACAACCAGATGCCTGTTCTAAAAATGATCAGGGAGAGATTTGCAAAGGAGAAACCACTTGCAGGCAAAAAGATGAGCTGCTGCCTTCATGTGACGACAGAGACAGCAAACCTTATCAGGACCTTGAAGGAAGGCGGCGCTGATATAGTGCTGTGTGCATCGAATCCCCTTTCGACACAGGATGATGTGGCAGCTTCACTGGTCATGGACTATGGTGTTTCGGTATTTGCTAAAAAAGGAGAGGACAGGGACACCTATTACCGGCATCTTGTGGCAGCCATCGAGCACGGGCCCGATATGACCCAGGATGATGGATGCGACCTGGTCGGGCTGTTGCATAAGGATTACAGTGACACTTATCTGAAAAATGTGATAGGTGGTACAGAAGAGACGACTACCGGCGTTATCAGGCTCAAGAGCATGGAGAGGGACAAAGCTCTCCGCATACCGATAATCGCTGTAAATGAGTCCGAAACGAAGCATTTGTTCGACAACAGGTATGGAACGGGTCAAAGCACACTGGATGGTTTGTTCAGGGCTACCAACGTTCTGTTGTCAGGCAAGAACTTTGTTGTCTGTGGATATGGATGGTGTGGAAAAGGTCTGGCAATGAGAGCCAGGGGCATGGGCGCAAATGTAACTGTTACCGAGGTGGATCACATAAAAGCCATCGAGGCGGTAATGGAAGGCTTCAGAGTCATGAAGCTCGAAGACGCCATGAGCTTTGCCGATATCATAATAACAGTCACCGGGGACCTGAACGTAGTGGATGAGAAGCATATAAAGCTTGCCAAGGATGGGGTCATTATCGCAAATTCCGGACACTTCAATGATGAGATCAATATAGATGCGATAGAGAGATTGTCTGCTTCAAAGAGGACAGTACGTGACTTTGTTGAAGAGTATACCCTAAAGGACGGCCGCAAGGTATTCCTGCTGGCGGAAGGCAGGCTGCTGAACCTCGCCGCAGCCGAGGGGCACCCTGCTGTCGTTATGGATATGAGCTTTGCAAACCAGGCACTGGGAGCAGAGTATATCGTTAAAAACACAGGAAAAATGGACAATAAGGTCTATTTGCTGCCTGATGAGCTGGACCAGGAGATCGCCCGCCTGAAGCTGGAGTCCATGGGCATTTCCATAGACGTGCTCACCGAAGAGCAGAAGGCATACTTGTCATCCTGGCAAAGCGGCACTTGATAAGTGTCGGATTTTGGTGCCAGGCACGATGTTAAACGTTTATTTGACCCGGGTCGTTAGTTTTCCTTGTGACCCGGGTATATTTATACTCAATTGAATAATGTGGTAAAATATATATATAGGTTATGGACATTTTATTATGGGGGAGATATATGAATACAAATGATATTAGTACAGTTGCTGCAAAAATCGATCATACCATACTGAAGGCCGATGCACAGAGTCATCAAATTGCTGAATACTGCAGACAGGCGAAGGAGCAGGGCTTTGCGTCGGTTTGTGTGAATCCGTGCCATGTCGCTGCAGCTGCTGCAGAGCTGAAGGGTTCAGATGTCAAGGTGTGCACTGTGATAGGATTTCCTTTGGGTGCAGACAGCAGCGATACTAAAGCATATGCTGCCGGGATCGCGATAAAAGAAGGCGCTCAGGAGATCGACATGGTGATCAACATCGGTGCTCTCAAGGACGGGGATCTTGATTATGTTGAGAGGGATATCAAGAAGGTCGTTGAGGCATCCGGAAATGCGCTGGTCAAGGTTATTATCGAGACCTGTTATCTTACCAATGAAGAAAAGATCCAGGCATGCAGGCTGGCTGTAAGGGCAGGCGCACATTTTGTCAAGACATCCACCGGTTTTGGAACAGCAGGTGCGTCGGCAGAGGATGTCAGACTTATGAAGGAGATTGTCGGAGACGGCATAGGTGTCAAGGCTTCGGGAGGGGTCAGGTCATATCGGGAGGCCATGGAGATGATAAATGCAGGAGCTGACCGGATAGGTACCAGCTCCGGACTGAAAATAATAGGAGAAATGAAATGAATATATTGATCGAAGGCATAGACATTCTTACGGGTGACCCGAAAACTGAATATATCGGTAATGCCCATATAGGAATTAAGGACGATAAAATCGAATTTATCGCAGCTGCATCAGAGATGCCTGTTGATTTCAAGGCCGACAGGGTAATAAGCGGCAGAAACAGGATAGCAATGCCGGGTCTGGTCAATGCCCATACACATTGTGCTATGACCATAATGAGAAATGCGGCAGATGATCTGCCTCTGCACAAGTGGCTGTTTGAAAAGATCTTCCCCATCGAGGTCAGGCTGACGGATGAGGATGTATACTGGGGCACGAGGCTGGGCGCGGCAGAGATGATAAAGTCAGGTACTGTTGCCATCGCTGATATGTATCTGCATATGGATGCGGCAGCAAAAGGAATACTAGACACGGGATTGAAGGTCAATCTGTCGGTAAGCCCCCTGGAATTCCATTCAGAAGATGGGGAGCTGAAGGTCAGGGATCTATTTGATGACTGCAGGAGATACTTCCATGAGTGGAACGGCAGAGAGGATGGAAGGATCAAGGTTTATATCGAAGTCCATTCAACATACCTCTTTGATCTGGCTTCGCTGAAGAGGTCTTCGGAGCTTGCCGGGGATCTTGGCACAGGGATACATATCCACCTGCTGGAGACAGGGAAGGAGAGAAAGGAAAGCTTTTACAAATACGGAAAATCACCTGTCGATATATGTGTAGAAACCGGTATATTTGATGTCCCTGTTATAGGAGCGCATCTGGTCCATGTGTCCGAAGATGATATATCACTGCTGAAGAAGTATGGTGTCAGTGCCGCACACAATCCTACCAGCAATCTCAAGCTGGGAAGCGGTATCTCTCCGGTCAAGCAAATGCTTGATGCCGGAGTCAATGTGGCTTTGGGGACGGATGGCGCGGCCAGCAACAACAACCTTGATATGTTTGAGGAGATGCATCTGGCGGCGCTGATCCATAAGGGAGTCGGATATGATCCTGAGCGGGTAACTGCCAGGCAGGCCTTCAGGATGGCAACCGCCAACGGAGCAAAGGCAGTTGGCTTTGGAGCTGACTCCGGTATTATCCGAGCCGGAATGAAAGCCGATTTGATTTTACTTGATATGGATAAGCCACATCTGTGTCCTGTGAATGATCCTTACTCAGCTATCGCTTATTCTGCACAGTCTTCGGATGTCGATACTGTGATCGTTGACGGAAACATACTGATGGAAAAGAGGGAGCTTAAAACGATAGATGAAGAGAGGGTCATGTACGAGGTCAATAGGATTTCACAAAAGCTGCTGAATGCTTGAACAGGCCGAAAGGACCCAATTATGGAAAAACCACCTGGATGATTTTGATCCGAGTGGTTTTTTGGAGCCAACTGCCGGATTCGAACCGGCGACCTGCTCATTACGAAAGCATTACATCATAGCTAAATCCTTTGATTTACAAGGCTTTTAGCCCTGTTGCCAATGATGTTCTGTTGCCCACTGATGACAAGATTTTAAGTCAAAATTATACTTTTCTATCTACTTTTTATAGGTTGTGTCATCAGGTTGTCATC
>JAAYPO010000137.1 GCA_012519745.1 Clostridiaceae bacterium | reverse complement strand
TCTAATATGTCAACAAGAACCTATTTATGCGTTCTGTTTTCGATTGACATTCATCATCGATATGTTGCGATCATGGGGGACACACAACAAAATATGGTTGAAACGCGCCAGACATGAATGGAAACATTTAATTGTATTCAAAACCAACACATAATTATGGAATTAGATCCACTATTTGATAAAATTGAAGCGCATGCTGATAAGGCTATCACCAGTTATACCGGCGTTCAGCGTATTATCGGGTTCATTGAACTTCTGGGAATCGTCATGGCATTTGCCGCTATTATAATACTGATAACGCTCACGGCAATTGCGTTTGCCTATCATTCATTTGCTGTTATGGTTATTGGAATTGTGGTGTTTATATTACTTTATTTTATCGGGTTACTCATCGCATCAAATTCAGGTATTCGCGTGATCATGCGCGTCATCGCCCCGGAATACGCCGGATTGAAAGAGTTTATTCGGGATATTCGGGGCAACTAACTCTATTTTTTCAAATCTGCGCACCGAAGGTCACGATCTAACAGGCGAGGAAGCCCACGACTTTAGTCGTGGGTAGTTGACCGTTGATACACTATTGATAACAGTTGAGGCGACGACAGGCGCGCTCTGCCTGGGCTAAGGTCATACTGTTTCCGAGGGAATCTATATGGTTGACACTACAAGTCAACTACCACCGGTTAAAACCGGTGGTCTCCGCGCTGTGGTATGATGAAAAAATTAAAATTTCAGTTGGTTAACCCCGACAACCTTTTTCATGGTTTTGTTCAATCCGGATAAATCGCTCCGTTTTAATACAGACCGTTTCCCCTTTGACTTCCGCGATATGGTGACGCCCATCTCTTCGAGTTGAATCTGAATGTCCTCGATACTATCCTTCAATGTATCGATATATTGATTTTCGCGTTTTATCTGACCCCAGAGGATGCCGACCTGTTGTTTGAGATCGCGTTTTCGTGCATCGTCCTGTGTTTCAAGAATCATCAGTTTCAAGTCAGCAATGCGGTTGGTCTTATCGATAACATTCTGTTCGCGCTGCTGAATAAGTGCCTGGGTATCACCCAACTCTTTAAGAAGACTACTTTTCGAATAGTTTACCATGTCATACTCACCTGTTTCGTTTCACGTTGACTGATGTTAATCTTCGTTTCCGCGATGCAGTCGCACCGTGTTTCATCTGCTTTTTAACAATCGGTGCGTCAAATGCGTCTTTATTCTTACGAATCTGATCAAACGCCATCTTCTGTTGTTGCGTAAGGTTCTTCTTTAGATATCGCGTCATGATCTGAAGGAGAATTTGGTCTTTCTCCTTCGCGGTCTTCGCTCCAGATAACAATTTCTGTGCCATGATATCAAGTTGTGCGGCATCCTTTACCGGCAATTTTACTGATATCGGTTTGGTATTACCACACTTCTCACACTTCGGTTGCTTCGTCCGCAGATCTGTAATAAACGCGTCGGTAAATCCACATTTCGGACATGAGTATAACCAGAACTGTGAGAGCCACGATGGGGCAACACTGTTTTTGCGCGGACGCACAGCGGCACGTACGTTCACTTCCGGTTGATATGCATCCTGGAAATCGTTCTTCCCGTCGCCTTTCATATACTTATGGATGAGTTTTCGGAAATCTGGATCGGTGTGTGGACGTTTATCATACGCTTCTTTATCCTCGATAAAATGACGACAGTGTGCCAGTTCGTGAACGATCATCCCGGTAATCCCATCACTCTTCAGGTTCTTTTCATTTGCTTTTATGAAGTTGGTATTGAATCGGATGATAAAACTATAATTGTATGGTTTTTTCGTCTTAGGATCGATGGAATAATACGGGGTCGTATTTGCGTCGATATCATTTGGAAGAACCACAAATTTAACCGTAACCGGCGCGTGAATCTTCATTTCTTTCCGAAGATTCTCGGTTAAGGTTCGAATATATCGTTCCGTGCTTTTCTTGATTTTCATTTCACCACACCATTATCAAGGTTGTGTGGCAGGTCTTTTAAAGGTTTGGACGAAATGAGAATTACGATCCTAACAGGCAGAAAGCCCACGACTTCAGTCGTGGGATGAATGCCGTTCGTCGAAACAAAATCCATAACTATTTATGGTATACTCCAAATATATAGAGTTAATGCGTGAAATGAGGTGATCTGATTGAAGGTAATGCTGACAATGACCGAGAACCAAGCCCGCGTTCTTATGCGAGCTCTGGATCTGTATTCGCGGGTGCGAATGGGACAGTTCAGGACGATCAGTTATCTGTTCACACCGTATCGAGAATTCGACTGGACGGTTGTTGATTATCATCTTGATGCGACGAAGCGGGCAATCTTTCCCGAACTGGATACTAACGCATACTATGGTATTTTCAATGATGAAGTTGGCGATGCGAAGAATGCGTGGGATATCCATCAGGTTGTCCGACATGCTCTTGCGTGGCATCGGAACCCTGAGGG
>JAAYPO010000031.1 GCA_012519745.1 Clostridiaceae bacterium | reverse complement strand
TATTTCAAGTAAAGGGTGTCGTGAGTAAACATAACCTCGAGATACCTGCAGTTATCGGCCTTGTTTGGCCGTATTTCCGCCCTTTCAAGTGGGAAATACACACTTTACCTGCAATTTGGAACAGCGCAACCACCCAGGAACAACACGAAAACCGAGGTGTTCCATATTTCAAGTAAAGGGTGCCGCGAGTCAATATAACCTCGAGACACCTGTAGTTATCAGCCCTATTTATTCGTATTTCTGCCTTTTCAAGTAGGAAATACGGACTTTATGTAAACAAAGTGGGGATCTACTTAAATTTTGGTACATGCAGCCAGACTGAAAAGGATTGTGCTTGAATTCTGGTACATGCTGTTGACTAGGTATAAAAATATTCACATGGCCTATCGAAAAAGAAACATAATAAAGGAGCATATATCACGGGAATTGTGAATCCCATAACATATGCCTCCAGAGATAATATCCTCGTTATCAGTCTGACATTTTCGTCGGTCAGTATCAGTCAGCTTCAGTCAGTTTCGTCGACCAGCATCCGTCAGATAGTTTGTGTCAGACTGTATCATCCGGACAGTTTCAGTATCTGTCAGGTAGTTTCAGTCAGTTTCGTCGACCAGCATCCGTCAGATAGTTTGTGTCAGACTGTATCATCCGGACAGTATCAGTTATACAGTTTCAGTCTGACAGCTTCAGTCAGTTTCGTCGACCAGCATCCGTCAGATAGTTTGTGTCAGACTGTATCATCCGGACAGTTTCAGTATCTGTCAGGCAGCATCAGTCAGTTTCGTCGGTCAGCCTCCGTCTGACAGTTTGTGTCATGCTGTATCATCCGGACAGTTTCAGTATCTGTCAGGCAGCATCAGTCGGTTTCGTCGGTCAGTATCCGTCTGACAGCATCAGTCAGTTTCGTCGGTCAGTATCCGTCTCACAGCTTCAGTCAGACAATACAGTATCCGTCATGCAGTACCAGCCGGACAATATCAGTATCAGCCGAACAGCGCGAGCAGGACACCTGCTGCAACTGCCGAGCCTATAACACCGGCAACGTTAGGTCCCATAGCATGCATGAGAAGGAAGTTTGCTGGATTGGCCTTCTGGCCTTCCACCTGAGAAACCCTTGCTGCCATAGGAACTGCAGAAACTCCTGCAGAACCGATCAGCGGATTTATCTTTCCCTTTGTCAATACACACATAACTTTACCGATAAGGAGTCCTCCAACTGTGCTGAACATGAAAGCTGTCAAGCCCAGTGCGATTATTTTAAGAGTCTCAGGTCTGAGGAAGTTTTCACCTACTGCAGTAGCTCCAACAGTTGTGCCAAGGAATATCGTAACAATATTGATCATAGCATTCTGCGCAGTATTGGAGAGCCTCTCAACCACGCCGGATTCCCTGAATAGGTTACCAAGCATCAGCATTCCTATCAGCGGTGCAACGGAAGGCAGCAGCAATACACAGAAAATCGTCACTGCGATGGGGAAAATGATCTTCTCCAGCTTGGAAACTTCCCTAAGCTGTTCCATCTTTATTTCCCTCTCCTTCTTTGTTGTCAGCAGCCTCATCAGAGGAGGCTGGATCAGCGGTATCAGCGCCATGTAGGAATAGGCTGCGATTGCTATGGCAGGCAGCAGATCCGGAGCAAGCCTTGATGTCAGGTAGATAGCTGTCGGGCCGTCAGCTCCGCCGATAATAGCGATGGAACCTGCTTCCGGAGGAGTGAACTTAAGAGCTATTGCTATTATAAATGCCACTGATATACCGAATTGAGCACCAGCACCCATAAAGAGACTGGAGGGTCTGGCTATCAGCGGACCAAAATCCGTCATCGCTCCGATGCCCAGGAATATCAATGAAGGATATATACCCAGCTTGACTCCTTGATACAGGTAGTACAAAAGACCACCCGGGTCTGTCGAGCCTTCCTGCGGAGCGCTCATCAGGCCTGCCAGCGGTAGGTTTGCCAGAAGCATCCCAAAAGCGATAGGCAGCAGCAGCAACGGTTCAAATTTCTTAACAATAGCGAGATAGACAAGAACGCATGCTACAACGATCATTATGATCTGCTGCACCGTTATGGCAGCAAAACCTGAATCCTGTAATATAGTTTTTATTGCATCAAGAAACATTTTTTGTCACCTCTCTATTGAATGACAGCAAGGATATCGCCCGTATTTACGGATGAACCCTTAGCAGCCTGTATTTGTGCAACTGTGCCGTCAACCGACGCTACTATTTCATTTTCCATCTTCATTGCTTCAAGTATAAGAAGAACTTGTCCCTTTTTGACAATAGTTCCTGCAGCCACTTTAACATCAAGAATCGTACCTGGCATCGGTGCCTTTATAGCTTCTCCGCTGCCTGCCATGACCGGTGCCGGGGCTGCTGCCGGAGCTGCGACTGGTGCCGGGGCTGCCGGAGCTGCAGTACTTACTGCAGGTGCAACGGTCTTCATCCCTACAACAGCTGCCTTGCCTTTTTCAACTTCAACCTCATACTCTTTGTTATTTATCGTAACTATATACTTCATATTGACCTCCGCTCCATAACAAATAATTTCATTCTATCAAAAAACTTCGTCCGGTGATCATTCAGCTGCGCTTATTGATCTGAAAACAAGCTCATTGAGCGGTATTCCGGATTCGTGGCTGACTATAGCCATGATCATTGCCGCAGTTTTCTCATCAACATTTTTCAGCTTCAGCTCGCCGGCTGAATAATCCGCAGCAGCTGCCGTTTGCTCTTCCGCCTCTATCCATTCCGACACCGGATCGTTTACACGCACCCCGTCCGCCGCAACGGCCTCATCCTTTTTACCTGCTCCGGCCAAAGCCTTTGACAATATGCTTATCATAAAATACAGCGCCGCCAATACAGCAAACACTATCACCAAGCATATAAGAGCGACATTCAAGCTCTCAAATATCGACATATTGACCCTCCCCTACTTTTTAACGATCGTATAAGAAACCGTCGTTGTTGTTCTCTCTTCCCTGTCCTTGAAGAACTTCTCGGCAATCTGCGGGAATGCAATATAGGACAGCACATCATTATCGCTTCTCGCCAGCTTTCCAAGCTCTGCCTTTACCTTATCGAACTGCGGTTCCAGTGTCTCTGCAAACCTGCCTTCGATAGGCTTCTCATCACCCAGCACCTTTTTGATCAGCTCAGGATCTATCTCGCCGGGGGCCTTGCCATATTCGCCTCTCAAATAGGCCTTGACTTCCTTCGAAACATTCTTGTACCTTTCGCCTGAAAGTACATTTGCAGCGGCCTGGACTCCTACCATCTGGCTCATCGGTGTTACCAGCGGAGGATATCCCAGATCCTTCCTTACCCTGGGTGTCTCCTCAAGAACCTCATCCAGCCTGTCCATAGCATTCTGCGCCTTCAACTGCGCTATCAGGTTAGAAAGCATGCCACCCGGTATCTGATACACCAGTGCATCTGTCTCAGTACCCATTACAAATGCATCCATCTGTCCGGAGGCAATATATTTGGCTTTCATAGGCTTGAAGAAGTCATTGATCTTCTTCAATACGCTATCATTCAATCCTGTCGTATAGCCCATCTGCTTCAACGCATAATCTATCGTCTCTGTCGAAGGCTGTGAAGTACCGCCGGAGAATGAGGATATCGCACAATCAAGACCGTCACAGCCGGCCTCGACAGCTTTAATCTGTGTGATCGGACCCAGTCCTGTAGTAGAATGAGTGTGAAGGTATACAGGCAGCTTCACAGTCTCCTTGATAGTCTTGATAAGGTCATATGCTTCCTGCGGCCCCATGATCCCGGCCATATCCTTTATGCAGATAGAATCCACACCCATTTCCTCAAGCTGCTTTACCATCTTTGCGTAATTCTCCAGGTTGTGGATGGGGCTTGTAGTATAGCAAATGCAGCCCTGGGCATGAGCCTTGCGCTTTTTAGTCTCATCAACAGCGACCTCGATATTGCGGAAATCGTTCAGAGCGTCAAATATCCTGAAAATATCCATACCGCACTCCACTGACTTGGCCACGAATTTCCTTACGACCTCGTCCGGATAATGCTTGTACCCAAGTATGTTTTGTCCGCGAAGCAGCATCTGGAGTTTGGTCTTCTTGACCCTGCTCCTGATTTTTTCGAGCCTCTGCCACGGGTCCTCATTCAAATATCTGAGACATGAATCAAATGTTGCGCCGCCCCAGCATTCCAGCGAATGATAGCCAGCCTCGTCAAGAGCAGTCAAAATATCCTCCATGTCAGAAAATGGCATTCTGGTAGCGATCAATGATTGATTTGCATCTCTGAGAACTGTTTCTGTAATATTTACCTTTCTTGTGTTCTTTGTACCCATTAAGTGCTTCAACTCCTTCAATAAATTATTATAACAACTATCGTGAACAGGTGTAACCATAAATATATGGTAATTCTCACCCAATTGTAAGATCAATTAACGACCGTTAAAATTTTAACACAATCTATTTAATTATAAGTTATTCTGGAAAAAAGTCAACAGGAATGCACGCAAAAAATAATTTTCGTATTATTACACAAAAAACGTTTTAAAAAGTACGTTTAGATGGTAGAATTGAAGTAGTATCGATCCACTTGTATTGGTCATTATCAACAAATGACTGCAGTTTCAACACATCAGAGAGATATCGGTCAGATACCATACGAGCGCCGGACAGACATCAAAAGACACCGGAACCTTTCAGCTTGGTAAACCTTATAATCTGCTCTGAATAGACTTTTATTAAGGAGGGAGAATATGAGAACCAACCAACTGATCCTTTCAGGACTTCACATCACCGAAGACGAATACAGCTATAAAGGCCAGTTCATCCTCAGTGCCCAGGGAAAATCAAGATCCGTCGATATGGATGACCTTGAACAAAGCTCCTTTATCAGCGAGCTTAAGAGCTTTTTTGATCTTGAGGAGCCTGCCGGCGACATCAGGAACATACTCATGGATATGATCGTTGAAAAAGCCCACATCAGTTCCAGGTTCGTTGAGGGCAAAAACTACGAAGAAACATCAAAAAAGGAGAAGGTCGAACGCGGCGCAAGAAGCCTTGACAGAGCCTGACAGGCCTCTGACGGCTCTCTCACAGCATTTATGCCCATCAATCAGCATTATGGCGGATGAACAACCTCCGTCATAATGCTTTTTTCGGTCAAAAAACACCAGCCTGCAATTTCTTAACTGCTTCCTTCTCAGGCAGCGGTCTGCTCACATAGTAGCCCTGCAGTCTGTTACATCCCAAAGCGGCAAGATAATCAAACTGTTCCTTTGTTTCGACGCCCTCTCCAACGATACATAAGTTGGCGCTTTTGCCTATCCTGACCATAAAGTCGGTGAGCATCCTGCTGTTTTCACCATAGGATATTATGTCCGAATACGTCCTGTCGATTTTCAACGTTGTGATAGGCAGTTTGTGCAAATAATTAAGTGCGGAATAGCCCTTTCCGAAATTGTCGATGGCAACTTTTATTCCCTTCTGTTTCAGTATGTTGAGCTTGTCCACCGCAACATCATACATCTCCATGAGGATCGACTCCGAAACCTCTATTTCCAGGCTTCCCGCATCTATATCCGCCAGCTCTATGTACTCCATGATATTCTCAACAAAGTCATCCTGCAGTATCTGCATCCTGGATACGTTCACCGCTACGGTCTTATCCGGAAAACCCTCCTGCTGCAGTCTTTTGATAAATATGCATGCGTTCCTCAGGACCCATTCCCCTATCGGAACTATCATATGAGTATCTTCTGCCACCTTAAGGAACCTGTTGGGCATTATAAAGCCCATCTCGTCATTCCTCCACCTGATGAGGGCTTCAAAACCCGAGATCTGACGGGTCCCGACCTCCAGCTGCGGCTGGAAATACAGCTCAAACTCACTTTTTGCCAGAGCGCTGCGCAGGTATTTTTCAGTATCGATCCATTCATGTACTGTGGATTTCATGGGCTCGCTATAGATCACAATCCTGTTTTTGCCCGACTCCTTAGCCTTTATCAGCGCTATTTCTGCACACATAAGCAATTCGGCCAGCTCTTTTCCGTGCTCCGGATACATAGCAACGCCAATGCTCACAGTGTAGAAGAATGTCTTATCCTCAACTACTACAGGCTTTTTAAAGCCCTTCAATATATTCACTGCAAAGCTTTCCAAATCGACCGAGCCGTTCCCCTCCATCTGCAGGATGACAAATTTATCACCGCCAAGCCGGTACAGCAGGCATTTTTCCTCCATCAGGCCCACCAGCAGATCGGTGATGGCTTTAATGACCTTATTTCCAAAAGAATGACCCAAAGCATCATTCACATACTTAAAGTTATCTATATCGGCATAGATCAATGCAAATTTTCTATTTTCCCTAATGATCCTGGATATGTCCTCCATCAGTGACTGCTGGTTTTTCAGACCGGTCAGCCGGTCATAATACGCCATGTCGTGGAGCTCTTTTTTCATTTTCAGCAATTCATTATATGAAGCTGCTGCCTCATCTCTGGCAATGTATATGTCATTGTTGGCTCTTGACAGCTCTGACTCTGCCGCCGTCAGCTTTTTCAGAGATCTGCTGACAAGCAGGAACACTATAAGGCTCGATACAAAAACAAAGACCCATCCTTTTATAAGACTTATCCTGCTGATGATTTCCACATCGCTAATACCATGGATCAGTATGATGTCTGTGATCAGTATCCACGATACACCTGCAAATAAATATATGAGTGCGGCCCTGAGAGCTGTTTTCCTGTTTCTATCCATATTTTGCATGACCACCTTTCCTGACAAACCACAATTATTCAATACCGGTATAAAAAGCTCAAACCTGTTTAATGGGCAAAGTGAAGAATACGGAGGTCCCCTCGTCCTCCTTGCTTTCGACCCAAACTCTGCCGCCATGCCTCTCGACGATCTTCTTCACCGTGACCAGCCCTATGCCGCTGCCTTCGAACTCATCAGGGGTATGCAGCCGCTGGAACAGGCCGAACAGCTTGCCTGAATACTTCATATCAAAGCCTACGCCATTATCCTTTATATAAAACACATAATGATCCTCGGTAATAGTACAGCCGACAGTGATTATCGCCTTCTCCCTGCCCTCCGTAAATTTAAAGCAGTTTGACAAAATATTCTGAAGCATTTGCCTAAGCAGTACACGGTCCACATAAACCTCCGGAAGACCGGTCTCAATTACAAGCTCCGCCTTGCGGTCAGAGTATGCATGCTGCATTTCAGTAAAGACACTGCTTATTTTCTCCTCAAAATTTATATGCTCCATGTTCAATACCGCCCTGGAGGTCTTGGAATACTGTAGTATTTTATTGATCATATCGATGGAATCCCTGCTGATGGTACTGATATTATTAAGCATTTGTACGGCATCGCTGTCCAGCTTCTCCCCAAAATCCTCCAGCAGGATACCCACATACCCGTCCACAGCCCGAAGAGGTGATTTCAGGTCATGGGACACGGTATAGGAAAAGGACTCCAGCTCCTCCATCGCCTCCTGAAGCCTTGCGGTCCTGTCTGCCACGCGCTTTTCCAGTTCTGCATTAAGGCGCTTTACCGCTTTTATAGCCTTCTTGTATTCTGTTATGTTCTCGAACATTACACCTATCTGGTTTTCATTTATCAGAAATGGTTCGATCAGAAAATAGCTTCCCTTCAGTTCGCTGCAAATCTCGAATCTCTCCACCCTTCCCGTATCGAGAAGGTTCTGGAAATATCCCAGTGCTGCATTTGGCTGGCCAAACACCTCAGACCAGGTCTTGCCGATTATATCCTGTTCAGGTATCTCCAGGTTGTGGAAAAACCCCGGCGTTACCTTAAGAAAGCGCACATCCTTCAGTCTGTTCCGGGAATTGTACACAGGCTCGAAAATATAAAATCCGTTGATCATTTTGTCAAATATCAACTCAAGCCTATACTCGCTGCTGCTCAAATCATTTTGCACGGCAGTAAGCTCATCATACTGCCTTTTCAATTTGTTGCTTGCAACTGTCAGATCCTCGTATAAGCCCGTCAGCTGGATGTTGCTGTCAGAAAGCTCCTTTCGCATAGAATGCACCCGTTTCAGGTAAAACAGAAGAATGGTGATGAATATCAAAAGCATCACAACTATTATTGTGGCGGCTATGACAAAATTCTTATACTCATCAAGGCGGGTATTTGGCATATTGATGAGTTCGCTTCCCTCAGGAAGCAGCCCAGGGCTTATAGAAAACCGGCGAAGCACTTCATAATCAAACATATATCTGGCAGTAGGCTTGCTGACAAAGGGCATCTGCTGGATGTCCTCACCCTTTAGCACCCTTAATGCCAATTCTGCAGCCTCTTCCCCCTGAAGCCTGCCGACTATCATACTGCCTCCAATGGCTCCGCTTCCAAGAGCCAGGTCATAAAGATGATACACCGGCACTCTCGAATTGCTGCACAATTGCTTGTTCAGGATCTCAAGCCCTGTCACATAACCGTTTTTGTCCACAGTATATGTGGTGCATATCACAATGCTGTCATTACTGGCATTGCCGGTGACCTCCATTATCTCATCCATACTCATATCGTTCAGAGGAATGATATTGATCAAAGGCTTTACTTCATGAATTGCTTCTGCAGTGATCTCTCCTGTAGTAAGACCGCTTTCAGTGTTGTCAAAAAGAACATATACGTTCCTTATACCGGGATTCACTTGAAGAGCGGCCTTTATAGTCCCGACAGGATCAATCTCCTCGATCACTCCTGTCACCGAAGTCCATTTGCCTGCTATTTCCTCTGCTCCTTTTTTATTGATGCCTGAAAAAACCACCGGCGCGCCTGAAAAGAGTTCATCTCTGTTATCCAGGGCAAATTCAAGAGCAGCATCATCCGTGGTAATGATGATATCTATCTTTTTCGAGGAATATTTATATATCATTCTTTCTCTGAAATGCTTAAGATTCTCTTGGTCAGGGAAGTTCTTCCAATCCATGTATTCAACAAAAAATTCATATATCTCATTGGTTTCATTGAATTTTTTCAGGATACCGTCATTCTGATCGCTGGTCCATTGAAATCCTTCACTATAAGAATGCAGTATCAGTACTTTTTGGGGTATGGGTCTGGAATCCGCCGCTAATGAAATGGTATGCATCCCCGAAAAATACAGCAACACAAAAACAAGCAGTATAGCTGAAACCCTTACACTTCTGCGTAATCTCAAATTATTGCTGCTGCAGCCTGATAAAATCATAGTATCTTCAACTTTCGGCAATTCTCTACTAACAACAATAATTATAATCCATAATTAGTATTTTTTCACTACTTATTGAGGTTTTTATTATTTCTTGTCGAATAAAGTGCTGTTAAATCTCCTTATCCTGACTGCTATAGCCGATATTTTCTCCGGGTCCTTATACCCATCAGTTTCAACACCGCTGCTGACATCGATGCAGTAAGGATCATACAGCCCGATTGCCCGAGCGATATTTCCGGAATCGATACCTCCCGCCAGAAAAAACGGCTTCTCCAGCTTCGGGATCACGGACCAGTCAAAGGTCCTGCCGATACCTCCGTACTTACCATCCTGATATGCATCCAGCAGCAAATAATCACACAGCGATCCTGCAGCTCTTTTGATATCCTGTGCATCTCTTACCCTGACCGCCTTGATGATTTTGTTGGATGTGCATTTTTTCAGCTCTTTTATATACTCCTCATTTTCATCACCATGCAGCTGTATCAGATCGATCACACCGGAACTGCAAAGCTCCTGTATATTTTTTATATCCTCGTTGACAAACACACCAACTGCCTTGATAAACGGATCAAGGCCTGCTTTCAGAGCTTTAGCCTTCCTGCCGTCGATCCGCCTTTTGCTTTGGGCAAAGACAAAACCTGCATAGTCGGGAAGGACAGTATTCACGGCAGCAATATCCTGTTCCCGCACCATGCCGCATATCTTGAGCTTAACCATCCCCGTTTTCCTCCGGACAATAATCTTCGCTTCCGTCCCTCAGGCAAGTCAGCATACCTTTCCTGTCACCGCTTCTCATCAGCGCCTCTCCGATCAGGACCGCATCTACTCCGGCCTGCTTAAGCACCTGTATATCTTCCCGGGTTTGTATACCGCTTTCCGCTACATAAATGATATTATCGGGAACCATTTCTGCCAGATCGATACAGTTGCGGATATCGACCTCAAATGTCCTGAGATCCCTGTTGTTCACCCCTATTACCCTTGCGCCTGCATGGATCGCAGATGCAGCTTCATCCTTCGTATGAGCTTCCACCAGGGCAGAAATTCCAAGGCTGTCACAAATCCCTATATATCGCTTTAGAGTATCAGTATCCAGTAGTGCGCAGATCAACAATACCGCATCCGCACCTATCAGCTTTGCCTCATATAACTGATACTCATCCACTATAAAGTCCTTGCGAAGCACCGGTATATGCACAAGTTTGCTGATTTCCTCAAGATATGCATCGCTTCCCTTGAAGTATTCCGGCTCTGTCAGTACGGAAATGGCATCCGCTCCGGCCTTTTCATACTCACAGGCTATCTGCTTATGATCAAAGACCGGGGCTATCATTCCCTTTGAAGGCGAGGCTCTTTTCACCTCACATATAAAAGACATCCCTTCCTTCTTCAACGATTTCTCAAACGCAAAATCTTCCCGACAGTGCTGCCCCATTTGCCTTTCATAAAGGGCACGGGATTTCAGATGCTCCGGCGATAGTATGCCTTTGCTGTATTCCACACGCTTGCTGGCAGATTCGGCCAGTGTCTCCAGAAACATTAATTCATCCTCCCTTCCTCTAGTCCACAGCATTTGAGAGCATAACAAACCTGTTCAGCTGCTCCATTGCCCTGCCGCTGTCGATGACATCAGCTGCCATCTGCACACATTCTCTCAGAGTGATGTTGCTGTAAAACATATAAAGGCAGACTGCAGAATTCAGTAATACCGAGTCTCTCTTGGGACCTTTTTCCCCTCCCAACAGCTTTCTTGCAATGTCGGCATTCTCCTGGGGCCCTCCTCCTGTCAGATCTCCGGGCTTGCAGTAATCGAAGCCGAACTGCCGTGGATCCAGAAAGAAGCTGTTAAGATGCCCGTTGTTCACTTCACAGACCGTGGTGGAAGTTGTCAGTGATATTTCATCCAGTCCGTCATGCCCGTGCACCACCATGGCCTTTTTTACTCCCAGATTCACCAGGACCCTTGCAAGAGGTTCCGCCAGATTCTCATCATATACGCCCAAAAGCTGCATATTTACACTCGCTGGGTTTGCAAGAGGTCCCAGGATGTTGAAGATCGTACGCACGCCCATTTCTTTCCTTACGGGGGCGGCATATTTCATTGAAGAATGATAAGATGGTGCAAACATGAAGCAGAGTCCGATTTCCTTCAAAATCCTTTCACTCCTCGAAACAGGTATATCGATCTTAACTCCAAGAGCCTCCAGCACATCAGCGCTCCCGCATTTACTGGATACGCTCCTGTTGCCGTGCTTTGCCACCGGCACCCCTGCGGCAGAAACGACGATGGAGGAAACAGTGGAAATATTGAAGGTGTGTGCCTTATCCCCTCCGGTGCCTACGATATCCAGGAGATCTCCTTCATACCTGAGCTTATTTCCGTATTTTCTCATGATGGCTGCGCAGGCAGTGATCTCATCTATCGATTCACCCTTCATCCTCATAGCCGTTATGAAGGATGCGATCTGGGCATTTGTAGCATTTCCGCTCATTATCTCATCCATCACCGATCCGGCCATATCGAATGTCAGGTCCTGTCTATCCAGCAATATGTTTATCGCTTCCTTTATCATAATGACTCACTCCCTATTTTAAGAAAATTCTCCATGATCACAGCGCCCCGGGGCGTCAAAATCGACTCGGGATGGAACTGAAGACCGTATACTTCATGATCCCTGTGCTTTACTCCCATCACTTCCCCTTCGTCATCCTCTGCGATCACCAGGAGCTCATCCGGAAGTGATGCTCTTTGTACTGCCAGTGAATGGTACCTGGCTGCCTGTATCATCGGAGGCAGCCCGCTGAAGATACGGTTTCCGTTCGCGATGTGGATATTGCTCTGCTTTCCGTGCATCAGCCGCTTTGCCTGCGAAACGACAGCACCTGAAGCCTCGCATATCGCCTGGTGTCCGAGGCATATCCCAAGGATGGGTACCGTCCCCTTCAATTTAATGACCAGTTCCTCGCAGATACCCGCATTTGCCGGATAACCCGGCCCGGGTGAAATGATTATATGGGAAGGGAGCAGATCCCTGACTTCCCCTACGGTCAATTCATCATTCCGTATCACCCTGATGTCCGGATTTATAGCTCCGGCAAGCTGCACCAGATTATAGGAAAAGCTGTCGTAATTATCGATCAGTAAAATCATAGATCCCCCTCCTCACTTGCCGCAATGATAGCCTCAATGACTGCTCTGGCCTTATTTCCCGACTCCTCGTACTCCTTCACAGGGATGCTGTCGGCTACGATCCCCCCTCCGGCCTGGACATAGACTCTGCCATTCTTCCTCACCGCCATGCGTATTGCGATACACACATCCATATTCCCTGTAAAATCGATATAGCCTATGGCTCCCCCGTATATCCCCCTTGGCTCCTTCTCAAGCTCCTCAATGATCTCGCATGCGCGTATCTTTGGAGCTCCGGACAGGGTCCCCGCAGGCAGCAGCGCTTCGACTGCGTCAAATGCGTCCTTTCCTTCCCTGATGGTTCCTTCCACCTCTGAGGTTATATGCATGATCCTGGAATAGCGCTGTATCTTTTTATAGCTCGTAACATGCACGCTGGTGTACCTTGATATCCTGCCAAGGTCATTCCTGGCAAGATCGACCAGCATATAATGCTCTGCCAGTTCCTTTTCATCTTCCAGAAGCTCCTGTTCAAGCTCCCTGTCCTCCCGGGGATCCTTTCCCCTGGGCCTTGAACCTGCTATCGGGAAAGTCGAAAGTACGCCGTTTTGCAGCCTTACCAGTGTTTCCGGAGAGGTGCTCAGCAGCTGGACATCATCGTTTTGCAAAAAGACCATGTACGGTGAAGGGTTGGTCGTCCTCAGTACACGGTAGGCATTGATGAGACTGTCCTCACATTCAGCCTCAAATCTTCTGGATATGACAGCCTGGAATATATCTCCGTCTCTTATATACTCCTTCGTCCTGACTACCATGGAGCAGTACTCATCCTCTGTCACATTGCAGGTGAAATGCGGTCTTCCCGTTGGATGGGGCGCCGCCGGCAGATCCTGTTGCTTGACAATCCTGATGATATCATCGATATCGCTTAGGGCCTTCTTATAGTTCTCCTCCATATTATCGGTGCGCATATTCACTACGATGCTTATCTTTTGCTTCAGATGATCATAAGCGATCACCTTGTCGAAAAGCATAAGGTCGAAATCATTAAATTCACTGTTTCTAAGCTTAAGAACGGGTTCGGCATATCCGATCATGTTATAGGAGAAATATCCTGCGAGCCCTCCCGTGAACAGAGGCATATCTGACAGCCTCGGCGCCCTGTAGCGCGACATGAATGTCCTGAGCACCTCGAATGGTTTGCGGGAATGCAGCGTTCTCCTTCCGCCGTCTTCGATCGTGATCTCCCCGTTTGCGCATGTTATGCGGGCAACAGGGTCACAGCCAAGGAATGAATATCTTCCCCATTTCTCACCTCCTTCGATGCTTTCGAGAAGAAAATACCTGCCGCCGGAGCCGGACATCTTTCTCAAAAGTGCGATGGGCGTTGTAATATCAGCATAGATCTCTTTACAGACCGGAATGATATCGTACTCCTCAGCCAATCGCCGGACCTCACTGTAATCAGGTCTTATCAAAGTCATCACCTCTCCTTTTAGTATGTTTGATTGATCCCGTCTGAATTTTCCGGCAGTCTTCCGCTTCCGGAAAAATAAAAAAGCCTTCGTCCCAAGAAAGGGACAAAAGCTTTAAACTTCTGCGGTGCCACCCAAATTGGCGTATGATACGCCCGCTCTTATATACATACCATCATATGTATCCCACTGATAACGGGCAGGCTCCCCGTAAGCTCCTACTCCATTTCTGTTTCGGGCTTCCCTCACAAGTCCATTCAAAATGACCTTGCAACCGCATTCTCACCACCGGCGGCTCTCTGAATGCAAACTTTCATTTTTACTTCTCTTGCTCTTCGGTTTGTTCAGCAATATTATTTTGGCTAATTTTAACATCCATGATCACACATGTCAAGCAGTATTTTCACTTTACCTGTCACCACATTCAGGTACGTCGATCCCTCAAAAGATCCGCGGCTCTTTGAGGGTCACTCTAGGGAAGCATCAGCTGCTTGACAAAGCGGTGCAGCATCGCCGCGACTTCCGCCCTTGCCGCACTGTTTTTGGGTGCAATTTTCCCGTTTCCTATACCTCTGATGATGCCTGATTTATTCATCACCTGTACAGCTTCTTTTGCAAAATTCGAAATAGAAGACTCATCTTCAAAGGTAATGTATTCATATGTCGCTTCATATTCAATCCCGGCATACTGCATGTAACGATAAAGGATCGCAGCCAATTGCTCTCTGGTAATCTCACCATTCGGATCAAAGGCGCCATTGCCTTTCCCTGCGACGATCCCGTTTGCGGCGGCCCATTTTACCGCCTCGGTATAGTACTTGCCATCCGGCACATCGGCAAACGGGTTTTCATATGCTGTTTCTTCTCCTCCCTCCGGTCCAAACAATGCATGCATCCGGTACAATACTGTGACCAGCATAGCGCGGCTCATAGTCATCCGGGGAGCGAACTCATTCTGCGAGATCCCGTTAAACAAGCCATTGGAAAATACAAAGGCTACATCATCGTAGAACCAATCAGTCTCTTTGACGTCTGTAAAAGGCATTTCTTCGTTCTTCTCTGCTCCCGGCTCCTCATCTTCTTTACTGGAGCTGTCAGGCTTGTCAGGTCCGTCCGGCTCAGTATAAGCGGCCATTTTCACCACAACCCCGTCTGTCAATGAACTGCCCCCTCCAAGGTCGAGGGAGGCCAGAACCATACCGTTCCCCTCTCTGCTCGCTGAAACGGTACGCTCACTTAAGGATATACTGCTGCCTGCGGCCATCGTAAATGAAACATTTGCAGCCTCCGATATATCAATGATCTGTCCGCCGTCTGAGGGAGCCGGTTCCGTGAAGCCCAAAAGCTGCAGCTCCGCACTTGATTTATTCTTACGCAGCGATACCCCATCAGAGGGGATCGGTTTACCGTCGGCATAGATTTCTACTCTGACTATATCCGATATCCGGCTGTTGACCAATTCCATCCTTTTGGTCTCGGTATTTCCAAACTCATCCCTTGCTATGATTTCAAATATGCGTTTGGCCTGTGTCATCTGCGCCGATGTATGTCCCATGGAAAGAGTATACTCCAGGATACCGTTTGAAAAATACTCGGACATCTCCCTGTCAGCTTCGCCTATCGTCACTCCATCCACTTTGAACGTATACCTTGCATTTGGGTCGGCCGCTCCTTTTATGAGTATTTTGTTGTCTGTAAATGTTCCTCCGTTTACCGGACTTTCAAGCATGATCACAGGAGCTGTGGTATCAATGTTTACTACTGCCAGCTTTATGCTCTTGTTGCCTGCCTGATCCGCTGCATCGAACTCAAGATGGTATATTCCGTCCGGTAAAGTCAGTTCCTTGGTCCACTCAGTCTTCCATCCGCTGTCAAAGCTGTAGGTTTCGCCATCTGCTCCGTTGACTATAAGAGTACCCTTCACAGGCTCATCAGCATTCAGATAGAAGGTGTTAGTGTTCTTTGTCAGTGCAAAGTCCACTCCATCCTTTCCAACAACGACAGCATCAGGGGCTGTTATGCTGAGAACAGGAGGAGTCGCTGCCTCGAGCACGACTGCATTTGATCTCACATATTCACTGTAATGGTATACATCTCCGTCGGGAGTCGATTCTGAGCTTCCTGCTCTGACCTTGATGCTATAGCTGCTGCCGGGCTCATATCCTACTGTCCTGAAAAGTCCTTCCCCGTTTGTGCCGGTTTTCTGGCGGTATTTGGTCTCACCCGATTCCGTATCAGTGTATTCTTCAATAACAGGCACATCATAACGGCCGCCGATCAAAGCCTGTCCGTCCCTCACCTGTTCCCTGCTGAAATAAATTCCGGCTTCGATAAGCTTCCCATCCTCATAGACATCCACATAATAGCCTTCAAGTAATTCTTTCTCAAAATCATCCATTACAGTTATCAACAGCTTATTGTTTCCGGCGTTGGACAGTGAAGCCCCAGTGGGCACAGCGGGAGCTTTGACATCGGTTATCGTCACACTACCTGCACCATAGCTGTTATAGCACTTGTCCTCATCCTGAAGCGCCACAGTCACATAGTAAGTACCAGAAGCGACGGTATTTGGAATATCGATCGCTGCTGTCCCTGTCCCTGCAGAAATATTATTCGCCAGCAGAATCCCGGCTTCTCCCTCTTCATCGGAAATGGATACTGACACGACAGCCTTGTCGCTTGCATTTTCCGCCGTCCAGTTCACATTCAGTTTGCCGCCCGCTGCTGATGAGGACAAATCCTTAAGCTTGCCTATAGGCGCTGCATATACAGTTCCTATGTCGTAAGCTCTGCCATCGCCGAACTGGACCAGGAATATAGGATTGGCCTGTTTGCTTTTTGGTATCGCGATATACGCTACATTACCCACGATATTCACATTAGCGCTCTCGGCAGCTTCTGTGATCTCGCTCCTTTCTTCATCCGACAATTCATCTCCCGAAGTCAGCCCTGTAACGATACCAGGTGCTTTGTAGAAAATGAGCGGGTATTCTTCTCCATCGTTCCATACCTTTATATGGTCTTCGAAATCATCTGCCAGGGCTTTGCCGTCGGATCTGCTGACTGTCAGTATGTAATCGCCTTCCGGTGCGCCAAACGTTACTATATGGTTATTCTGCTCCGTATTGGAGACGATACTTGTGGCAGGCAGGCTCAAAGCCCGCATTGATGCACCTGATTTTGGCGCGGCCGTGCCGGATGTCCTGACAGCGGCCGGGCTAAACGCACCATCAGCTTCGGAATCGCCGGATTTCAATCGCTCGAACTGTTCTTCCGTCAGTCCGCTGTCAGCTGCATTACCCGCAATATACGACAAATTCGTCCCGAATGCTACATACTGTGCCTCACCGGTGGCAGCGTCGGTCTTCACCAGCTTAGGCTCAGTCATGGTCCTGAACATTTTAAGGGAGTTTGACGAAGCAATTTGTGCCGATGTGAACTTCACATTTCCGCTGTCCCACCAATAGGTGAAACCCACCTCGACAGCGTTCAGTACCTCGATGCTGCCCCACATCTTCTCAGTGCCTCCGCCAAGTACGACACCCGCGACTTCCATGCCTCCTGCTACGGGAATGTCCTTGGGCAGGAGCACTGCCACCCGCATCATCATCTCGAACAGCTGATTGTTGGCATGCATGGAATAGTTCCCCTTGAATATTTGCGAGAAGTTGACTTTTGCATTCATGGATAAGTCAAAGTTGGGATACCATGTAAAGTTGACCTCCCCGCTCTCTAAAAACCGGGCATTCTTCACGGACTTGAGATACACATCACTCAGTTTCATGCCGAAGGAACGCAGCGAAAGCTCGAAATCCGAAGTACCGGTCATGATCTTGACTATGTCGAACTGCACATTCAATAGCAATGTTAAAGGAGGCACTCCGTCGGTGCCGTATATGGTCTCATAGAGGTTATCAAAGCCCCCGCCTCCTCCGGTCACCCAAAAGATGCCCAAACCGTCGACGTTGATCCCCGGTTTGAATCCCCCTATGCTGAAGAACAGCTTGTCCGGTATCGGCGCTCCGGAAGGATTGGACTTCACAACCAATGCAAAAGCCATTTTCATATTGGCACTCTCAGTCTCCCCTTCAATACCGACCTTATAACCGCCTATTGTATTTACAGAGAGTTTGCCCGACAGTCTGTCAGGCAGGAATTCGACGATTTTCGGAAGAGTAACATTAGCATCCATATTTATACCGATATGTCCTGTCTTTTTTCCATTCTGTCCATACAGGACATCATAAACATGGACGCCGGCCTTTACCTTTCTATTCTCTTTATCTTCGTCATCCTTTGCGGTTTTCTTTGCAGTCTCCTTCGTAGGCTTCTTCTCCTCTTCCTGGGGCTTGCTCCCTTCCTCGGGGTCCAATCCGCTCTTGTCCTCCTTGTCGGAAATATCCCAGGAAGATTCCTTGCTTTCCTTGCTCTTTTCCTCCCTGGCCTCCTTTGCCCCTCCCGGTGTCACGAAAGACAAATCAAGGCCTCCGCCGAAAGATATAATATCGTATTTTATCCTGCTGTCCTTTTCATCCTGTATCTTGCCTAAAATGCCATATTCCAGGTTTATAAGGAAGCCTCCGATGGTCTGCAGCTTTTCATAGTAGCTGTTCCACCTAAGCTCGATATAATCTTCTTTCTCCTTGAGAGTACCGCCGGATAGCACTTCACCCCTGCTGTCATATTCAGGGATGACATATTTGGTCCCTGATTTGAGCGTGAATGAAGAAGGACCGTCCCACACAGTCGTATTGGCTCCTATCGTGGTGATCTTGCCATCCATGAGGATCTCAACGCTGCCGCTTTCGCTCTCAGTTACAGTCAGATCGCCGCCATGGTAGTTCAGGATATGGTTGATGTTTACATCCTTGTTACTGCCCGCCAGGCGATATTCCTTCTTTTCATTATCCTTGACAAGCTCGCCTCTCAGGACGAAGATCAGGTCATCTAGCTGATAACCGTCGCCTGAGGCGTTATTGCCCAGTTCAAATGCGGTTTCATCTTCATAGGCTGCTATCTTGTATTTCGTATCGCCGTTCCTTTGGACTGTCAGGACGCCGTACTTGTCGTTCCTGTAGCTTTCATCCGATGTCATATGGACCGTCAGAGCCGATGATGTGAAGTCCGAAGGTATATCCGCAGGCTGGCTGCCGTTCCACAGGAAATGCAGCTGGTATCTGCCTGGTTCCATATAGTCCTCCAGCAGTATGGATACACTTTTTGCATCCTGGGCAATGGTCATGTTGCTGACGGGTATAGAATAGTCCCTGTCCTCGCCCCTCAGCTCAATGGCACTCAGACCGTTTGTGAAAAAGCTCATGCCCTGGCCATATACCGTGATGAAACGCCTGTCATCATTAAACAGGATCTGCGGCTCCATTGAATGGAGGGTTATGGAAGGCAGCTCCGGATTCCTGGCTGGAATGAATATATAGTTTACGGTCTCCCCCAGGCAGTATTGATCGGCATATACACCAAGCTCATTCACAGCAGGATCCATATCGTAGACCCTGGTCACAAAGCTTCCCAGTTCATGGTTATCACGCGGTTCAAATCTGAAATCGAAAAATGTGGTCAGATTCCTTCCCGGCGTAAAATCGATGATATTGGTATAAAGCGGGTCATTGTTGTCATAAACTATCCAACTGCCGCTATCTGTCTGTCTCTGGGAAGTAAATCCTATAGTATATACAACTACGGCCAACTTCTTATAGGTTTTGTTTTGAGATGACGGATTTGTAATGGTAGAGTTGATGCGGATAAGATTATCTGCCTGCCCGCTCGAACCGATATAAGCAGTACGCTCATCATTAAAAGCAAGTCTGGACGGTGCAGTGGTGTTGATCAGCACCTGGTTGTCCTTGTTTTTCAGGTTCGAAGTCACCCCGTAGTAGGTAGAAAAACTTCTTTCTCCTTGCGCCGGGACAGTCCCGAGATTATAATACAGTGCAGCCGCACTGTCTGCCGTTCGGTGTATATTAAATTCATTAGTGAATGTCAGTGTATCATCCGGAGTATAATCGAATTTTGTGGCAGCGATATTGGCCCAATGGGCGAAGATCATCTGATAAGGTCTATCATCCGCTATTACGCTGTTCACCCCAAAAGCGGCAACCTCGGGTTGATATGCGCTGTCTTTGACAAAGTAGTCTGCCGGCACTTCAGATCCCGACAGCACAGTTTCCTTGTCGATAAAGTTGTACCCTCCTCCCAGGTAGCCCTTGGTCAGCTCATAATATCCATAGTCCTTCTCCCCCAACTGGGTATCAACCAGCACCCTGCTTTTGAGCGCCATGCTCTTCGACGATTTATTCTTCACAGTATAGCTGATCATGGCTGTACCAAGCTGCTCGGAGCTGTCGCTGTTCACAAGCTGGATGTGCTGGGTGACATCCAGGTCATTCACGCTCCATGTGCTGGTGATACCGGCACTGTCGGACGTTGTCACCACAGGTGATGAAGCCAGGCCTAAAAAGCCGTAATCATTTCCGAACACATACTCTTTGCCGCCGTCTCCGTCTATCTGGAAGGATGTGAAGGATGTGTCGAAATTCTCTCCCCTGTGGGTGAGCGCCTTATTATCATCGGTCTTTTTCAGTATGTCTCCCTTTTTGGTCGATATGGTATAACCTCCGTTTTCTCTGCTTACAGTCACCCTTATGTATTCATTCTCAACAGTGACCGTCCCGGTTTCCTGCGCCAGGGAAGGAGCCGGCAAAACAGTCAGCACGATCATCATTGATAATATAAACGCAAAAATCCGTTTCTTCATTGTATGACTCCTCGTATAATATTTCTCGTAAGGTTTTAATAAACAATTTTCCAGTTACAAACCTTCGTGGTATCGACCCCAAATTCACTGGAATATTCTTTAAAGTCACTTCGAAGACCCTCTCAAAGGTCTTC
>JAAYPO010000030.1 GCA_012519745.1 Clostridiaceae bacterium | reverse complement strand
TAGGGGCAACAGCTTTAGTATACTATGGTGACATAATGCAAGATATATCAAATTATGTATCTTGATTATGGATTATTTGCAATAACTCAGCTAGCTATCCTGCCCCTAGCTGAAAAATCATCCATTTGGATATGAAGGAGCTGCCCCTACTTGAAAAATCATCCATTTGGATGTGAAGGAGCCGCCCATACCTGCAAAATCATCCAGATGGGAGGGTGGAAATCGCTTTTGTAATCCACATGCCGCAAGGAAGGGGACCATTCAGAAGTAAGGGTCACATACAGAAGTAAGAGTCATGCAGAAGTAAGGGTCACATACAGAAGTAAGAGTCATTCAGAAGTAAGGGTCATGCAGAAGTAAGGGTCATGCAGAAGTAAGGGTCACGGGTAGAGGTAAGAGTGATGATGACAATACATAAATACTGGTAATATCAATTGCCGGAGGGTATAATAGATAAAGGGAAAAATCGGCTTTGGCGGTGGAGAGATGCTTCCTCTGCACTGAGGCTTAGAGATAAACAAGGAAAGGTGATAATATGGCAAATAATGCACTTCCGGCAAGAGATGAGATCGAGGCTAAATACAAATGGAAGCTTGAAGATATCTACCCAAGCGATGCTGCCTGGGAGGAGGATTTTAAGAAGGTCAGGGAGCTGTCGGGCAGGGCGGCCGGTTACAAAGGCAAGCTGGCCGGCAATATGCAGACGCTTCTGGAGTGCCTGAAGCTGAGTGATGAAATGCTGGCCTTGAATGACAAGGTTTTTGTATATGCGAGGATGAGGCGTGATGAAAACAATGCCGAATCCAAATATCAGGCATTGACTGACAGAGCCATGGCTCTGAGCACAGAGGTATATGCCTCGGTATCATTTATCGTGCCTGAGATAATTTCAATAGATGAGGCTCTTTTAAAGAAGAGCCTGGATGAGGTTGAAGGCCTGTCGTTGTATAGACATTATTTTAATGAAATATTCAGGCAGAAGCAGCACATCCTTTCCGACAGGGAAGAGGAGCTGCTGGCGCTAACGGCTGAAATCGCCGAGGCTCCATCCGATATATTTACGATGTTCAACAATGCGGACATTAAATTCGGTACCATCAAGGATGAGAACGGCGAGGAAGTCGAGGTCACAAAGGGCCGCTATATCAAATTTCTGGAGTCAAGGGACAGAAGAGTCAGAGAGGATGCCTTCCATACCCTTTACAGCTCCTACAGTGCGATGAGAAACACACTGGCATCGTCTCTTGGCAACAATATCAAGAAGAACAGATTCTATTCAACTGTCAGAAAATATGATTCGAGCCTGAGCGCATCACTTGATAATGACAATGTCAATGTCAGCGTATATGATAACCTCATCGATACGGTAAACAGGAACCTCCCGCTGCTCCACAGGTATCTGAAGCTCCGCAAAAAGGCTCTCAAGCTGGATGAGCTGCATATGTATGACCTGTATGTGCCTATTGTTGAGGAACCTCCCAGGCAGGTCGGTTACGAGCAGGCCCTCGACATGGTCAAAAAAGGTCTCGCTCCCCTTGGCTGCTCCTATATCACTGATCTGGAAAATGCATTTGCTTCAGGCTGGATCGATGTATTCGAGAACCAGGGCAAGACCAGCGGCGCATATTCATGGGGGACTCACCTTACACATCCTTATGTATTGCTGAACTATCAAGATACTATCAATGATGTGTTCACTATTGCCCATGAAATGGGACACGCCCTGCACTCCTACTATACGAATCAGACTCAGCCCTATATTTACTCTGAATATAGGATATTTGTGGCTGAGGTTGCCTCAACAGTCAATGAGTCACTGCTGATGGATTACCTGCTTTCGGTCACACAGGACAAGAAGGAACGTGCGTATCTGCTGAACCACTACCTTGAGGAATTCAGGGGCACGCTGTTCAGACAGACCATGTTTGCAGAGTTTGAAAAGATCACCCACAGCATGATCGAGAGCGGGGAAGCGCTCAACGCACAGGAGTTCTGCAGGATCTACCGCGGGCTCAACGAGAAGTATTTCCAGCCTGAGGTTGTGATCGATGAGGATATTGATATGGAATGGGCGCGTATACCGCACTTCTATTCCAGTTTTTATGTATATAAATATGCTACCGGTATTTCAGCGGCTACATCTTTATCACAGCAGATTCTGAAGGAAGGGGTCCCTGCGGTGGACCGCTATACAAATTTCCTCAGAAGCGGCGGATCCGATTACCCACTCGAGCTGTTGAAAAAGGCAGGAGTCGACCTTACAAAGCCCGAGCCTGTGGAGGATGCGCTGAAGACCTTCGGGAAGGTACTGGACGAACTAGAGGAAGTAATAGGGTAAGGGGACTGCAGCGATACTGGGATGAAGAAAGGAAGATAGCAATGGTCGATCCAAGAATAATTACATTGGCAAAAAATCTTGTTAATTACTCCTGCGGCGTGAAGCCGGGAGAAAAAGTGCTTATAGAGACAAAGGGCTTCGAACTGCCTTTGACAAAGGCATTGGTAAGGGAAGTGTACAATGCCGGAGGACTGCCGTTTGTCACGGTGAAAAATGATGAGATACTGCGGGTGCAGCTCATGGGGTGTACGGAAGAACAGATCCGCCTCATGGCCCGTTTCGAACTGGACAGGATGAAGGAGATGGATGCTTATATCGGCATAAGGTATGCCGATAATTCCAATGAACTCGGTGATGTCCCCGAGGACAAGATGAAGCTTTACAGCACTCTTTTCAACAAGCCGGTCCATTCCGAGCAGCGGGTCGAGCATACAAAGTGGGTGATATTGAGATATCCCAACAGTGCAATGGCTCAAATGGCTGAAATGTCAACGGAAGCATTTGAGGACCTTTATTTTGATGTATGCAATCTGGACTACTCAAAAATGTCCAGGGCAATGGACGGACTGGTCGAGCTGACCAACAGGACAGACCGGGTCAGGATAGTCGGGAACGGCACTGATCTGTCATTCTCCATCAAAGGCTTACCGGCAATCAAATGCGACGGTCACAGAAACATACCTGACGGAGAGGTTTTCACTGCCCCTGTGAAGGATTCTGTCAACGGCAGGATCAGCTACAACACTCCTTCAAAATATCAGGGCTTCACATATGAGAATGTAACGCTGGAATTCAAGGATGGAAAGATAATAAATGCCACGGCAAATGATACGGCCAAGATAAATAAGGTGTTTGATACAGATGAGGGGGCCAGATACGTGGGCGAATTTTCATTCGGATTCAATCCGTACATTGTAAAGCCGATGAAGGATACGCTGTTCGATGAAAAAATAAAGGGGAGCTTCCATTTCACCCCCGGCAGCTGTTATGATGAATGCAATAATGGCAATAAATCCGCGGTACATTGGGATCTTGTATGTATCCAGAGACCTGAATACGGCGGCGGAGAGATATGGTTCGACGATGTGCTTGTAAGGAAGGACGGAGTTTTTGTACTCAAAGAGCTGGAATCGCTGAATCCGGAAAACCTGATCTGAACAGCTACAGATAATATGACTGCGAGATAGATATCACTGCTTTATTAGCGACGGGTGCGAAATTCTTTGAAGTGTTATAGGATCACAGGATCGTCCTTTTCCGAAGCAAGTCAAAAGGACTGTTACCTGTGACTCAGTGAGGTCTTATGGAAAACTGGATGATCGGTACAAGGCTGATAATACTGCTGTATTGTGTATTGTGCTATTTCCAGGGCAATATGGAGAATACGGCCATGGTCGTATTGTTCATGCTGATATATATATCAGCGGTCACATCTGCCTATATATTCAAGAAGGCCGTACTTAAAAGGTGCCTTCGAATTTTATCCATCGCTGTTTTAGTATACTCGGCGCTTTATGTACAGCAGCTCTACATACTGTTGATTTCGGCGGACATATATGAACTGGCCGCAGATTTTACAGCGGATTGGAGGGCCCTGCCCGTATTTGCGGTATTGCCGGGTTTGATTATTAGTGGCTCGGGGCTGATTATGGAATATATTGCTGTCAGCCTGCTTGTACTGCTGGTTTTCTTGATAGCTCAAACTCATGCAAAAACTGTAGAAAAACTGAGAAAAGCAAATGAAGATCTTCGTGACAGGATAGAGGATCTGGCGGGGAAATTGAATGCCGGCAGCGAGTATGAGGCCCATCTGCGGTATTTGTCGCAGATAGAGGAACGAAACAGCATCGCCCAGAGCATTCATGACAAGGTCGGACACACCCTGGCAGGAAGCATTATTCAGTTGGAAGCGGCCGGAATGATCATGGAAAAGGACAGCGCTAAAGCAGGTGAACTGATCAGGAATGTGACCGGGAACCTGAAGGAAGGGATGGAGAGCATCCGTTCCACTCTAAGGACGATAAAGCCGGCTTCAGAGCAACTGGGTATAAACAGGCTCAAGCTCATCCTCGAGGAGTTCACACTCAACAACAGTATAGAAACATCCCTTTCTTTTGACGGCAGGCTCGATGTCATCACCCATGTACAGTGGAGAATAATGACCGATAATGTCAAAGAGGCGCTGACAAACGCGCTGAAGTATTCATCCGCAACTTTGATCGAAGTCCGGCTTGAGGTCATGAATAAGCTGATAAAGCTGGAAGTAAAGGATAACGGAAAGGGAGCATCGGAGATAGTCAACGGAATGGGCTTGTCCGGAATGGAAGAGAGGACAGGCTCTGCAGGCGGCAAGCTGATCGTTGACGGTACAGCCGGTTTCTCTGTGATAACACTGCTGCCTGTTTAGGCTGCAACAGGCTGAATGGACCGGGTTATTTTATTGCGGTCCAGACATAGACCGGCCTTTATATGTATATTGATTTCAGGAGGTCCGAAATGGCTATAAAGGTTTTGATAGCAGATGATGACGCACTGATCAGGGAAGGTTTGAAAATCATACTGCAGACGGACGACCGCTTTGAAGTGATGGAATGTGTGGATAACGGTGCAATGGCCTTGGAATACTGCAGCAGGCAGCAGGTGGATGTTGCGCTGCTTGACGTAAGGATGCCTGTAATGGACGGCCTCGAGGCCGCCAGGGAGATATCGGCAAAAACAAAGACAAAGCCGCTTATACTGACCACTTTCGACGATGATGATTTCATTTTGAATGCCGTCAAGTACGGCGCCAGAGGTTACCTGCTGAAGGGGAGCCCGCCGGCCAGGATCATGGATGCTATACGGATCGTGCACGAGGGCGGGACTGTGATGCAGGACGTGGCGATGGACATAATCAAGGGGGAATTGTCATCAGGCAAGAAGGGCGGCATTCCCGAAGGGCTGTTGACAGAACGGGAGACAGAGATCGCTGCGCTGATAGCGAAGGGGCTGTCAAACAAAGATATCGCCGCCAGGCTGTTTATGTCGGAGGGAACAGTCAAAAACTATATATCCGCCATTCTTGGAAAGACAGGCCTGGAGCATCGGACCCAGCTTGCCATATATTATCTGACAGGCGAGAAGGGTGAGGGGTGCGGTGACTAACATGAATGAACGCGGGCAAATGATCAGAAAGTATTCTGATTCATGGCTGGATATAGAAAGTTGTTGTATTTTCAGGTTGGCTGAACCGAAAGACAGTAAGGAGATATTGAAGCTGTACAGGAGTATTATCGGGACACCGGGTTGTACATGGTCTGAAGATTACCCGACAATGGAAGAAATTATCAATGATACAGAGATGAGGTCATTATACTGCATGACGGACAATAAAGGGCATATTATTGCTGCTGCAGCTGCCGGGCCGCTGGACGAGCTTTCGGACCTGGAATGGGATCCGCAAATGACAAAGCCCTGTGAGCTGGCGAGAATAGGGGTCACACCTTCGTTACAGAAGAAAGGTATCGCATCAGAATTATTGAGCGCGGTGGTCGAGGATTGCAAAAACAGAGGTTATAATGGTATGAGATTTCTTGTGAGTAAAACCAATTACAGCGCATTAGCTCTTTATGATAAGTTTGGATTCAGGAAAACAGGAGAGGTTTTCAGGTATGGGTATGATTTTTTATGTTATTATAAAATGTTGAATTAGGGGGATTTTTATATGGATCATCTTGGGACAAAGCGTTTGGAGACACAACGCCTGGTACTGAGGAGGTTTGAGCTGTCCGATGCCGAAGCCATTTTCAGGAATTGGGCAAGTGATGACGAAGTGACCAAATTTTTGATGTGGCCGACTCACAAGAACGTGAGTGTTTCAGAGAATATATTGAAGGAATGGATCGTAAAATACGATGATAAGAAATTCTACCAATGGGCTATCACACTTAAGCCGAATGTAAACGAACCTGTCGGCTGTATCAGTGTAGTTGATATGGATGACAGATTGGAAATGGTCCACATCGGATACTGTATCGGGCGGAAATGGTGGCATCAGGGAATAACCTCCGAAGCGTTGGCAGAGCTTGTCAGGTTTTTCTTTGATGAAGTGGGTGTGAATCGTATCGAATCCAGACATGATCCGATGAACCCGAATTCGGGCAAGGTCATGCTAAAGTGCGGACTGAAACATGAAGGTACTGTAAAGCAAGGAGACTGGAACAATCAAGGGATCTGCGATTACGCGATATACGGCCTTGTCAGAGAGGATTATGAGCAGAGCCGGCAGTCGGCGAAGTGGTGCCAGACGGCAGGGAGATCGCAGCAATAGATGGGCTATTGCCCTATCGGTGGGATCAAGAATATTACTTTAGTCATATAAACCGGTGACCTTTTGTACTATCAAGGGGAGCCGGGTTTTTTTATAATAAGACTGTGAAGTGAATGATAAATGAATCTGTTTATAGATCAAGGAGTGTTGAGAATGTGTATAGTCAAATTGGAACAGTTGACAAAAAAGTTCGGTGAGATCACCGCAGTAGACAAAATGACGCTGGAAATCGAAGAGGGTGAGATATTCGGACTGCTGGGTCCTAACGGCGCAGGCAAAAGCACGGCTATAAATATGATAACCGGGCTGCTGACCATCGATAAGGGAAGCATCAGCATACTCGGCAAGGACATCAGGAAGGACAAAAAAGCCGCTAAGTCTAATATAGGCATCGTTCCCCAGGACATTGCCATTTACGAGGACCTTACCAGTCTGGAAAATGTCAAATTTTTTGCCAGCCTTTACGGACTAAGGGGGAAGGCTCTTGAGGAGGCTGCGCTGGAAGCGCTGGAGTTCGCAGGTCTGTCGGATAAGAAAAAAGACTTTCCGAAGAACTTTTCAGGAGGTATGAAAAGACGCCTCAATATTGCATGCGCGATAGCTCACAAGCCAAAGCTCATAATAATGGATGAGCCGACAGTGGGAATAGATCCCCAGTCGAGAAACCACATCCTGCAGTCTGTCAAGAAGCTCAACGATATGGGCAGTACCATTATCTACACCAGCCACTATATGGAAGAGGTCGAAGAGATATGCACACGCATAGCTATCATGGATCACGGAAAGGTGATAGCACTTGGTACCAGCGAGGAACTCAAGAATCTCATCAATGACAAGGATGTAGTGGAAGTGACGATAAGTGATCCGATGTCCATGGTCAGTAAAGAGAAAATCAGGGAAATATCCGGTGTCGAGAATGTGGAAACAAACGAGATCACTGTAAAGATAACAAGCGCCATGGAAGTGGCAAACCTCGACAAGATCATACAATACTTTGTAAAAAACAATATCGCGATAAAAAGTGTCGAGAGCAAAACGCCGGATCTGGAGTCCGTATTCCTGTCGATGACCGGAAGAAAGCTCAGGGATTAAGGGGGGATGGATATGAAGGTGTTATTGATATTTTTAAAGGAAATGAAACATAATGTCCGCAATTTTAAGTCCAATGTGATGATGATACTTTTTCCGATCTTACTGATAATCATTTTAGGCGCGGCATTCAAGGGTGCATTTGACAGCACCATAAATCTTGGCGATGTCCAGGTGCTTTACACTATTGATGAAAATGCAGGAGATCCGGCATTCAGGTCTGCCTTCAGCAGCTTTTGCAAAGGAATGTCGGATGAGACCGGCATAGAGTTTATTGAAACTAACGACATCGCTGTCGGAATGGCCGGAATAGAAGACAATCGGTACAATGCATATTTTCATATTACCGGCGATCCTATCAGGGTGGATATGTACAAGAATGAAAGAAGAGGTTATTCTGCAAGTATTGTCGAAAACGCACTGGGCAGCTTTCTTGACACCTATGTGACCATGAGCGTTATTGCACGAAATAACCCTGCAGCGCTTTCACAGCAGAGTTCAGGACGCAGCAGCCATGTAATGATCAGCTCCATTGACCGGAAAAGGCAGCCGAGCTCTACGGATTACTATTCGATCACTATGCTGACGCTTATATTGCTTTATTCCTCACTCACCGGCTTCTGGGGCATCAGGAACGAAAAAGAGGAGAAGACAGCTGCAAGGATATTATGTTCACCGACATTCAATTATCAACTTATGACGGGCAAGGTTCTCGGCGATGTTGTAGTAACACTGCTGCAAGGGCTGGTGGTAATTTTGTTCAGCAGCTTTATACTAAAGGCCTATTGGGGAGAAAACCCGTTTGCTGTTGCGCTGCTGATCACTTCATACTCCATCATGCCGGTAAGCATGGGCGTTGCGCTGGCCTACCTGATGAAGAGCAGTGAGGCTGCCAGCGGAGTATTGAATACGATCATTCCGATCATGGCCTTTCTGGGCGGAGGTTACGTTCCATTGTCAGTAATGGGTGAGGGCTTATCCAAGATTTCTGATATTTCACCTGTTAAATGGGTCAATTCAGCCCTATTCAATGTTATTTTTGATGGGAGTAATTCCGGTGTGGCGGAAGCTGTCGGTATAAACCTTGGCATTGCACTGCTGTTCATAACGCTTTCCGCAATACTTTCAAGGAGGAATAAAGCTTATGCGTAATCTATTGCTTCTTATATTAAACAATTTGAAGGTCACATTCAGAAAAAAGGGAAATATCGTGGTATATGTTTTTCTGCCTTTAACAGGTGTGCTGATCTCAATGCTGATGTATGGCGACACATCTGTAGCAAAGCTTGATATCGGTTTTGCGGACCATGACGGAAAGGTACTGGCAGCAGAGCTGAAGGAAGAATTTGGCACCGTGGAAGGCTTTACGATATCGGATGTCAGGGAGGAGGAGATAAGCGATAAGCTGCTTTCCTTCGAACTGGATGCTGTAGTAGTCGTGCCGGAAAATTATACGGACAGCATATACAGCGGGAATGCAGCCGATATTGAGATCTTTTCACTTAAGGGGCAGGAGACGACTGTATGGATAGAGCAGGTGATCAACACCTATACATCTTCGATGCTCCGTCTGTCTGACGCTTCGGGCGGCGATCAGGCTGCCTTTGACAGGATGCTGGGACAGGTGAAGGAAGGGACCATCGAACTGAAGCTTGAGACTGTTGAGGATAGGGCAATCGGCAAATCAATGACAGTCACTTCCGTCGGTTTCCTGATATTGTTTCTCATGCTTGGGACAGGATTCACCTCTGGGATCATATTGAATGAAAAGAGGACCAGGACCTACCATAGGATCTGTTCAGCCCCGGTCAGCGCAAGGCAGTATATTCTGGCGAACTCGATCACCAGTCTTCTGATAAGCATTGTTCAGATAGTCTTCCTGCTTGCTGTGATGAGGTTCGTCATCAGGATCGATACAGGTGTCAACGATCTATATATGTTTTTCATACTTTTGATATTCGCTACAGTGTCCATTGGACTGAGTCTTGTAATAACTGCTTTCACAAGCTCATCCTATATGGCAGGCACACTGAGCACACTCATTATTACACCGACCTGTATGCTGGGCGGCTGCTACTGGGATGTAAATTTTATGCCTGAGTTCATGCAGAAGATCGGCTTTTTTGTACCCCAGAGGTGGGTCATCGATGCTATTACTAAAATGCAGACCGGCAGTGATATTGGAGACATAAACCTGAATCTGCTTGTACTTGCAGCGTTTGCACTGACACTTACGCTGGCGGCGGTATATAAATTCTCCAGGACCAGCAATGTGAGGAAATTCATTTAACGATGCGTTACAAAGAAGGGAAGCAAAGGGAGGGTGCAAGTAAATGAACCGTCCCTTTGCCCCCGCTTGCTAGTCGAAAAGGGACTGTATTTCTTCGGGGGTCATTTTGGACAGCAGTGTCTCACCGGGCTGGATAACAGCGTCGATGAGGCTTCGCTTCTTATCCTGCAGCGCCAGTATTTTTTCTTCGATAGTGCCTCTGGTGACCAGCTTTATCACGTATACGGATTTTTTCTGGCCGATGCGGTAGGAGCGGTCAGTGGCCTGATCTTCCACAGCAGGGTTCCACCAGGGGTCGTAGTGTATCACAGTATCGGCGCCAGTCAGGTTTAGGCCGGTACCGCCGGCTTTGAGGGATATCAGGAAGATCTTTCCCGCTCCTTCATTGAAGGAGTTTACAAGGAAGCCTCTTTCCGAGACAGGGGTCGCTCCATCGAGATAGAGATATGGTATTTCAAGTTCGTCGAGTCTTTTTCTCACTATCTGCAGCATAGCTGTGAACTGGGAAAAAAGCAGTATCCTGTGACCGCCTGAAACAGACTCCTGAATGATCTCCTCAAGCATCTGCAGCTTGCCGCTGCCGCCATGGTAATCCTCCACAAACAGTGAGGGATGGCAGCACAGCTGCCTGAGACGAGTCAATGCCGCCAATATCCTGATCCTGCTCCTTTCAAAACCCGATGCTTCTATCTCTTGCTTTATTTCTCCACGTATATCCGACAGGTAGGCCATATAGATCTTCTTCTGTTCATCTGTCAGTTCGGCGGTCATGGTGTTTTCCATCTTCTCGGGCAGTTCACGGAGAACATCTTTTTTTAGTCTTCTGAGCACAAACGGTCTTATCTGTTTGTTAAGGTCAGCCAGCAAATCGCCCCCATCCTCGCCTGAAGCAGGACGCACATATTTTTCTTCGAATCTCCTGTACGAATATAGATAACCCGGAAGGACGAAGTCGAAGATAGACCACAGTTCGTATAGATTATTTTCGATCGGAGTGCCGGTGAGAGCAAACCGGGTCCTGGCATTTATCAGCTTGGCCGACCGGGCGTTTCTGGACGCGCCGTTCTTTATGTGCTGGGCTTCATCCAGTATACAGTACCTAAAGGTATATGGTCTGTAGAGGTCGATATCTCTTCTGATAAGGGGATAGGAGGTGATCACCACATCACATTGCGGAATGCTTTCGATCAGCTTGCGCCTGTTTTCCTTATTACCTGTCACCGCAACATATTTCAGCCCCGGCGCAAACTTTTCAATTTCCGCACACCAGTTGAACACAAGTGATGAGGGGACGATAACAAGAGAGGGGAACGCCCCGTTTTCTTGTTTGTCCGACAATAATAGGGCCAGTATCTGCAGAGTCTTACCAAGTCCCATATCATCAGCCAGAATGCCGCCCATCTCATAATATTTCAAGGTTTTCAGCCATTTGAAGCCGAATTTCTGATAGTCTCTCAAGGATCCTCTCAGACCATCGGGCAAACGGAAGGACATATCCTCAGGCTCTTTGATGTTACGGACTAATTCCTTGAAGAGCATATCACGCTCCACATTGTGGATACCTGTTTCCCGGATGCTCTGGTCCAGATATGCGGCCCTGAACCTTGGCAATTCAATAAATTCTTTTCCTATTTCAGAAGTATCGACCTCCAGCTTCTCCATAAAGTCATTTGCTTTTATCAGTTCATTTGCTTCAAGGTTAATAAAGCTGCCATTTCTCAACTGGTAATATTTTTTCTTTTTGCGGATGGATGCAAATATCTCAGCCAGCTCTGAGGGGTCTATGCCTTCTGCGCCAAAGGAGAATTCCAGCAGGTTGGTATCGTTGTTGAGCCTGAATTTAGCTGAGAAAGACAGGGATTGCTTTAGCTTCATGTTCCTCAGGCTTTCCGAATAGTATACTATAGCGTAATCCTGCAGCAGGGGGACCAGCCTGAACACAAAATCGTAGATATTGTCATCGCCGGTCAGATGGATCCGGCCTTCCTTTACCTTGAAGTCAGCCATACCGAGTATGTCAAGAATCGCTTCCTCATTTTTTATCTCCCGGATAAGGAGTTTTTGCGCTGTGGAAGAACTTCTGATCACCGGAAGGAACGGATTGATCATATTGTCGCCGTACATGAACCTGACATCGGCTGTGATATCCGAACCGTCCCTGTCCAGATAGACCTCGGCTGACAACGGAAGCTTTTGTATGGTTGACTGGACCTGTTCGCTGATAATCAGGCTTCCGGCTTTTTCGGCAAAGGGAAGTATTTCTGATACGAATCGCTGCTTGTCTTCTTCGATGAATCTCAGCTTGCGGCCCTTCTGGTACATCATAGCCATATAGAACGGCTTCAGATACTCGCTCTGCTGTTTGGAGATACGGTGTATCACACCTTGGAAGCAGAAGTATTCGCCGTCTGCTGTCAAGGGCAGCATCGCACCCTCGAATTCAATATTCAGCACCAGGTCCGGGCCATCATTAGTCAACAGGAAGCTGACGGGCATATCCTGCTTCTTTATTGTCAGACCTTCATTTTCGTTTCCAAGAATAATTCCCCTAAAAGGTGTGTTTTCATAAATCTCAAAAAATCTCTTCAGATATCGGTCTGTCAGATAAACCCTGCCGTCAGAGAAAATGCTCGCGTCCATCCTGCCGCGGCCAAGCCCCTCTATGAGCTTTTCTGTCTCATAGAGCTCCTTGAGCATTTCCGCCAGCTCCAGATCCTTACCCTTGAATTCATGTCTGGACGGTGAATAGGTGAAACGCTTTCCATAATTCAGGTCCATGTTGTTTTCCATATGGAAGAGCAGTTTCTTTATATCCTTGACTATGTAAAGCCTTTCCTGCCCTATGCGGAACTTTAATGAAGGCAGCAGGGCATTGTCGATCCCGGTTGCCCTGCTCAGCTCGAAAACAGGCTCAAGCACCACAGCTGACTTGAGCGCGATCTGTCTGTCAGAAAAGAAATTGAATATATCCTTTGCAGCCTGACGGAAGTGGAGCTCACGGAAAAAGCCCTTGCTGTCCTTTTCCTGGATCAACAGCAATACAGTGACCATATGCCGGCACAAGCCCCAACCGTCATTTCCGACAGGACACGAGCATTCTGCTTCTGTAAGATTGCCTGCAGCGTCGAACTTCATACGCTGAGTATGCGGTTTGGAATCAAATACAACAGATGTGAAGCTGCGGCGCTGCTGATTGAACTGTACGGATTTTATACGACCGCTTCTGTAATATTCCCGGCCTGCTTCAAACTCCTGCCGTTGTGTTTTTGCAAGGATGGATTCCATTGATAAATCAAACATTATTTTCTCCTGAATAAATGCTTAGCAATAGTATGGATAAAATCCATATCCTACTATTATACAACATTTCCAGGGCTTTTTAATCATGCAGATAATTTATTTTTATTATGGTCTGAGCAGCGGGGTCACCTCTCCCGTATGATAGATATGGAGTCTATGAAGCGGTCTGGTCATGGCGACATATAGAAGCTTTATATCAAGCTCGTCTTCTGTATATCCGGCAGCATCTGCGTTGAATATTATTACTGCATCAAACTCAAGGCCTTTTGCAAGACATGAGGGAAGAACGACAATGCCGCTTTTATAGACCTCCTCTTTGCCTGTGATGAGGGTGATGTCCTTTGTTTGTCTGGACAGAAGGGAATGTACCTCCCTGCATTCCTTGAGGGTTTTACAGATAACGGCTGCAGATTTATAGGACAGCGGCTTGAATTCCTTAAGGTCCTTCAGTATCTCAGTTATGATACCCTTTTTATCTGCCATTGCCCTGATCCTGACCTCCTGGCCATGGCGGATGACCGGTCGTCCTTTGTTGACCTGGCGGCTCTTTATCTTGTCCAGGACGATATTTGCTGCGTTCATGATCTCCACAGTCGTCCTGTAGCTTTGCTCCAGAGACAGAAACTCGTTCCTCCTGTCGCTGAACACATGCTCCGTTATCTCATTCCAGTCCTGTATGCCTCTGTATGAGTGGATGCCCTGGTTGAGGTCACCGAGTATGGTAAAGGAACTGTCCTTGATGATCTTTTTAAGGACGAAAATCTGGAATGCGCTGAAATCCTGTGCCTCGTCAATGACAACATGCCTGACGGGTATTTTTTCATCTATACCGTATATACAGAATTTTAGATAGATGACCGGGGCCAGGTCTTCGATCTCAAGCCGGCCTGATTTCAGCATTTGAGCGGTATAGCTTCGGGCAAACCGCGCCATTTCCTCATCAAGCCAGGGGCTGACGACCTCTTCAAACATCCGGGGATCATTGATCAGGTCATTGTAATACTCATATGGGCTGAGACGCGATATTTTCTTTATATAATCCTTTACTGCGGTGCCTGATTCCTTTTCCAGATTGCGGATGTCGTGATCTCTTTTGTCTATAGCCTGTGTGGCAAGCTTCCGGCGTTCATTTTCATCCTGTACCGTGAGCTTGAGAAATGCTATCCTTTTATCACAGCTTTCATAAAGCTGGTTTATGATGGCCTGTTTCTTGGCCTTGATCCTGGTTTTCAGATTCTTTTTTATCTCATCGATCCTGCGGGCTATGGGCCACATTTTGTATTGATTTATGAATAGCTCATTCAATTCTTCATACTTATAAATCAGTGTAGAACCAAATATAAAATCCTCTTTTGGTATGAAATTCTTCTCAATTACCCTCAGATAGCTGTCCAGTGCCTCTTTGAAATACATCGAGGCCTTGAACTCGGAGGTCCTTCGTACCATTGTGAGCCGTAGCTTTTCCTCTTTGGTGTTTGTATGATCGACAAATTCCAGCAGCTTCTCGTTTGCATCCCGAAGCTTGAACCGTTTTCCGATCAGATCCTGAGCAAATTCTTCAAATGTAGTCTGGCGTACCTTCTCAACGCCCAACTCAGGCAGCACATCGGATATGTAGTTGAGGAACAGCTTGTTTGGTGCTATTATCATAAAGTTTTCCGGATAAAAGGTCTTCTCATAATTGTAGATCAAATACGCGATACGATGCAGCGCTATGGTCGTCTTGCCGCTTCCCGCCGCACCCTGGACAATCAACGGCCGCCACATATCGGCCCGGATAATAGCATTCTGTTCAGCCTGTATCGTGGTGACTATGTCCTTGAGTCTGTTGTCGGCATTTGCCCCCAGGCTGCTCTGTAGGAATTCATCATTTGTGGTGATATCTATATCGAATATCCCCTTTAGCTCACCTTTTTCTATTGAGATCTGTCGTTTCAGCTCCAGGGTCCCCTCTATTTTGCCGTCAGGGCATTCGTAAGAAGCATCGCCCAGCCTTCCCTCGTAATAGAGATTTGCTACAGGTGCGCGCCAGTCGACGATGATAAGCCTCTGGTCTTCATCGCGGATCAGCGACATTTTCCCGATATAGAGCTTCTCCGGTGAGGATCTGGCTTTTTCAGTGAAATCGATACGTGCAAAATATGGCTTGCTTTTAGCGGCCATCAGATTTTTCAGTTTGACATCCATACTGCCCTGCAGCAGTGAATTGATAATGATGTCGATATAGTCCTGACTGCTTTCGGCATTAAAATGCTTTCTGGCCCGCTCAAGGGTAGAATCAACAGTGCCCTTTTTATACAATGTGGTTTCAAGGCTCTTATTGACATACTCAAGTGTGTAATTGCACCTTTCCAGCTCTTCCTTATAATCCGGGTGGTTTATTGCAGGCATTGTTTGTCACCTCCGTCGTCGATTTGTATTGTTTCTGCAGAGAGTATTTTTAAGCGCGGAATAAGATTTTACCAAAAGCAGGGAATAAAATAAAGGGCCTTTTAATCATATATTAGAGGCCGGCATACCCGTCAAAATGAATGATGACCATGTTATATGTTTTTCTTAATCTTTCCCGGTTTATCTTGACAATTTGCTGCTTTGATGTCAAAATAGAATCAGAAAGTACGATAAAAATGAAGATGGTGGAGAATCGAAACACAACTGGTTTATGTAAACCGGTTTTTTTTATATCGGAAAGGGCAGAAGGACTGTCAGGAGTACTTGATATCGAATATTCTGATAATGCCTAAATCGTCATTTATAGTATAATAGTATCTTAAAACGATATTAGTTCTGAAAATCAGATCTGAGAGATTGGAATAGGTGCTTTTTGAGTAATCTGTAACCTTTAGTTCGATAACAGGGCTTCTTTTTTCGAGCTCCTGGGTAAGTACCTTTCTCAAATCCTCCCTGCTGTCTGCGATTTTGTTGTACTTGTAGTAATAGCTGTTTGCTATACTGGTACATGCCGGATAGGCTGTCCTGTCCCACGTGGACTTCTTCATCATTTCGCTGTCCGTCAGGTTAAAATAGGAGTATGTGAGAATCTGGACCTGCGAGCCGTCCGTTGGAAGGGGATCGTCATTCGTAACGTCGACATGGTAATATTCACCGTCGATTTTTACAATATTCCATGCATGTCCAACTGCTTTGCCGTCGGTTACTGTCTCGCCTGTTACTATCATGCATTCGATACCGGAAAGGTCACAGAGCAGCTTCATTGTCTCAGCATATCCTTTGCAGACTGCATATCCGAAGAGAAGGCTGCCGTATTCTTCATAAGCATCTTCGGCCGGCATAACGTTTGGCTGAGTCCCCTTATAATATTTAGTGTTGTTGACTATATTGTCATGCAGGATCTTTTCCTTATCAAATTCTGGCATATCTATACTGATGTTTTCTGCTACTATATAGCGGGCTTTGTCGATTGCGGCCCTGACCTTACTCCTTTTGCTGTTATATTCCTTTTTATCGTATCTATATATGAATTCCAGCTTCATATGCCGGCTATTGTATATACGTCCCCATTCTTTTACAAAATCATCGACAGATGTGATTTCCTCTGCCGCATCATATGATATATCGAAGGCGGAAACGATATCAACTGAAATATTGCCCTCATATTCCGATATGTCAATATTAAGGCTGGTGTCATTATTCAACAGCGCTTTTGTAATGATCCTTACCAACTCGGTCTTATTCTTGATGGCAAGGCCGCTTTTTGTCGAAGGAGGATCAAATAATTCTACATTTCCATAATGTCTGCTGAAATCGGAAGGGTACAGCCCAAGTATTTGTGCGGCCGGCTTAAATATTGCTTTATCGCTGTCCACCAGCTTTTCAAGCAGGGTCTGGCTTGAGCCCTTTATTCTGACATTCAGTGCATTATATGATATATCTACCAGATCGTTTCTCAGAAAACTGGAGCTGCTCTTGAGGCGCTTTGATTCGGATGCGGATAGGAGCCGCAGCTCCGCAGCCTTGTCCAACACGTTGGAATAGCTGAAGTCAATATTGTCTTCATAGCCCATCGAACGAAGCACAAAAGTGGCATATTGGGCTGCCGACATAAGGCTGGAGGATCCAAACCGGCTATCGCTGACCCCATTGGCGATGCCGCTTTGATAGAGATAGCCTACATACTTATCGGCCCAGGACGGTACATCGGTGAATGGGTGGGAGTATTCCCCCTGTTTTACCTGATACTCCATTCCCAATAGACGGACAAGCATTACTGCGCCCTCTGCCCTTGTTGGAGCACGGTCCAGTTCAAAATCATCAGGATGGTTTGCGAATAGTCCCAGTATCTTCAGATCGATGGCTTTTTCATAGCTGATTGCCTGCGCGTCTGAATAGGGCAGTACAGCAGCCTTTGACTGCACCGGAACAACGATGGTCGAAAAAATCAGTATTACCAGGAAAGACAACTTGACTGAATATAACCTCATTAATTACATCCTCATGACCCTTTACAGTTACGCTGCTAATACATCTATTCGCATAAATAGACAAAAAATCAGGGTAAAAAATCGACCTCAATTAATATGCAAGGTTATAAATTATACATAACACATCGGTATTATAGCATTAATAGGTAAATTATGCAAGTTTTCGATTTGAAACGAGGAAAAGCCGGGCTACAATTTGACAATTTATGATTCACATCTGAGTCTAAACAAAGAGGACAGCATCATCAGCCCTTTTCAGGCCGGTAATACTGTCCTCTGAGGCATAAGTATATAACTGGTGTCATGGGTAAGCTGAACGTACCGTTAATTTTTTATTCCTTGTAATAACCCTCTTCTTCTCTTCCGAAAATGGCGGGGAACAACAGTATGATGACCAGTATGATTATGATGATCCATATCCAGTTTGTACCGAACCCGCACCCGAAGAGCCCGCCTCTTTCATTATCTGCCATGCTATACACTCCCTTCATATAATAAAGTTGTTACTCGACTATACTTGTATCAGCTCTTGTAAAAAACCTGCGGTCTGTGAATAACAGGAGAAACAGGATAATGAAGAACAAAAGCGCGCAATTGTCGAATGCTCCGCCGACGAATCCTTTTGACATTGCTATACCTCCTTTATCTGCATGTTCGACCATGCTGCCTTCTATATCATATTCAAATGCGCAGATATGTGTTACTTGCAGGCAGCATTTTTGGGCATAAAGCAAAACCACCCGTGATGGGTGGTTTCTTCGACTTACTCATTAATTGCCGGTTTCTTCCCTTAATGCCGCTGTTCAGCAGAAATGCTTATTATCGAAGAATAGCAGCAGGAACAGAATAATAAAGAACAAAATCGTGCAATTGTCATCAAAAAAATTACCGCATCCTCTTTCCGACATTGTTGAGGCCTCCTTTCGACCATTGAGGTAACATAAATTGTTCCGCTAATCTAATTTATTCATCTTAGGTCAAAATTGTTACTCGCATCCCCGGCTGTCAATACCATTATATTAATGCCGCTTCTAGTCGGTGACATCAAAATAGACATATGCCTCCGATCGTCAGGGATGGTCCGGTGAAGAAGCAATGAAAAACGGCTGGTGGTGTAAAAAAAAAGACAGAAATCTTTCATGTGATGCACAGATATTGTATAATTATATTGCGAGATACAATAAATGCTGGTATACGGGGGTGCGGAATGAAACCGGCTGAGGGCATCGTTGTAGCGGTAAGACATTACTCTATGATCAGCTTGTTCAACGCTATTGTAGAACAGGTCAGGGAACAGTCCATAGTGATCAGGCTCCCGAAGGAATGTATGAAATCAACCTTTCTTGCAGGCGATCCCATAGTTACATCCTTTGAAAAAGATTCGAAAGCATTTATCCGGGGAGGCAGGATCCTGGGATTCAACAGGAGAGACGAGCTGTTGGAATACTCAGAGGATGAATTTGATGAGGGCAGCAGAATGAGGTCATATGAGCGATTTCCCGTTTCGCTGTATGCCGACTACAGGGTGGCTGAAGCACCGGGAAATAAAAAATACCTTGCACTTGTAAAGGACATAAGTGATTACGGCCTTATGATATACTCCAGGGAGCCGCATTTCAAAGGGCTGACGCTGATGATAGATATATATCTTGCAAGAGATATCCTCTCACTTACTGCAGAGATCGTAAGACAGGTCCAATGGGACGGCTATTATGAGTATGGTCTGAAAATCCGCCATAACGGTCCTATTGTCTTCAATCATATCAAGACCTTTGTCAAAAAGGAACAGGATGAGCTTATCGGCAAGTATGAAAGGTAGTGCTTGCTGTAGTATGCCGTATATTTTCAAAGGCATAATGGTAAATAATTGAAAAATAGGAATTGACAGATAGAGAGTTTTTCCATATAATAATTGCACAACCATATATTTACATTATTTTTGGACATTGTTGTAAATGTAAGTACAGGGGGGAGCGATTTTGGGAAGGCTCAGTCTTGTTATAGCAGATTATGATGCGGAATATTTACAGAATTTCGAGAAATATTTGATTACATACCATCCAAAGCGGTTTGATTTAGCGTCATTTTCAGCCGCAGAGCCACTCAATGCCTATCTTGGTGAATCACACAAAATAGATGTTCTTCTTGTCAGCAGTAAAATGTATAAGGAAATAATCAATACGGAGAAGCAGGAAATAGTCCTGATACTCTCAGAGAATGAATCGGCCGCACCCTCCGGGCTGGAAGCCGTACAAAAATATCAGCATATGGACAGGCTGATCTCTGAGGTGATCAGGCTTTACACTCTGTGCAGCAGAAAGGAATGTCCGGTATACGGCAATGGAGGCACGCAGGTAGTAAGCGTCGTGTCACCTGCCGGGGGAACGGGTAAAAGCAGCATAGCGGCCGGATGCAGCATTTTATGTACCGGCAGGGGAATGAGAACGTTCTATATGAACCTTGAAGACATACCCTCTACCGAGATGTTCTTTCATGGAGACTCCAGGCAAAGCTTTTCCAATGTGATATATCAGCTGAAGGGCAGCAGCCCGAATCTGTGGCTGAAGCTGGAGGCTGCCAGGTGTATCGATGCCGGGACCGGTGTGCACTTTTTCAGGCCGGCTGCAAATATACTTGACATGAATGAGCTCACAGAGCAGGATATTTCAAGACTCCTCTTTGAATTCAGGAAAAGCTCCGCCTATAGCGCTGTCTTTATCGATTTGCCAACCGGGCTCAATGAAAGGAATTCCTCTGTGCTGAAATATTCCGATGTGATCCTTATGATCCTGACACCGGATCTCAGGCTGCAGAACAGCATCGACAAATTCGGCAAAGGCCTGGAGATGTTTGAAGAAAGACTGAATATAAATCTCATAAGCAAGCTAATGCCAATAATGAATTTCTCAAAGAAACAGATAAATTGCAGCAGAGTCTCAAGCTACAGACCTATTGCCGAGATATCGGACCATTCGGTATCATCCGGTACCAAAGCTTTCATCCGGCCTGTGGAGAACCCGGCATTTCTAGCTGAATTGAACAAAGCTGTCAATCACTTTCTGCCTGACAAGAAACAGGAAGCTTCCTCAATGGATCGGATGGCAGCCTTATGGGAAGGGACAGAGGGGTCATTAGGGGTTTCAGCCTCTGTGGATCGGACAGCAGCCCTATGGGACGGGGCAACTGCTTCAGGGGCAGCTGCGGCTTTAGGAAACGAAGCGGCGGGTTTATGGGACGGGGGTGAGTTCATTGTATGATGCCACGGACACGATATCACTCATCGATCCCTGCGGCCAGGCCGCAGAGGGCAGGGCCCTTGCAGAGGATATCAGATCGGAGATAAAACAGGGTCTTGACAGCTCAAGGGAGATATCTGATGAAGAACTGATGGATACCATCACAGAGGCGGTTTTCCGCAAACCAGAGTGCGCTAATATGAATATAAGGGAAAGACGGGAACTGGCCGATTTGGTGTTCAACTCCATGAGGAGACTCGATATACTGCAGCCGGTCATAGAGGACAAGAGTATAACCGAGATCATGATCAACGGACCGGACAAGCTCTTTATAGAGCGGGGAGGGCGGATCAGCAGGTCTAAACGGTCATTTGACAGCTTTGAGAGACTGGAGGATGTGATACACAATATGGTGTCCCGCACAAACAGGATAGTCAATGAAGCATCTCCCATTGTTGACTTTACGCTGCCGGACGGATCAAGGGTAAATGTGGTTTTGAAGCCTGTAGCGCTGAATGGGCCGATAATGACGATTAGAAAGTTCCCGGACAGCCCCATGACCCTGGAGCAGCTTGTCGATCTGGGATCATTGAGTGCCGAGGCGGAGGAGGTGCTGAGCTGTCTGGTCAGAGCGAAATACAACATTTTCATATGTGGCGGTACCGGAAGCGGCAAAACTACATTTCTCAATGCCCTGGCAGGAAGGATACCTCCGGATGAGCGGATCATTACCATAGAAGATTCTGCTGAGCTTCAGATAAAGGGAGTTGAGAACATAGTCCGGCTTGAGGCCAGGACTGCCAACAGTGAAGGCAGAGGAAGGATATCCATTAGAGAGCTCATCAAAACATCACTCAGGATGAGGCCTGAGAGGATAATAGTCGGAGAGGTGAGGGGCGAGGAGGCGCTGGACATGCTGCAGGCAATGAATACCGGCCATGACGGCTCACTATCCACGGGCCATGCGAATTCTGCTGCCGATATGCTCAAGCGTCTTGAAACAATGGTCATATCAGCGGCGTCGCTGCCGCTGGAGGCAGTACGTCAGCAGATAGCCTCAGCGATAGATATAATCGTCCACCTTTCAAGATTGAGGGACAAATCCAGACGGGTCCTTGAAATATGCGAAGTATCCGGATATGCAGGCGGTATGATACATCTGAATCCCCTCTATCTGTTCGAGGAGCACAGGGACCAGGGGTGTGAGAATGAGAAGAACAGCTGTGGCACATCTGAGGATGACAGAATGGTAAGAGGAAGCCTGAAGCCAACCGGCAATATGCTTATCAATACCGTGAAACTCAGGATGGCAGGCATTAGCTGCAGATTGGGCGGTGTGTGATGATCCAGAGCTATGATTCGTATGAGATGAGTATAAGAGAGAGGCTTTTCTATACGGCATGTGCAGGCGTATTTATTTTCGCCATTGCTTTTATTTTCTACAGGAGTGTCGTTTTCTCACTGCTTCTGACACCCCTTGCACTTTTGTACCCGAGAATAAAAACAAAGGAGATAATCAAGCGTCGCAAAAAGGAGCTTAATATTCAGTTCAAGGATATGCTGTATTCACTGGCTTCCTCCGTATCTGCCGGAAGAACCATCGAGCATGCTTTCAAGGAAGCGTTAAGAGACCTGTCGGTGCTGTATCCGGAGCCGTCGACGTTTATACTTGTTGAGATAAAAAGGATCATAAGCAGGCTGGATATGAATGAAACCCTTGAGCATGCCCTGTCTGAATTTGCTGAGCGGGCTTCTCTTGAGGATGTAGACAACTTTGTCAGCGTCATTAACATCAGTAAAAGATCCGGGGGCAACATATCGGCAATCATACGAAATACATCGGCGATCATCAGCGACAGGATAGAGGTGGGACAGGAGGTAGATATGATGCTGGCGGAGCGCAAATTTGAGCAGAAGGTGCTCAATGCAGTGCCTGTACTGATGATACTGTTGCTTTCTGTAAGCTCTCCGGAGTATATATATCCAGTTTTCAGTACAGTTGCCGGCAGGCTTACCATGAGTGTATCGATCATATTGATAGCCGCTGCGTGGTTTATTTCATCAAAGGTGTGTGATATAAAGCTCTAGCATAATATCTCAGAGGTGGTTGCCATGATCATAGTTTTGGCCGTATACATCATTATCCTTGTCCTTTTGTATATTGTATCGTACAAAAGCTATTCGCAAATCATCGAAGGGCTGGATAAAAGAGAGTTTCAGCTAAAAGGGCTCCTTCCAATAGGACTCTACATTCTCGATACCTTCAAATACGGCTATAATACCGGCTATGACAGGAAGCTGCTGATAGCCGAGGCTGAACTGTACGGCCACAAGAAGGCTTTGGATATGCTGCGCATCCATTGGGGCGGCAAAATATCATTGATGATGATATCATTGGTCTTTTTATTGTTTGTCGGAACCACGACCAAGCTTGATACGGGGTATGCAGTATTTTGCATATTACTGCAGGCAGGCATTATCATATTCAGCGACAGGGATCTGATGGAAAGGGTAAAGAAACGAAGACAATCGATACAACTGGACTTTCCGGACTTCGTTAATAAGCTCACGCTGTTGGTCAACGCAGGGATGACGGTTTCAAGGGCATGGGAAAAGGCGGCTTTAGATACTAACAGACAGACTCCCCTTTATATAGAGTTGGGGGTCTCGGTGCTGGATATTAGGTCGGGAGTACCTGAATATAAGGCATTTGAGGAATTTGCCCAACGATGTCATGTGCCGGTGATAACCCGTTTTGTATCTGTTGTGCTGCAGAACATGAGGAAAGGTAATGATGAGCTTGTACCTGTTTTTCGGCTTTTTGCCAGTGAATGCTGGGAGCTGAGAAAATCGACGGCTAAAAAGTTTGGAGAAGAGGCGTCCACAAAACTGCTTTTTCCTATGATGCTGATGCTCACGGCAATACTGTTGATCGTTGGGATGCCGGCTGTACTTGCGTTGCGTAATATATAGGATCGGAGGTGATATTGTGAAACGTTTTCTGAAAAGCTTTCTCAGTGAGGAGGACGGAATGGGAACTGTAGAGATCGTAGTGATAGTTGCTGTGCTGGTGGGGATAGCGCTGATATTCAGGGATGCGATCATCAAGTTTGTCACAGATATTTTGAGAAGTGCCTTTGATGACAAATCTATCATTAATGATGTTGACAGCGGCAGTATCAGGGCCAACAACAAAATCATCAATTAATTATTTTGTTGTCGAGGCAATGGCAGTGACGGGTAAAGTGCCATAAGTTCAATTGAGTAGAGTGTCGGAGGGGAGGAAAATATGTCCTGGGACTGTGAGAATTCAAAGGGTTTGGAAATTCGGTATGAGAGCAATGCGGCGTCCAGCTTTCTTGTGATTAGATGCGGAACCGGGATATTGGAGTTTCAGGCAAAAATGCTTGAGAATAATGCCATACGGTATATCGTGCCTGTAGAAAGGGTGAAGTTTGAAGGAACCTGTCATTTTTATTACAACATAACATCAAGGATCTCTCTGCTGATGTATCTTAAGAGATATAAGCTCAGCCGTATGGAATTTCTAAAGCTGCTGTTGAATCTGTCGTCCTGCATCAATAATTCTGCCGGCTATCTGCTGTCCTCATCCAACTTCGTCCTGGATCCGGAATATGTGTTTATTGAACCGGATACGATGGAAACCAGGCTGATTTACATACCTGCAGAAGAGGGAGGCCACAGCGGGAGGACTTTTCAGAGCCTGGTTTCTGATGTGCTCATGCTGCATATAAATGAAGCAGGGTTTGGCGGAAACATCGTTCAGCGCATTTTGTCAGAGGTCAGCAGCGAGATGTTCAATCTCAGGAGCTTCATGATACTCATAAATGAGCTCTTATATGGGGAAGGAGCTGCCAAATCACCCGTCCAACTGCCGGAGCAGGATTTTAGCGAAAAAACACTTGAAAAGAGTTGTAAAAAAGATAAAATAGAGGAAAAACAGGAAGATAAGGAGAATAAAGAAAGCAAAGATACAAAAATATCTTTATCTGTAATAATTCCAGCAGTTCTTTTACAAATTGTTATGGGGGGAATCATTTTTACTTGCCGAGGCTTTCTCGATAATATCGGAGAAAATCGAACTGCAACATACGCAGCTGTTTTGATGATCGTTATAGCCATCGATGTGCTCGTTTTCAGAAAGCTCCAGGCATTGAAGCTGTTTGGGGCATACAATGTCAGCCGTGCCAAACAGCCAGAGCAAAGGGACATGCCTGATCCTGCAGAGGATAATGTACAAAAGACTGGAGCGGTCCAACCGGATAGAGCAGAAAAATATGGAGGCATAATGCCGTGTCGTGAGGAGACTTCTGCAGCGAAAGCGTATGAAAGACTGAGGTGCTTGACAGGGAGCGGGATAAAGGAGAAGGATCCTGTTGCTGAGAGTATGATTGCTGATATGTCAGACAAAGTGGTCCAGGAGGATAACTTGTCGAGGTATATGCAGAAGACAGAAATACTCAGCAACAACAACAAGAAGATCCATATGCTCAAGAGCAAGGGGAGCTTTGCCAATGACCGGGATATTATGATCGATAGGGAGGAAATCATCATTGGCAGGCTGCAGGGACATGTGGACCATGTGCTGCTCAACAATGCTGTGGGCAAGCTGCATGCGGAGCTGATATGCAGGAACGGTTCCTGCTTTGTAAAGGATTTGAATTCCATCAACGGTACATTTGTGAACGACATACGGATAGAGAGCAATAAGGAAGTTGAGCTCAGGAATAATGACAGTCTTCAGTTTGCAAACAGTGAATTTGTTTACTTGTGCAATCAGTCATGATAGCGGACGGTATGCACGATAGTTAGTGAGGGGGACTTGCTGTGCTGAAAGGGAAATATGCCTGGTATGGAAACACGATGATAAGGAAGTGTCTTGAAGTAATTCTTGCTATGGTACTCCTGGCTTTATTTGTTTTTCTAACATCAACTGAGTCATTTGCAGTTGAAGCAAATGAAGCGGCATACAGAGTGAAGCCACTGCAGGAAAAGCTGACTTCGCTGGAGGACGCTGATATTGAAAACGTTCTTTCACTATATGGAGACATGGGATCACACTGGAGCCGAAAAGAGGTTGGGATGCTCTCATATCTCTATATAATATCGGGCTATGGGGGCAATTTTCATCCAAATGACCCTGTACAGGTCGACCAGTATATCAAGATGGTCGTCAGATCTATGGGCTATGCACCGGGTGAGGATACGAAGTACTGGGCTCAGAATTATATTGATATCGCAATTGGGCAGAAGCTGATATCGCAAAATGAATATTCGGATTACAAGCGGCCGATTACCAGGGAGGAGGCTGCGAGGATCATTGTAAAGGCCACGCTGTTGAAGGAGGAATTTCCTTATAATGATCCGTATAATACTCCTGACAATCTGGTACGCTCGAAGATCAAGGATTATAGTGCGATAAAGGATATGAACAAGCAGTATGTGCTGCAGTCCTATGAGATCGGGCTCATCCGGGGATCGGAGGGCTATTTCAGACCGGCGGGCACTCTAACAAGGGCTGAAGCGGCAACTATCATGATTAGGTATCTCAATGACGGCTCGCGCGTGCCCTTTACACCGGCAGCAGATGAGGTTTTTACTTGTATATATGAAGATGGGACTGTTGATACAATCTGGCCGCCTATGAAGAAGGAAGTTATTGACGCGGCCAATGCATTTAGGACAGCATGGCCGAAGAGCAAAGGCTATTGTTCAATTGGATGTGGCGATGGCCATCGAATTGTCTACGTTTTCTATGAAAACGAGGAAATGTATATACAAAATAGTATACATAATATGCAAATGGCAGTTGATATTGAAACATTGAACGATATTGATATATTGAGAAATCCATACCATATAACATTGTATGATGCAGATGCTGTTAATAGGATTCATAGAGATGCAATATATGAGATGTTCAAGTTCTGGTTTGAACAAGATGCTGATAAAGCTATGAAAGAATTTGATAGGTATCTTGGATACGCAACATCAAATGACAAAGAGCATCGTATAGATAGGATAACATATAATGGCCGCCTCATGTTCTTTTACAAAGTTGGCGGAGATGATGGGTTCTCACTCTCTATCAACAGTCTGGAGTAATTAATCTACCAAATTGAAAGGTTTGTGTAATTATGAAAAAGAAATTTTTCATCTGTATATTAGTTTTTTCTTTTATACTTCCAAATATTACCACGGCAAAGAATGATACAAGATACTATGAAAGCAGTTGTAAATGGGAGACGTATTTTGATAATCCTGATCTGTTTGAAAACCTTTCAGGTCTGCCATATGGTGTTACTCCTACCTCTATGGGGAGGCCTTTTAACTACAGAATATGGTATGGCAAAGGAATTGTTGTGTATGGCACACCGGAGCAGGCAAATTCAGACGGCAGTTACAGAAAGAATTATAAGGAAAAGACACTTAGTGATAATGGTATCGGCTTTTATAAAAAGGCTGGATATAAACGTGGTGAGTACAGGTACGATGGGTATACACTTGAAGGAAATCTATATGCCAACATAAACTTTCCTTTAGATGTAGAGAGAACCACACCATTGGAGGATATCGCTTGGATATACCGCTATTGGGACAGTGATTATATCAGCTCTATATTTAAAGGCGAGCCCACAATGAAAGCCAGTATTTACAATACAGCTGCACAAAAAGACGGAAACTTTCTTGGTGAAAAGACGCGTGAGTGGATTAACAACGGCATGACTGAGTTTAGAATTAGAAATGGTGTTAAAGACACTGGTCTCAAAAACCCAGCGCCGGAGCGAAAGGCTGATGGGACGTGGGATTTTCATAACTTTATCAATGTCCAGTCGGCGCCATCGGCGAAGTTCAACGGAGAAGGCAGGATGTTCAGGTTTGATAAAGCGGGCAAGCTGTTCTACATGGGCTTCACTATCAAGAAGTACCAGAAGGAGCATACTCCGGTTGAGGTCTCAGTCAATGTGCAAAATGAAAGTGAACTGGAATTCATTGATTATGGAGAGGATAATCCAGACGGCTTTGAGAAGCAGACTATTGATGTCAGGGTAGAGGTCATTGCCACGCTCAAGGATGAAGAACACATGAAGGACCAGCTGGCAAGGGCTGTTTATTATACAAGAGCAGACAGGGACCGCTGGGAGATCACATTGAATGGCGAGCAGGCCAGGAAAGATGATATTCAGATATATGACAATTATGCGAAAACAATATTCACTATCCCCATGACAAAAGGTCAGATAAAGTCTTTAAATGGAGACGGCATCAATTTCAGGGCGACCGCCCGATGCATTTACTTTGATGAAAGATATGACGAGGGAAGCAGCGGCGGGAGCGCGGACTTCACGATAAAGGAGTACATAATTGAGAAAAAGGTGCCCTTTTTGATGGACCCAAAATGTGTGATACCTCAGAAGGGCTTTGATATAGTCAAGTTTGATGCATGTGACAATACAGATATGAGCGGGATCGCAGAGCGCAAGGTGCTGATAAATGGTATCGAAGTCGATGATGAACAGTTTTTCAGCGGTAATTATGTATTCGGTATAGGCCAGGATGGTCTGAAGAAAATTGATGTTTTCTATACCGATAACGAAGGAAAAACTGCGTTCCATACAGCGTGGACATATATATATGACACAAAGCCTACAGCACAGTTCAGGCTTTCCGGTACATATAAACAGAACAGAAAGCTGACTGTTTCCGACATATCCGGCATCGGAGGATGCGCCATCGTCAACAGCGCATACCCGATCAGTTCATACACATGGAAATTCAGGGCTGTCAGCGGAAGTGAGGAATCAATTAAAAAGAAGGATATCAGCGTCACTCAGAAAGATCTATTGTTCAAAACTCCTGGCTCCTATGAGGCGGAGCTGATCGTCAAAAACTCTCTTGGACGGGTTTCCGACCCATATGTAGTGAGGTTTGAGGTTTTCCCCGACTATGAGCCTGCACTGGAGATCGATCTTGACAACTCTGTCATCTCGAGGCTGGAGACAATCAGTGCCTGGAATTACAATGCCTGCAGCACAGATAACGATATTGTGAGTAAAAACACCATCGAGCTTTGGTATGACAGCAACAATGACGGTACCTATGATAAGCTGCTGGAAACCTATGACGGGGGCAAAGGCTTCCCTGAATTCCATCCTGTAGGACTGGGCAGATACAAATTTATTAATACGGTGGAAGAGAGTTTTGGCGAGGACACCATAAGAGAATTTATCACTGATGCAGATCGTGTGAGCAGGACAGTAGAGCGTGAGATCCTGGTGGACAATATTCAGCCAATGACAGGATTGTATGTACAGATGCCCTTGAGCAGAACTCAGGCAGATACCTTTATAATGATGGACTCATCTCTTGCAGGCGAAAAGGTAAAGTATATAAAGGATAACAGACTGGAATTCAACAATTATCTGCGTTCATGCAATATTCAGTCAAATGTGGATACATGGGACCTTCATACGTATGAGTACACTCAGCCTGCAAGCTGTACTGTAAGGACAGGCAGCAGCACTCCGCCCAAAACCACAGAATACACAAGCAACGGGTATTATGGTGTACTAGAAAGAAAAAGTGTTTCCAATAACCGGTACCAGACTGATGAAGGCTCCTATACCAATAGAGTAGAGAGTAAGACAGTTACAGGGACATTGAGCGGTTGGGCAACTGCAAACTATACTTACACTGCAAGCGGATGGAGGCTTGTTTCATCAAGTGCCTCTGACCAGCCGAGTATGAGCTACGATAGTGATGGCTTTAAAGGGACTTTGTATAAGGTATCATATACCACTGATTCAGATAATGGTGTACCTTCAGGAACAGGTGTCATTGGCCAGACTTACACCCGCAGAAGAACATTTACAGGCTATTACAGCGGTGAAGTGTCAAGGACTGTACAGGTGTGGGTGCCTGACCTTAGATGGCATGATGACTATACAGGCTTTTATGAGGGTACCATCCGAAAAGAAGTAAAGCAGCCTTACACAGACCCCTTCAGGCCAACTTCTAAGAAATATATCATCTACATAACTGATGATAAGATAAACAATATGAATGATCTGAGTACAGCGCTGAACAGAAGCGGAGCAAAACTAATACTTGTGGGTCCGGCAAGCGTCAGCAGGCAGGTGGGTAATGAGAATTTCATAGTAAACAACCGGGATATAGGCATATTGATGCAGGAGGCCCTTGATATTGTTGCCGAAACAGGCGATGCCGAAAAATATACTCTTCTGGCAGGAGAAGAGCCTTTGTGCCTCAGTGTTGCGGATTTTGACGAGGAGAACGACAGTATAGCAGAAAGAAAGATGCTTTATGTCCATGATGCTGATTATTTTGATAACGGATGCGGTCTTGAATCATTTGCTGTAAGCGAGTACTCCGAGCATGAAGGCTGGGTGGACATGCTTGCCGACAAGCTTGTAAAGCCAGGCAAATACACTATATACAGGAGGGTAAAGGATGACCCTTCGGATGATCCTGCCTTCGAAAGCTTCTCACGTTACTCCGGGACACCGTTCATAGAGATATATGCCCACAGGAGGCCGCTGGCCAGTGCAATACTGGACTGGGATTATGACCAGGAAGAAATGGTATATCGAACAACCTGGGTGGATGGATCATATGATCCGGACCACCAGTACAGCAGGGAAGACAAAGGCATCATCGAGAGGAAGATAATGTACAGGGTGACAGGAGGAGAGTGGATCTATACTATTCCGGATAAGCTCAGCCCCGGTACTTATGAGCTGCGATATTATGTAAGGGACTTGGAAAACACCTGGTCTGAACCTATGCTAATGAACTTCACGCTTGAGGAAGCTCCTCTGATCCAGTTCAATGCTTCGCTGCGGGCGCTGGACAGTCGTTTCGGGCTTACCGGGATCCCCGCGTCGGAAAAGCTTGAGGCATATGATCTGTGGACACGCTACCCAGGCGATGTCAAGCTGGAGATGGCCTTATACGATGGTACCTCCAGAGTCTCACCTCTGAAAACTGCTGCTTCCGGAGATAAGACGGGGACCAGGACCGGTAATGATATCAACTGGAACAACATAGTATACCAGATACCTGAAACCTTGCCTGATAAAACTTATGATTTCAGGATATCTGCTGCGGGTGATGATGGCAGGAGCGCTGTGCGAAGCTTTTCTGTGAGAGTTGCAACACCGCTTGGACTAGTACCCAATATGCCTTCGGAAGCATCAGGCGGAGCTGTTATTGATGTAGCTGCGAGTACATCCATATATGCGGAATCTGTCAATGTGACATTGTTCCACAGTACGGCGAACGCAAGAGCATACAACCTGGCCAATACCGGTGGAGCAAGCGGAGGGAGCAAGGAATGGAAAGGAAGCCTGTCTATACCTACAGGTATACCGGACGGGGAATATGTGGCAAGATTTGTTGCGGCTGCACCCAATGGGACAACCCAAAGCAGGGATGTATCATTCAAGTTGGTAAATCTGGCTATCACTGATGTTAAGATCAGCGGTTACTGGAATCATTGGAGAGGTCAGACGGACATCTTTGGAAAGCAGATGACTATAGAGCCGCATAGGTTCTTGTCATTGGAATGTGTAAATGTCGATGTCACTACTCTGGGCGATCCCGATAAAGTGACTGTACGATTCAGTCCGGAGCTTGAGTCTATGCACTATACCGATCCCAATGGCCACACATATGACTACAGCGCCGATTTCATGGGCTACCGGGTTAGCTTCCCTGGGGATTCTACGATACCGGTTTCAGATAACCACGCCCACTGGGAATATCATCTGCCGCTGGCACCATCCAGCAAGGATTGGAATAATAACAGGCTGAGACCGCAGTACAGCATGGCTGTCACGGCATATAAAGGGAGCAACACTGCAACTTATGTAGTGGATGATATTGATATAACCGGAAATGTGTATGATTTGACTTATATTCAGCCTAAGGACTGAACTATATTAAGCCTGGTTATAGAGTTATCCCGTAGATTTGCCTTATTCCGCAGACATAACCTTTATTTATCCGGTATACTTTTGTATAATCGTATATATGATGTAAATCGGCAGGTTATTTTTTTGAAAGCGGGGGTTTGTATATGTGGACCAGGGCGGAACTGAAGGCAAGAGCTAAAGCGGTACTGAGAGGCAACTACTGGAAGGCCTTTCTTATAAGCTTGGTGATCGGACTTTCAACAGGGGGATCGAGCGGCGGCGGATCCAGTTGGAGAACAGGAGGCTTATCGGAGCTTGACAGATATGGGATCAGTTCTTCGGACATGTCTGCTTTAATAGTACTTATAATAAGCGCGGCTGTATTTGCATTCTTAGTTGGGATCGCAATCAATGTATTACTACTGAATCCACTGCAGGTGGGGGGCAGAAGGTACTTCATACAGTCAGCCCAGTACTTTGACAATAGGGGATGCTTCAGATTCGCGTTTGACGGCTACAATTGGAAGGGCATTGTTGGTTCGATGTTTCTGAAGAATCTGTATATTTTTCTGTGGACCCTGCTGTTGATAATACCTGGCATTATAAAAGGTTACGCGTACAGCATGGTGCCGTATATCCTTGCCGACAACCCCAATATCGGAGCCAAAAGGGCCATCGAGCTCAGTGATAACATGACCCGCGGGCACAAGCTGGATATGTTTGTGCTTCAGCTATCATTCATCGGGTGGTATTTGCTAGGTGCATTATTCTTTTTCATCGGCGGGTTATTTGTTCGTCCTTACGAGGATGCCACATTTGCGGAGTTGTACCTGACACTGAGGCAGAATGCCATCGAAAGCGGGATGTGCAGTCTTTCTGAATTGAACCTTTATTATCCCGGTCAGGAGGAGTATAATTTCTGATAAGGAGAATGATAAACAAATGATGATGCCGAAAGGGGAGGTTGGTACAGTTGTGGCTGGATAGACTGGAAAGAAGGATCGGTAAATATAGTATCAGAAACCTGATGCTTTATATAACCACGCTGAATGGTGCTGTATTCGTTCTTTCGTTTTTAGCTCCCGAGTTGAATATTCTGAACAAGCTGGCGCTGGTGCCGTCCCTGGTACTGGAAGGCGAAGTCTGGAGGCTTGTGACCTTCCTGTTCATACCGATGAACTTTAGTCCTATATGGATACTGTTCACGCTTTACTTTTATTATTTGATAGGCTCGTCACTGGAGAACGAGTGGGGTTCCTTCAAATTCAATGTGTATTACCTTATAGGAATACTTGGAACTATTGCAGGAGCCTTTTTGGGAGGAGCAGGATCGGCGCAGTACCTGAATCTTTCACTGATATTTGCATTTGCATTCCTGTTTCCCAATTATGAGCTGATGCTGTTTTTCTTCATACCGGTGAAGATCAAGTACCTGGCTATAGTCTATGCGGCGTTCCTTGTGCTGAGCTTCGGCTTCTCGCCGCTCTATGGACTGATAACGATCCTCGGTTCGGCCTTGAATTTCATACTGTTTTTCTGGAAGGATGTATATTACAGACTGAGGTTCAGACAGAAGGCCCAGAGGAACAGACAGAATTTCAGATCAAAGATCCCGAAGATACATGTGATGCACCGCTGTACGGTGTGCGGAAAAACCGACGTGGAGGACAGGAAGATGGACTTCAGGTATTGTGTGGATTGTGAGGGTGACTACGAATACTGTATGGATCACCTTTATGATCACGAACATGTCAAAGAAGGACAGTCCGGCACAGACAGTACCGGCGAAAATCAATGACAGCGAACAATGCGAAAATAAAACCGGCTAAAATTCAGCCGGTTTTTCTTTTGATATTCCATATTCATATAGCAGCGCCTTCACTATGCGCTCCGAAGCTTTGCCGTCGCCATACGGGTTAACGGCCTTTGCCATCTTGTTATATTCCGTGGGATCATCCAGCAGTTGGGATGTAAGGTGCCTGATGTTGCCGCGTTCCACGCCTGCCAGCTTTACAGTACCGGCTGTCACCGCCTCGGGGCGTTCGGTTTCCCTCCTGAGGACCAGTACCGGTTTGCCCAGCGCCGGAGCTTCCTCCTGAAGGCCTCCGGAATCCGTCATTACTATGCAGGAAATGTTCATCAGGTTGTGCATATCCTGTACATCCAAAGGGTCGATGAGATGTACACGAGGTCTGTTTCCGAGTATCCTGAACGCTGTTTCCCTGACAGCCGGGTTAAGATGTACGGCATAAATGATGCTTACATCGTCATAGCTTTCTGCTATGTCATTTATGGCCATACAAATCTGTTCAAGGGGCTCTCCGAGATTTTCACGCCTGTGTGCTGTCACTGTGATTATGCGCTTGCCCTTGATATCGATGCTCTTGAGAGCTTCGTTCTGAAATATATAATCCTTTTTTACAGTTGTATGCATTGCATCGATGACGGTATTTCCGGTGACATAAATATTGTCCGGCTTTATTCCCTCATTGAGGAGATTTGTCCTGTTTGCTGCAGTGGGCGCAAAATGCAGATCTGCCAGCGCTCCTGTCAGCTTTCTGTTCATTTCCTCAGGGTAAGGAGAAAATTTGTCAAAGGTTCTGAGGCCTGCTTCTACATGGCCTACTGCTATCTTTTTGTAGAAGGCAGCCAGCGAAGCAACGAAGCAGGTGGAGGTATCGCCATGGACAAGCACTATATCCGGTTTTTCACTTCCAAATACATTTGAGAGTCTGTCAAGAGCCCTTGAGGTGATCTGTTCCAGTGTCTGCCTGTCAAGCATTATATCCAGATCGTGCTCGGGAGTTATGCTGAAGACATCAAGGACCTGGTCCAGCATTTGCCTGTGCTGGGCAGTTGTACATACTACAGTATCTATATAACTGCAATTCTGGAGCTCCTTTACAAGAGGTGCCATTTTGACCGCATCGGGTCTGGTGCCGAATATCGGCATTACTTTCAGCCTTTTCATTTCGTTACTCCGTCAGATGGTTTTTCTATTTCATTTTCCGGCAAGGTCTGGTTTACCATTGGATCTCCGTCAGTCTCGCTGTTATCCGGCGGCCTGCTGTCATTCATATACTTTGTGCCGCCTGCGATAAATACAGATACGGCTGCGAGCATGATCACCGCACTGAGTGCGCCGCGGTCAGCGAGCACTATGGCACACAGCCCGAGAGAAGCGCTGACCACATACATTATCAGGACAGACTGTCTTTGACTCAGACCCATGTCGATGAGCTTGTGGTGAAGATGTCCTCTGTCTGCCTGCATAATAGATTTACGGGTCAGGATCCGCCTGATGATGGCCAACAATGTGTCAAACAACGGCAGCCCCAATATCAACAGGGGTATTACGATGGATATGGCAGCATATGATTTCATTACGCCCTGTATCGAAATGACTCCGAGTGTGAACCCGAGGAAGGCCGCTCCCGTTTCACCCATAAAGATCTTCGCCGGATTGAAGTTAAACGGCAGAAAGCCAAGGGTAGCACCGGAAAGCGCTGCCGTGACCAATGCTGTATATATCGCTTTTGACGGATCCAGCAGGTCGCCCCTGAGTAAGGAGACAAAGAACAGCGACAGGGACGATATGGAGGACACGCCTGCAGCCAGCCCGTCAAGCCCGTCGATAAGGTTTATTGCATTTGTTATGCCCACTATCCACAGTATGGACAGCGGTATCGATATATAGGGACTGAGCTCCAGATACTGGTCAGCTCCAAACGGATTGGTCAGTCCCGATATCCGTGTGCCTGAGATAGCTACCACACATACTGCGGCTACTACTTGAAAGGCAAGCTTGACCCAGGCCCTCAAGGTTTTTATATCATCCAGTACACCCATCAGCATGATCACCGCTATGCCTGTCATCAGTCCGGCGATTTCCCTGCCCGGTGTCAGAAGGCTTGAAGTGGTCAGCAAATCGAATACGAGTGAGACAACAAAGCCGCAAATGATTGCCAGTCCGCCCATCAGTGCGATGGGCTTTTTGTGCATCCTGCGGTTGTCCTTTGGTATGTCTACGCTGCCTACCTTGAAAGCAAGCTTTCTTACTATAGGTGTTGCAGAGAATGATACTATGAATGCAAGAGAAAATGTTATTATATATTCATAAACGCTTGACAAACGGACACACCTGCCTAAATTTTAATAACCCTTACACTAGCTTCCTGCAACAGCTCCATGGCCAGCTCATCAGGGTAATCGCCCCTGAAGACGATTTTCTTGATGCCTGCATTTATGGCCATCTTGGCACACAGAACACAGGGCTGATGTGTTACATAAAGGGTGCCTCCTTTTACACTTGTCCCTGAGTATGCGGCCTGTACAATAGCGTTTTGCTCAGCATGTATAGCCCTGCAAAGCTCATGGCGCTGGCCTGACGGTATTTTCAGCTCTTCCCGGAGGCAGCCGATCTCGGAGCAATGCCTGCAGCCTGAGGGTGCTCCATTGTAGCCGGTGGCAAGTATACGCTTGTCCTTTACGACTAATGCGCCTACCTGTCGTCTGATACAGGTCGATCTTGATTTGATCAACTCAACGATCTCCATGAAATATTCATCCCACGACGGTCTCATTGTGATGCCTCCCAAATACATTATATATTGCCTCCCAAATATCTTTGAGAGACAGTTCTTCTGACCAAATGAAAGCAGATGAACCGTCTCTTGTATTCTTACTTTGTACCAAAGAGGCGGTCGCCGGCATCGCCCAGGCCGGGAACGATATAGCCATGATCGTTGAGCTTTTCATCTACAGCTGCGCAGTAGATCTCAACATCAGGATGGTCCTTGTTGATCCTTGCAATTCCAGCTTTTGCGGCTATCAGGCACATGAGCTTTATACTTGCTACGCCTCTTTCCTTTATAAACCTTATCGCTGCTGATGCGGAGCCGCCGGTGGCGAGCATTGGATCGAGAACTACGATCTCTCGCTCCTGGGCGTCGACAGGCAGCTTGCAGTAATATTCAACGGGCTCCAGTGTTTCCGGATCGCGGTAAAGGCCGATATGCCCCACCTTTGCCATGGGCAGCAGGTTCAGCATACCATCTACCATTCCAAGGCCGGCCCTGAGGATCGGCACTATGCCTAGTTTTTTGCCTGAGATGACCTTTGTTTTGGCAACGGCCACAGGCGTCTCTATCTCTACTTCTTTTAAGGGCATATTCCTTGTGACCTCATAGCCCATGAGCATTGCAATCTCAGACACCAATTCCCGGAACTCTTTGATGCTTGTGTTCTTGTCCCTCAATAAGGATATTTTGTGTTGGATCAGCGGGTGATCAAATATAAAAACTTTCTCCATATGCTGTACCTCCGGTTTATGTATTTTTTATAGAATATTTTTTCTCTACAGCCTGGAATTTGTCCACTCTTCTCTGGTGACGTCCGCCCAAAAAAGAAGCGTTCAGCCACGTATCGACAATATCGACAGCCAGGCCGACGCCCAACACTCTGGCGCCAAGCGCCAGCACATTTGCGTCATTGTGCTCACGGCTCATTCTGGCCATATATGGATCTGTGCAAAGAGCGGCCCGTATGCCGGGTACCTTGTTTGCTGTGATGGAAATACCGATACCTGTGCCGCATATTATTATGCCGCGTTCATGTGTCCCGGCAGCTACCGCTTCCGCTACCTTCTGGCCAAAATCATTGTAATCTACGGAAGTGGTACAGTCACATGTGCCAAGGTCCTCAAACGGGACGTCTATTTCCTTCAAATGCTTGATTATTTCGGTTTTCAGGTCAAAGCCTGCATGATCGCTTGCGATTGCCAACATCTTTATTAGCCTCCGTTACAATTTTATATTATTGATATACTAAAGTCAAAGCTGTATCATATAATTTTGAGTTTTTCTACAAGCTTCTCAACTGCCCGTGCTATTTCCTCTGCACTTTGCCTGTAGACTGATTCGTCGCCTCCAAAGGGGTCATTTATGTCGGCCTGCGCACCATATGAATATTCTTTCAATGTGTAGACCTTTTGATACGCTTCGGGGTACATAGAAAGTATATGCTGCTTGTGGCTCCGGCACATTGCTAATACCAGGAAGGCGTTTTTAACATCATCATGCATCAGCTGTCTTGAGCGATGGTGCGACAGATCGGCATCGGGATAACTGTCCATTGCTCTCATAGCGTTTTTACTTGCAGGAGCCCCGTCCATTGCAGAAAGTCCGGCTGATACTGCTTCATACCCGCGGCCCTGCAGCTCCCGTGCCGCCAAGCGGTTGAACAGTGCCGCAGCCATCGGGCTTCTGCAGGTATTGCCTGTACATACAAACAAAATCTGTTTCATCTGATCTCCTCAAAGTTTTATGATATTTCCCCCTGCTGCCTTCAGCAACCGGTTCATCACTGCTTGTCCGATGCCGTTCTCGTCGGGAGCTTCAGCCATTATCATCTCAACAGCTTTTTCGTCAAAATCCCGTAAACACCGGAAGAGGTTTGATGCCAAAGTCTCCGGATTCTCCCTGCTCCCAAGTGATATGATCTTGCAGTAGGTGTGCAGGGAGGGCTCATAAAAAGAGGCCGTTTCATCGGTATTGAGTATTCCGATAGAGGTGCCTTCCCTGTGGTAAAGCTCTGCCCTTTTGCTTATCTCTGCTGCTACCCTTTCAGGATCGCCCTGGAGAAGAAGGAGTGCTGCATTTGGGGAATAGTGCTTGTATTTCATGCCCGGTGATCTGGGAGGGGCGAGGGATGCATCCGACGAAGTGCCGGTGTACATGTCCACGGACTCCGGATCCCAGCAGACTGCACCTAGAACGCTGCGCAACTGCTCCAGAGTAACTCCTCCTGGTCTTAATATCATTGGGGGAGTGACTGTTATATCCAGCACTGTTGACTCCACGCCAACATTCGAGATGCCTCCGTCGATAATGACATCCACCTTGCCTTTAAGGTCTTCGATCACATGCTTTACCAGAGTCGGGCTTGGCCTGCCGGAGCTGTTTGCGCTCGGAGCGGCCACAGGCACTCCCGATTTTTTGATCAATGCTGCCGCAATGGGGTGGGAGGGCATTCTGATGGCAACTGTATCAAGGCCCGCGGTAATAATGTCCGGTACTTTTTCCGACTTTGGCATTACCAGAGTCAGCGGCCCCGGCCAGAATGCCTCCATGAGAACAGTCGTGACAAAAGGGATACTGTCTGTCAGTTCCTTGACCGAATCAGTATTTGCAATATGGACTATAAGCGGGTTGTCAGATGGGCGGCCCTTTGCTCTGTAAATGCCCTCTACGGCGGTCTGATCCAGTGCATTTGCTCCCAGACCGTATACAGTTTCAGTCGGAAAGGCTACCAACCCTCCGGAGCTTAATACCTGAGCTGCGTAGTCGAGCTGCTTGTCCCAATCTTGAACAGCTGTATCTACTTTAATTATTTCTGTCTTCAAAATATGTACTCCCTTACTTAAATGTCGTTAATTATAGCGTTGTAACACTACTGAGGTCAGGAAATTTTTCTGCCATCGAAAAATCTCTTTTG
>JAAYPO010000029.1 GCA_012519745.1 Clostridiaceae bacterium | reverse complement strand
GTCAACTCCTACCACCATTGTCGATAAATCCATTTGCTTCAACTTCTCATTTTGGTTATACTTCATATTAGATGCCTCCTGTTTTTTTGATATGTGGTTACTTTGGCGGCAACTCACATTTCAAATTGTACAGCCTGGCATCTCTTTTTTCAAAGTTCATTTTATTTCATTACAGGAATGCTCCTTACTCCCATTGCAAAAAATTACATCCTTCAGCGGTATCCCAATACCAGGCTTGACATGGATGAAGCAGCAAGGTCTGTAAAATGGGGAAAATACGGAAGGTTCAAGTACGTGTATCCAAAGGAAACAGCTCAAAAGATGAAAACATATATTTCAGGATTGATCAGCGAAAGGTTTCCGGATGCTGTCATTGAGTACTTTACATGACCTATCCCTATCCCTGATGCATGCTATTGCTATCCATATTTATGATATAATGGTAACAAATTTAAATTGCTATGAACCTTATTATGAGGAGGCGATCATATGCTTATTTGCTTTTTATCTATGATCGATACGGAAGAAGATAGGGACAAGTTCATAATGATTTATAACAAATACAAAAGCTTATTATTCTATGTCGCTAATAATATCCTTGCTGATCCCTCTTTATCCGAAGATGTAGTTCACCAAGCCTTTATTAAGATCATTGAGAACCTTGACAAAATAGAAAATATTAACTGTCACAAAACTAAAAGCTACATTGTTACTATAGTTAAGCACTGTGCAATCAACATATATAATTATCGAAAACGTCACTTGGAGGTTCCCTATGATGAATTTCATGATACTATTGCTGATAACATTGAATTTCAAGAAGATATGGGAAATCTGGCATACGCTGTCGCAAAGCTGCCGGTAATATATAAGACGGTATTAACACTAAAGTTTGTACATAATTATTCCAACCAGGAAATTGCAAATGAGCTTGAAATAACCGAGGCAACAGTCAGAAAACGTATTGAAAGGGCTAAACTCAAGGTGCAGGAAATTCTTGATATGGAGAGTGTTTAAATGTCTTATAGTTTTTCTGAAGAGATGTTAAGAGATGCCGTTATTAAGGCAGATTTGCTTGAGATCAACGCATTACCTGAAAATATTATCGAGCATAAATTCTCACGTAGATTTGAACGCAAAATGAAACACCTTATTAGTCGTAATAGAATAACGGAACCGATTGTTATTGGTCGTCCGGTATATCTACGCAGAAGACTGATTGCTGTTCTCATTGCGATAATTCTATTGCTGGCATCTGTTATGAGTGTTTCAGCCATTCGTGAAAAGGTCTTTGAATTAATCATAGAAGTATATGAAAAATACACACAACTATTTTTTGAAAAATCTCAATCTACAAATACATCGAGTGAAAATTTTTCGATATATGTACCAACTTATATTCCTGATGGATTTTCACTTGTATATGAAGATATGGATGGCACAGTTTTATTGGAATATGAAAAGGGTAACGAATATATTTCATACAGACAGGTATGTCCTGATGAGGTATCAATGCACATCAATACGGAAGGTATTGAATTAGAGGACTTCATATTTAATGATCTGCCAGCAAAATACTATTCCAATGAAGGAGTGCAAAACCTAATCTGGTATGATAATAGTTATATGTATAGGGTATCTTCTACTCTGGATAAAACTACAGTCCTTAGGATCGCTGAAAGCATAGAACCAGAGGGTTAAATCATTTACCGAATGCTATAAAGAAAGAGTTTTGTAAAGAAATCAGTGCTAATGTCACAAAAGCCTCCTCTTATTTGTTATAAATAATAGAACAAAATAAGGAGGTCTGTTTATGTCGGTAAAAAAATTGCCTTTTATTGTATTATGTGCATTGGTATTATTCAATTTTCCCTTATCAGCACTGGCTTCTAGTGAAATACCCATGCATCTTCCCATAGGTATAAACTATGTTTACATCAATGAAACCAGCATAACACCATTGGTATCACCTTCTTATATAGGATAGGATATCGTAAGTGATTATGTCGGTACTTAAAATGTCACAGTTTTACTATAAACAGTACCGGACTCGGTACCATTTGGACCTTCTACCAAATAGTATGTAGACACCCTGTTATGAGCAAACGCCGTTTTATCTGCAAATAACTGTATGGGATCATGAAGACCTGGCTAATAACTCATATAGACCTTTTTCAATACTTTAATAATCAGATGTCATCAATCTTAAGGATTTTATTTGACTAGACGATATATTATTTTCAAAGGTCTACAAAGTAATATAATATAATATAAATAGAAATACCTTTTATGAAAGGTATTTCCATTTATTAATTAGGGAGGATGGTTGCATTGAAAAATAAGTACTATAAATTACTTTATATACTGTTAATGACTGTAATAATTATCACAGGTTGTAACAATAAAAGTAAAATGAATACAACAGAGAATGGTTCTAAAAATGAGAATTTGGTGACATATACCGATAAAACATTTGATTTTAGCCTGGACTTCCCTGAAAAATGGGAGTATTCTATCAATCACAATATAGAAGCAACTAAGGAGATAGAAGCTACACCAGATTCTGGAATTGAGATATATGTAAACGAGAATAGAGAAAATAGAATATATGTATTTCAACAGCGTGGGCATATAAGCATACCTGACCCGAATGATTATGAAGTTGAAAGTATTAAAACATCAAGTGGACTTAACGGAGATCTATACAAAAGGAAAACAGATAATGTTGTTGAGATTAGATGCATAATAGATGAGTTTATTGGAGTAATAGTATTTATGGATTATGAAATTTATGATAAAAACAGTGAAGAAATAATGAATATTATTTATAGTATAAGAAAGTAGATGTTGCTGCTCGGGCTGTTTGACCGCCATTTGCTTGAATTCGTTGGCCACCAATTTTGCTCATTAACCCTGTCCGGTGGTTTTCCGGACAGGGTATCTCCTTACCAGGTGAATTCTTCCTCAATAATGTACCGTACAATCCTGTCTTTGACACTTGGAGAAAATGAAAAGCTTGGGAACCTTTGATAGAAGAGGATTCCAAGCTTTTAGTATTTGGTAAAAAAGTGCGCAATGTGTTAACGGGCCCGAGCAGCAACAATAATAAATTCTTTCTCCTCAGGAGAAAAGAATTCAGTTGCATGAAACTGATCAATGATCCGGTTGATCAACTCATCCGTTTCCTCCTTCGGCTGGCCGGAGCCCCAACATTCCCCTTTCAACGCACAAATACACAAAGCAACCGCCCGCTTAACTATTTCTTCAGTACTCCTTAATCGGACATCCTCGTCCCCAACGATAACCGGAAGCGTTTTACACAATGGAATCTCCTTCTCATTCAGAATCCGCTCTGTTCGGTCCTTCCGCTTCAATCCTGATTCCGTTGTATTCAAATTCCCATCAAGGAAGCTCGAAGGCGCTGTTACAACGAAATCATCAATCTCCGAATTTACATCCAGATCAAGGATAAGCTTTCCATTGTAGTCCAATATCTGCCGGCTGCCCCACATCATGAAACCCTCCAGTTCCTTTGTCATTGACAACAGTTGGGACCGGAACTGATCCGATATATCCTTGTCGGTAACGACACCAATCACCATTGCCAAAGTCGTTATCTTCACAAGGAGTTTCTCTTTTACTATGCTATTCCTGGCTGGCATTTGAGAAAAAAAGTTAAACATCCCATTCAGCATACCAGAAAATTTTTCATTTTCCGTTTTAACTGTCATGACATTAAACCCGTTCGTCGTTTTCCCGAACAGTTTTCTTTCCGTGATCTCGATTCTTGTTTTATTGGGGTTCACATTGATTTTAAAACCCTGGAACGTCCTTCCGACAAGCTCCATCAACTGATTCAGATCCGAAAACGAACTGTAAATCGCACAGTTTTTCATCATACCCTCCGGTTATATGTAATATACTTCACCTCAGCGACCGTATCTCCATTGGATAATACGCAAATGTATAAAATGGTCCAACTTATTAACTTCTTTAATAACTAAATTATAGGAATTCATGGATAAAACCCTCACGATTAAGTAAATTCTCTATACATACCATATTGTAGCATACATAATTAGTAAGGGTAGCAATAAGGGTAAACATGAAAAAGCTTCCAGGTAAAAACCTTAGAAGCTTTCACATTGTTGGAGCCCTCAATCAGAGTCGAACTGGTGACCTCATCCTTACCATGGAAAGGGTCAATATAGTCAGAAACGCCTATTTGATCAGCTTTGCAGCTGGTTTATGATTTACAAAATCCCAATTAAAACCCAACAGGGGTTATATGCAGAAAACCGTTTATCTTTTTCCAGTAAACCTCATTCCATAACACACCAAAATCTTTTACAGCGTTGATGCATTGGAATCACGAGTGATGTAATGTCATCAGCATGTTATTTCTCATTTCGCCGAATTTCACTTTCTCTTTCAGCAAAATATAGAGTGATGCTTAAATCTACCAGATACGCTGTAAGCTCTTTTAATACCTCATGATCTAGTGTGAATCCTCCCTGCCCATTTTCTGAAGAATAGGCGCATACGATATCAAATTCGCATTCTGCTTGTAACAAATTTTATGCCATCTTTATTTTCCTTCATAAACGAAAGGAAAGTACTAATAATTTTGTATTTGAGAAAGGGGATGTAATGTTATGGATGACAATAGATTTGATAATTGCATCTAGAGGTAGAGCCTTGATTTATTAACAGTTATTCTCATATGTATTTGGCATCAAAATGGATACATTTCCGGTTATGGTCAGCAACAGGGAACCCTACTGGATGATTTTACAGGTAAGGGCAACAGTAAAAATCCTAGTGGATGATTTTGCAATTAAGGGCAAGGAAATTAATGATTTTATGGTAATTTAACTATAACTATTATACATAATTCTCCATATTATGCATTATGTATCCTTGAAACAGTCAAGTCGCTGCCCTTACTTGATAATTCATCCACTAGGATTTTTACTTCTGCCTTTACTTGCAAATTTGTCCATCTTGTCTTGTATTCACACCACCGGAGTATACATCTGCCGCATCAGAATAATAACCCGATTACAAGCCAATTAGCGTGAGTTTAGATGATAAACGATGAGAGTGAATGAGATGATGGAATAAAATGAGACAACCCCGAAACGCTGTAAATTCAGCGTTTCAAGGCTTTCAAGCTGGAGCCCTCAATCAGAGTCGAACTGATGACCTCATCCATATAGCATCGCTCCTTGCAGAGGTGTGGACAGCTGTAAGAGATTATCATAAAGGGACATACCTCATCCATATAGCATCGCTCCCTGCAGAGGTGTGTCCCTTCACCTTTATCATATGCTTTTGAGGAAGTCCAGCTTGGTGAAATCACGCTCAAGACGCTCCCTCAGGTACCTTCTTGTTACACGGCCCAACTCCTCCAGTACGTCAGGAGACAGACCAAAGATGAACAGCTCTTCCATTGGGGCATAGGTTATGTGCTGGATGGCCCTTGAAGCTCCGGGAGACAGCAGGATCGAAGACCTGTCCTGGCCGGAGCATTTCTCCCTGTCACATAGGAATCCGCATTTTATAAAGCTGAAGGAATAATTGTTTTCAGGCCCGTTGCCGCAATTCATGCAACTGTTTACATAAGGCGCATACCCTGCAATGGATATTGCTCTTAGCTCAAATATGCACGATATCAACTCCGACTGCTTTTTCGTCTTCGCAAGCATGTGCAGCGTATTCAAAAGCAGCTTCAGAAGCCTGGGAGATGGTTGGTTTTCCTGGATGAGCTCCAGTACTATGTCCATAAAATGAGCGGCATAGGTTAACTTGACCATGTCGTTTCGTATTTCATAAAACGGCTCTATCACATCGCAGCTGTTTACAGAATACATGTCTTTACCGCTGTATAGTACAAATTCACTATAGCTAAGTATCTGTGATCCGGCAGCCAGTTTGGATCTGGGCCGCTTCCCGCCCTTTGAATGAGCTGATATGCGGCCCTGGCTCCTGGTGAATATGGTTATGATCTTGTCAGCTTCACCCGTGCTGACCTCTTTTACTACTATCCCCCTGGTCTTCAAAAAACCCATGATAAATCATTCGGCCCCAGTTCAGCTCACATCTCAGGCATTGCTCACACTTGGAGCGGCCTCTGCCTCTGCAATGTTTCTTTGCTCTGCAGCCATGTCCCTTTCTTCTATTTCTCTATAGAATATATATGACTCGAGAATACCGTTGTTGATAAATGTATCCCATGCAAAATCCTTCAGCATTACAAATCCCCCTCCTGTTTTGTAAGGGACGAAGCGAAACTCTCTGTACAGATGTGTCCCTCCTATTTATTTATCTTACTCTAATCAGGAGTTTGTATACTTGCAATATTTGCACCGGTATTTTCTGTTTATGTCGGCCTCACCTCTATGATGTCTCGTTATTTGTAACCCAGTATTTTTAGCATATTGTCACTGTTGCGCCAGTCTGGCTTCACCTTGACCCACAGCTTGAGGAAAACCTTGGTTCCTAGCAGGTTCTCTATTTCTGTTCTGGAAAGGGTACCTATCTTTTTGAGCATGCTGCCATCCTTCCCTATCAGTATGCCTTTATGAGTGCCCCGTTCACAGTAGATCGTCGCTTCTATATCGATCAGGTCCTTTCCCTGACGTTCCTTGAATGACATTATCTCCACTCCTGTACCATGAGGCACTTCGTCCTGTACCAGCTCCAGTATTTTTTCTCTGATAAGCTCTGCAGCTATCATCTTCTCAGGCTGATCAGTGATCATATCATCCGGGAAGAATTTAGGCCCTTCGGGTAAAAGCTTTGTAATCTCATTTAGTACTATGTCTATTCCCTCATCAGAGATGGCTGAGATGGGTATAATGCTCTCAAATTCCATCAGCTCAGTGAATTTTTTTATCCTCTCCAGCAACTGCTCCTTCCGGATAAGATCTATCTTGTTCAATATTAGTATTACAGGTGTTTTTACGGCTTTCAGCTGCTCTATGATATATATGTCCCCTGCTCCCGGCCTTTCATCGGTGGCCTCTGTCATAAACAAGACAACATCGACTTCATTCAATGTGTTTTCAGCGAGATTGACCATATACTCCCCCAGCTTGTTTTTAGGCTTGTGTATGCCGGGAGTGTCCAGAATGATTATTTGACTCGTGTCTGTATTGATTATAGTTCGAATAGTATTTCTTGTGGTCTGCGGCTTACTGGACACTATGGATACTTTTTCGCCAAGCAGCCTGTTGGTCAGTGTTGACTTGCCCACATTAGGGCGTCCGACTATGGAAACGAAACCGGATTTGAACAATCGACATACCTCCCGTATTCTGTTTGTATACTATTTTTATGCCCATCCCATCCTATGAAAAGAACTGGAATAAAAGCAGTGTTACCAAAAATCCAATGACCGCTCCCGCGATCAGTTCTATCGCATTATGTATCTTTCCCTCTAATCTGCTTTGTACTACAAGCAGCGCAACGATTATAAACAATATGGTTATAGCAGCATTATTTGAATAAAGGGCAACAGCCGTTGCTGCTGAGAAAGCCACAGCCGCATGTCCGCTGGGCATACCGCCGCTAAACGGCGTACCCTTTTTGAATATAGCCTTGAGGATAAGTACGGCTGTCATAGTCAGTACGATAGCAATTATCGTGACATGCATCTGTGTCTGCTTGATCCTGACTATACCTATTTCAAGGCTGGTACTGACCCTGTCGAAAAAGATCACATATGCTACTGCGATTGAGAGCAGGGCGGATATGAACACCGCAGCTGCGGCCGTATCCTTTACTATCTTTGCTTTTGGATGATAGATACCGATCAGAGTGTCTATAATGACTTCTATGGCTGTATTGAAGAGTTCGCAGATCAATACGATGGCGATGGTTATGCATATGATAAGAAACTCCGACCTTGTAAGATCGTAGAAAAGCGACATGACCAGAACCAGCACAGCAGCCGTCAGATGGATCTTCATGTTCCGCTCGCTTTTAACGGTGGCTATTATGCCATGCAAAGCATTGTTAAAGCTGTCGATCAATGTCCTGTTTTTCATTCTCTCTTTAACCCCAGCTTATTGAGCACTTTCTCCTGCTTTGTCATCATTGCCTCTTCTTCCCGGCTTTCCATGTGATCATAGCCAAGCAGGTGGAACATTCCGTGGGCAGTGAGGAATGCAAGCTCTCTATCCAGCGGGTGCCCGTATCGTTCAGATTGTCTTATGGCAGTCTCCATTGATATCACGATGTCTCCAAGCATAAGGAGCCCTTCGTCTATATCAAAATCTCCGCTTTCATCAGCTATCTTTCCGGTTTCTATTTGAGCCATCGGGAACGAAAGGACATCAGTCGGACTGTCTATGTCCCGGAATTGTCTGTTTATATCCCTTATCGCTGCGTCATCAGTTATCAGAATGTTTATCTCACATCCGACCTCTGTGTTCTCTTCCTCCAGACAGCACAAAGCTGTCTTTTTGAGCAATTCAGCATAAACCTGTGTAAACTCGGTCTGTGTCTGCTCATTTTCTATATATACCTTTGATTGCTCCATTCCCTTAAGCCTGATGTTTTTCATTATGCTTTCCTGCCTTCTCATTCGGGATTTCATCCGCAAGCATGCTTGTATCTGTGGTGTCCGAAGTATTGCCGGCCTGTTGGACAGACGCCTGGATCCCTGCTTCTGCAGTCAGTGGATCGATATCGCTGCCTGCTCCTTCGGTAAGCTCTTTTATCTGCATTTCCGGGTACTGCTGTCGTTCATGGAAATAGCCTCCGAACACTCTCATGAATGCTTTTGCTATCATGTCCAGGTCCTTGAGGGTGAGCTCACACAGATCCAGCTGCCCGTCATCGAGCTTATCCTTAATGATTTTTCTGATCAAGCCCTCCATCTTGCCTTCGGTTTTTTCCACCATGGACCTGACAGCAGCCTCGACAGAATCCGCAAGCATTACTACGGCTGCCTCCTTTGTTGAGGGTCTGGGCCCCTGATATCTAAAATCCTCCTGCTTGATATTCTCGCCTTTTTCTCCCTTTTTAGCCTTGAAATAAAAGTATGCGGCAAGGGTCGTACCGTGATGCTGACTGATTATATTCCTCACCGCCAGCGGGACCTTGTATTTTTCTGCGATCTCGGCACCGTCAGTGGTATGGGATGTTATTACGAGTGTACTGAGATTAGGCGTCATCCTGTCATGAGGATTGTCAGAGAGCTGGTTTTCCTTAAAGAAATTGGGGCGCTTTAGCTTTCCCACGTCATGATAATATGCTCCCACGCGTGCAAGCAATGCATTTCCGTTGATTTCCTCCGATGCCACCTCGGCCAGGTTCCCAACCATCAGGCTGTGGTGATATGTGCCGGGTGCTTCCATCAGGAGCTTTTTCATCAGCGGCTGGTTGGGATTTGCCAGCTCCAGCAGCTTTAACGGCGTTATTATATTGAAGGTGCTTTCAAAGAATGGCAGTATCCCAATAGTGAATATTGTTGACAGCATGCCGTTGAGTGCTACAAGTGCTGCATTGATAGCGATGGAAGCCAGGCTGCTCTTGCTTATCAGCCCGATGCATGAGATAACGGCCGCATTTATGAAGGCAATGGCAAGACCGGACACCGACAGCCTGCTTCTTTGATTTGCTCCGGTGACAATAAATGCCGCCATCGTACCTCCAATGATGGCTGTATATAAAAATCCCTGATCACCGTTTGTAATGAAAGTTATTGTTAATGACAGGAGTATATTTACTATTATTCCCAGACGAAGATCCAGTAATATCGTAATCAGCATCGGTGCGATAAAAACAGGTATCAGCAGTGACCTCACAGGGTTGAGCAGCCATGCCGACACCAGCGTAAGCAATATGATCACACATAATAGTATCGTCTCTTTTGTACCTGGTATGATCTTGCTGCAGAAGTGGTGCACATACAAAATAAGCAAGAAGCTCAGCATCAGCACCACTAAAAGTATTCCTCCGGCGAAAGCATAATCGAAGCTGTCGGTCTCAAGGAAGTTCAGCTCCCGCAGCACCTCCAGCTTGTCCTCTGTCACTATGTCCCCGAAGCTGACGATCCTGGAGCCCTCTGTTATTATCTGCTTGTTTTCCAGTGCAGTTTCATATGCTTCATTCCTTGCCTCATTAGTCTTGTCCTTGTCGATCACACTATTGGGCTTGAGCATAACAGCCGCCACTATACTGCCTATACTTTTCAGCTCCTGAGACAGATCGCTTACCATGAAGGTGTCCTGTACAAAATCCACCTGTGATGCCAGATTGCTTTCAGTGACCTCCTTTTTCATCACTGTGCTGATGAGCTCTACAGTCAGCTCTTGAAATCTGTCCAGCTCATCATCGGTCACTGCCGCAACCAGATGCTTTGTCTGATCCTCAGTCAGCTGTAATCCGTGCTTCCGCAGCCTGATAGCCAGAACATCCGCAGCCTCAGCCCTCTCCTGCTCCAGAAGCTCCTGGTAATCCTGGCTGTCAAAAGCTTGTCCCTGCTCAGAGATACCATTGAATACACTTTGTCTTGCAGATCTTATATCATTGAAAAACTCATTGACGGAATTTATGATATCGATAGACACGCTGTCAAGCCTTTCCATGACAGGGACAACTTTTTCTGCAGCCTCATTTGCGAATCTCTCGGTAAGCATTACATTTTCTATGTCCCGGGGTGCAGAAATATCATATTTGGAGCTTTCACCAAGCTCCAGCTTGTACTTCCTGGGTGCGGCACTGTTTTCAATAATGACCACCGATATAGCGATGGTCACTATTGCTATGAGCACACGCTGGGTCGTCCTGTTCCTGAAAAAGGATATAACCTGTCTTTTTGTTTTCTTTTTCTTGACTTTGTTCAAGGCTCAGCCCCCCATCAAAGAGAATACAGTTTATAAATCAGCGTAAACTACGTATTTTTCAGCCCTTATGTGAATCAAACCGCTCATATGCCTTTATGATCCTCTGGACAAGCTCATGCCTGACAACATCCTTTTCTGACAGATACACAAACTCCAGACCATCCACATCCTTTAATATTTTTGTGACCTCTTTGAGTCCTGACCTCTTGTCTCCCGGCAGATCTATCTGGGTTATGTCACCTGTGACCACCGCTTTGGATCCGAAACCGATACGGGTAAGGAACATTTTCATCTGTTCCGGAGTGGTGTTTTGCGCCTCATCAAGGATTATGAAGGAATCATCCAGTGTACGCCCTCTCATATATGCAAGGGGCGCTATTTCTATAGAACCCTTCTCGATATACTTCTGATAGGTTTCTGCCCCCATGATCTCATACAATGCGTCATACAGCGGCCTCAGATAGGGATCCACCTTGTTTTGCATATCACCGGGCAAAAATCCCAGCTTTTCCCCGGCCTCTACCGCAGGACGGGTCAATATGATCCTGTTTACCTGCTTGTCTCTGAATGCATTCACCGCCATGGCAACTGCCAGAAATGTCTTTCCGGTTCCCGCAGGCCCGATCCCAAATACAACGGTGTTTTCCTTTATGGCGTTGACATACCTCTTCTGACCATGAGTCTTTGACTTTATTTGCCGTCCTCTTGCCGTCAGACAAACATAATCTCCCGGATATTCCATGATCTTGTCCGTCCTGCCCTCTGCCGCAAGATCGACCAGATAGCTCACATTCTGTCTTGTGATATCCTCCCCGTGTGCGATCATGGAAATCAGCTTCTTTACAACAGCAGATGCTTTTTCCACATCCTGCCTGACTCCGGTCACCCTGATCTCGGTACCCCTCGATACCAGCTTTACATTCAGGCCATCCTCAATTATTCTTGCATTTTCATCAAAATGTCCAAATAAGTGTATCAGATGATCTATCTTCTCAAATTCCACTGTCTGCTCAAAATTGTCCAATCAATTTCCTCCAATCCGTTTGGACATACCTATATCTTCAATACATTCCAATGTTACGCTGGCAGTTATGCTCCCATCCTCTTCTATGAATCTATCGATCCTTTCGACCACATCAGCCTCATCGGGCACCTGCTCAAGAGCCTTGTCATAGGCCTGCGCCACAGCTTCTCTCTTTGCATCCTCTTTACTGACATATGCGTAAACGATCTTCTCTTCTATATATTTTATTGTGATCCATTCCACAGGGAGCACCAGATCCTCGCCTATGGAAAGCTTCTTTACGTTCCTGGAAACAGAATAATCCTGAAATCTGTTTTTCTTTTTGAATAAGTCGATCTCCCTGGAGAACAGTACCAGTGAATTATCTGTTATGTACCTGCCGGTCCTGAGCCTTTCGGCTTTATCAAGTATGACCGGCGCTTGGGCTTCATACCATGTACGTGCCTTTACTGTCCCCATGGCGTGGGCCAGCCTTGATCCGTCATCCCCGCCCTTCAAAGGGATTTTGCCCGATATGAGGATCTGACCTTTTTTAACAGTATCCCCCTCGGCCACCGCCTCGATGCCTTCCTTGGCAATGACCTGCCTGATGATGCCGTCCTTTCGGGCAATGATATCGCATGGTATGTCTCTGGGAACGATTTCAGGCATATTTTTTCGTTCCCTTATATCCACTTTGACCTTCGTTCCCTTTATATTGATACTTATCCATGCCAATTTTTCTAACCGGAGCATCATACCTGTGACGGCTCTATCTGTGTCTATCCGGTATTTGAATACTCCCGTCCTGATGCCGTTCTCTGCCAGTGCCTCTTCCATCACGGACTGCTCCAGCTCCTTGTTGCCGGATATCTCGACGCTCCATATAAAGGACGCAAGAAAATTGATCAATATCAAAAACAGTAAAGCCCCGGCAAAAAAGGCCCTCCGTCTGCGGTATTTATTGAATACGAACGGAAGCCCTGTTTTTTTGAGCAACCTCACCTTGCATCCCGTTTTTCTGGCAACCGGCCTGATAAGCCGGAAGCCCTTGACACTCATCCTCATTGTGGCCAGATACTGCTTTTGGATCCTGCAATCCCACAGCTGTATCCGGCGTTTTGCGCATATATTGATAAATTTTTCTATAAAATAGCCTTCAACAATAATAATAACATATCCGCGCAGATAATTCCACAATCTGAACAACAACAAGAGCCTCACCCCGCATTGACAAATTCCAATGTATGGATCGTTCCGGAGACGATTATGTCTTCAGATGTTATTTCCCTGATAATGAGTCCTGTCCCAACGATCCTGACAATACCGGAGCCCGTGTTGATCCTGAGACGATCAGAGCTGTATTCTGCGACTCCCTTGTAATTTTCGATCATAATATCGCAGTTTCCGACCATGGTCAGCTTGGGACGATCCAGAACCAATTCCTTTGGAAGCTCCAGCATCTCAACAAATCTCTCTTTCGCCCCCTTTTTGACGATCTCTTCCTTATCGTCCTTTCCAGCAGCACTTCTCCTGTTCTTTTTGGAGCTTTTAACGGCCATATTATTCATCCCCAGCCTTTAAAGGTTGCAGCAGGTCCTGTGGGTCACCTATAGTGTACCCTTTCTCCCTCGCACCTTTTATGATGCTGTCAAGAGCCTGGGCATTATCCTTTGATACGGCATGCAGCAGCAGTACTGCTCCGTTATGTAAATTGCGCATGACAATATCATACGCATACTGTGACCCTCTGCTCTTGTCGCGGTACCAATCATCATATGCAAAGCTCCAGAATAAGTTGCAATATCCAAGCTTTTGAGTCAATGCCAGAGTCCTTTCACTGTACTCACCCTTGGGAGGTCTTAAAAAAACCATACTCTGACCGAATTTCTCCCGGAAAGCCCTGTCAAGGCCCAGGACCTCCTCTTCAAGCTGGCTGTCGCTAAGCTCCGGAAGGCTTGGATGGTGTATCGTATGATTCCCTACCACATGCCCTTCTTCCAGCATCCTTCTGACAAGGTCCTGATGCTCCTTCAGATACGGACCTGTTATGAAAAACACCGCCTTGACATTGTTTTCAGCCAACGTGTCCAATATGGCAGGTGTGTAACCGTTTTCGTACCCCTCGTCAAATGTAAGATATATCACACTCTTTCCGGTATCTCCCAGCCACATGCCTCCATATTTGCTCAACAGTTCGGGAGCACCCGGATCAGCAGCCGGGGTCTTATTCTCCTGTCTTCTGGATATTCCCCACCGCAGCACTTTATTACTCAGCGTTCCTTCCGATACAGCTGCCTGATCCGATATATCCGCATCATCGGAATCGGCCTTCGGCATCCAGCTTGCCCTGAGCACCGGATCTTCTTTATCCTCAGACATTCTTCCGCTTATTTCATTTTTCAGATCGAGATCGCTGAACCGGCTTGCATACACACCGCCGAGATCGCTGAGGGAAGTGTTGATGCTGCCGGTTGCCCGGCAGCCGCTCATGGCACATGTCATACACAGCAGTACGGTCAATACTGCCGCAATTAGCGGATTGGCACTCTTTCTGCTAAACTTCATAAAAGGACCTCCGGTCACAACAAGTAAAAAGCTCAGGCTTGTATGCCAACACTTTGATGGTATTCAAGTCAGAGCTTTTATGCGGGGCGTTCCACCGCCTCACTACTATTTGTATTATGGAGGACAGAAAATATAACTATTATTTGAATGGTTCACTCTACCGGAGTCAGGAGATTTGTCTTGATAGACGTACCGTCGTCTATGAACTTGCCTATGACTATCTCATCATATTTTTTTATGCTTACCTTTAGCCCTTCACTCTCCAGACCCTCTACTACTCCGCCAAGCAAAGTAAGTGAACGTTCCAGATCATCTGGATCTGCGATAGCTTTTATCAAAAAGGGAGCCTTGAACTGCTTTCCGTTGATAATGATATACTGTCCCGCATCACGGATCTCCGTCATGGCCACGACCCTCTCATCATTCACTGATATGGCCTGAGCACCGCTTGCCCTCAATTCGTTTACCACATTGAGGATATCATAATCATATACATATATGAATTCATTGTTGTCAAGGGTAACAATGATACCCGCTCCCTTTACCGTCTCAAGGCCCGCAAATATCCTGGCCTTCCTCAGGTTGTTCTGGATCTGCTGTACAGCTTCACTGTCACCGGCCTTGACCTTGGCATAGGTCTGATTTTCTTCCTCAAGCTTCATAAGTCTGTCCTGAAGCTCATTTTTTTGATTCTGCAATTTGATGAGATCCTCTTTTAGCTCTTCAGCCCTCTTGTTTTCGAGGCTTGCCATACTCTGGTTGTAATTCACGCTTTTATACTGTAAGGAAAGCATTATTCCAAGCAGAATACACACTACCATCATTGCAATGTTGCGCGCAATCTTCATTTTGTATATACCTCCAATCCTGAAATATGCCTGTCCAGATTATCGGCACCGCTGAACTTGGCTATCTTGATCTCTTTCGCTTTTTTGATCTCAACTTTTATGTTGAACTCTATCAATTCAGCTATCTTGCTGCTTGTACTGATGCTTTCAAACAAAACATCAGGGTCCCCGATAGCCTCTATATAGTATGGGACAGGATGCCTGTTGCCGTTTATGAGTATGGTCGGCCCTGCACACACCTGCTCACTCATGGGAACCAGCCTTTCGCCATTGACGGCGATAGCCTGGGCGCCGGCCTTTTTCAGATCGTTCAATATAGTCCTGACATCATAATCGTGGATTATCAGCCATTTGAGCGGTGTATCCGGTCTGCGCACCGAAGCGTCATCCAGCTTTATCGTTATGCCGGGGCCTCTGACATCCACAAGGCCTGTGTTCAGCTTTATCATTTCCCATTCATCCGCAAGCCGGTCGTCGTTTTGCATGGAGATATACTCTCTGATCATATCATTCTGCATGACAACATTCTCATCGATAGCTGCCTTCAGCTGTTCTGTCTCCGCGCTGATCTCTGCGATCTGAGCCTTTAGCATATCCACGCTGAGCGTGTCGGAGGCAGTGACCTTTTTTGAATGCAGAGCGCTTTTGATCTGTATGGAGATTATGACCCCGAATATGGCGAAAACTATAAATAATATAAAACGACTGCCCGGTTTATTCATATCCGCTCCACTTGCGACAATGTATTTTGATTGTTTCCCGTACCCCGATGCTTGTAGAGACAGGGGGAAATCCTTCACCTCGCTATATCTCAATTCTACTTTTATTGAATGATTATTTCAAGTGGAATATGGACCGGGCTTATAAAACCCGGGCAGATGCTGCATTATGTAATTACAGCCGCGGTTCACCCGCGGCTGATTTCCCTTACCTTTCTTACGTAGATATTTGTGAGTTCCTCAGCAAATTCTTCGCTGGCGCCCTCCCCGATCACTCTGCACAAAGGCTTTTCCGAATCAGGCAGCACCAGCACCCATCCCTTTTCATCATATATCTTGACACCTTCCAATGTATCGATCTTTTTGCCGCTGTGTTCCTGGATGATCCTTCTTATGACCTTTCCCTTTTTATCCCAGCCGCACTCTACCTCCTGCCTGTGCATATGTATCCTGGGCAGCATTGCAACCATTTCACGCAGGCTTGATCCATTGACTGTCAAAAAGTCCAGCAGCTTCACCAGTCCTGCGACAGCATCAAAATTCATCGTGAACTGTTCAAGGAGCTCTTCCTTTGCATCTCTTCCAAGAAGTCTGCCCATTATATCTCTTGTCGATGTTTTTGTTCTTACGACATTTCCATGGTATTTTTCTGCTATCGTGTCTATTGCCTGACTTGCCGAAACCGGGACCACCACAGTGCCGCCGCCGAGCTTTCTGAATAGTATCATTGAGATCAACGCAATAAATACATCTTCCGTCAAAAGCATTCCGTTAGAATTTACCAGCAGCATTTTTTCACATGAATCCTCTATGGATACACCCATATCAAAGCCGCCGTTTTTGACATATCTGCAGAACTGGCCCATATCAGCCGGTCCTTCGGGCAGATTTTCTCCTATTGAGACACACTTGACACTGCATCCCAATTCTGTCAGCAGCTCAGCGACAATACGGGTACCAAAGGCCGCACTGTTATTTATCAATATTTTGAAATCAAGACTGCTTGATTTCATTTCATTTATTACATTTTTGATATAGAAATCCTGGAAGCCCTTTATTTCCGTAATGCCTTTAAGGCAGTCACCTTCACATCTTGCAAAATCATCACGTGAAAATATGTTTTCGATCTTCTTTTCTGTTACCCTGTCTATACTGCTTCCTGTTTTATCGACAAAATCAAGTGTCAGCCTGTGACTGCCAGTGTTGGAGACACCTGCGTATATTCCGCCGTCAAGCCTGTAAAATCGAACTGCAGCCCTCATGGACGGAAGCATAAGAACATCATAGTCATTCACATGTACTCCCGAGGACAGCAATCCTGAAATGACCGCATTTTTTATCATGGCCGCTGATGTGGAACCATCGCAGCCAACTCCTATGATGCCCCTTTTTTTAATTACCGAACCGAATGAGGCACCCAGCTTTGCAGCGAACTCAGGTGTCATGTCGATATTGACAGTTCCGCTCACACCTCTGTTGCCAAAGAACTGTCTTCTTGCTCTGGAGCCCCAAACAATGTTGGACTCCACCTCCATCCCCTGTCCCACCCATTTTCCGGGCCATATTTTGATATCAGGCCTGATTACCGCCCGTTCACCTATTTTTGAGTTTTCTCCTACTACTGAGTTTTCAAAGGCGGACACACCGGACTCCAGATATGTGCGGCTGCAGATAATGCTGCCTCTGAGCTGTACATCGCTGCATATATCAGTGTTTTTCCATATCACGCTTCTTTTGATGCTGCATCTGTCGGCTATTGCCGTATTATCTCCTATAACTGAATGCTTTCCTATTACCGAGCCATCCCTTATACGGCAGCCCGCTCCTATCACACATGGCGCCTCCACCGTTACATCGTTTTCAATCGATGTATCCTGCCCCACCCATATGCCTTGTGCTATTTCTCTTCCCGGTATATCTGCCCTGACCTTCTGGTCGATAACATCGAAATTTGCCTGGATGTATGCATTGATATCGCCTATATCACACCAGTAATCCTCTGTAACATATCCATACATCGGTTTGTTTTCACTAAGCAGTATCGGAAACAGATCCCTGCTGAAATCAAAGAATTCATTTGCTCTGTAATACTTGAATATTTCGGGTGAAAGTATGTATATCCCTGTATTGACAGTATCGCTTATTACCTCCCCCCATCCCGGCTTTTCAAGAAAACGCACTATCCTGCCATCTTTGCCGGTGACCACAACACCATATTCCAAAGGTATATCCACTCTTTTTAGTACGAGAGTTGCCATTGCATCCCTATCCTTATGGAATTCAACTGCTTTTGTGATATCTATGTCTGTGAGGGCGTCACCGCTTATTACCAGAAATGTATCATCAAGAAAGCTCTCTGCGTTCCTGACGCTTCCCGCCGTCCCAAGAGGCTTGTTCTCGATATAATATCTCATCCTGACACCAAACTGTCCTCCATCTTCAAAATGGTTTCTTATGATGTCCGGCAGATATTGCAATGTCACTGCGATATCATATATGCCATGGTTTTTAAGTAAAGCTGTGATATGCTCCATAACAGGCTTGCCGGCTACAGGAACCATTGGTTTGGGCCTGTTGCATGTTAGCGGTCTTAATCTTGTGCCTTCCCCGCCTGCCATAACCACTGCTTTCATTTTTTATGTCTCCTTGTTGACTATTGATTTGTTACTAATATTGTAGGCAGTTCCCAGAAAAAAATTCTGAAAAATCTGGGAGATGAATTTTCTTTAATAAAGATGTATATGCTTTTTGATTTGATATCATGAAATGAAAAACGGGAGCCCTTTGAACGGCTCCCGTTGGCAATTTCATGCGGGTTGTCTCAGATAATCCTTTTCCAGACTGCTGCCGACCAATTTCCAAATCGCCGGTATGAAGATTATCTGGATGAGAGAGGATATCCCATTCTGTATGATCCTGGCAGGGAGCAGTGCAAGATAGCCTTTGCCTGTGAGTATGGTGAGCCAGTAGGTATTGAGTCCCAAATTGACGAACACAGATACGCACAGTACTGCCAGTATTATTCTGGCAAGACTCTTTGGTTTTTTGTACAAGAACACTCCATAAATCGCTCCCGACAGAAATGCATTTAAAGTAAATCCGGGGAAATAGGGTCCCTTCGGGGCGATCACCATGCCGATAAGGTCGCTGACAGCTCCGCCGATCCCGCCGATTACAGGCCCGAACAGCATGGATGACAGCGACAGAGGTATGAATCCGAAGCTGACTCTGACGACACCTGTCATAATGACAGGAACGACATGTGTGAGCAGAACATTCAATGAGACCAGCAAGCTCATAAATACAAGAGTCCTAGTCTTTTTCATAAAAGCACCTCCTTTCCTTCATAGGCACCGCATACCGAAAGACTCTCCGGCGCAGACGCCCCTTCTCAACGACACTGCGTCACAGAAGGAAGGAAATGCCCTCATGTGACAGCGGAATGCGGCTATTGCACCGCAAATCCCCAGGGATTTTTCGTCCAGCGGCAACTTCCCGTCCGACTGGCACTTGACGCGCAATAACCTACTCTGTCATTTTTGAAAGTATTGTCGGAGGGCATTTTTAGTATGCCCTCTGGTTAGTATTATAGAATATGTATTGATAGTTATCAATGATTATTTTTGCACAGCCTGCAGGAAGTCCAGGACTGTGAATGCAGCGGGATTGCGTCAACTGATGCCTTATGGTTTGGTGAGATCCTCAAGACTGCGCAGATATACCATTGCTTCGTCAGCCGATCCGCCGCACATTTCTGCGTCCGGCTGCAGACTTTTGCATACTTCCGGTCTCTCCGGCCTTCCATACAGCATGCACCTGTTGTCATCCGCCAGTTGTACGCATCTTGTACCCGCCGGTTTTCCCTCCGGCATTCCGGGTATCGGTGATGATATCGACGGCGCTATGCAGCAAGCGCCGCACCCTGATCTGCATTCCATATTTGCCCCCTCTCTGGCATAAACCTTTTCCATCGATGATACCTCCTTTTGTTTTCCCAACATGTACAAAACAAAAAATCCGCCTTGAGTCTGAATTTTGTCAAGCTCAGGGCGGATATCATATCCGTGGTACCACCTGTGTTCAGATCCCGGGATCTGCACCCTGCCGATACGGGATCTCGCAAATTGATATCCGGCCGCTTTCCCTGTAACGGTGGAAATATCCGTTGCCGGAGAGTTTGTCAGCTATTTTATGCCCCTGCTGATAAAGAACTCCCTGTACTGCATATCTTCCTTCAGGATGTGGTTGATGATCCAGTCGGATATGAATTCAGCAAGCCCGATTATCGTCTCCTTCTGCCTGTCATCGATGTCGGAGCTTTGAAATTTCTCGATCTTCTTTATCACAAAAAAATGCTGGAATTTCTGATTCTCATAGCGCTCATATCCATTGGTCTCCATGAGCTGCTCCTCATAACCGAAATGGTACTGGGTATAATCCTTCAGCTCGCCCAGGACTTCCATGATTTCATCATAATGGTCATATCCGTCATCCAGTTCTGCCAGTATAAAGATCCTGGCTCCTATCTCCAACAGTTGTTTGTGCTGTGCATCGATGGTTTCGATACCAGTAGCGTACTCATCCTTCCACTTGAAATACATTTACGCCCCTCCTCCAATAAATTGTTCAGTTGATTTGATAATGAAAAATACAGCTTATAAAATACCCGACATTTACAGATCATGATTAAAATATACCCTTAAATTATTATCGCAAACGAAACATATTTCCGATAGTATCTGCAATAATTGCTGCAAATCATAAAAATCAGGGCAGCCGGCAGTGAATAATAAAGCGCCGGCAAATAGCCGGCGCTTTATACAATGGTGCCGAAGGCCGGACTCGAACCGGCACGGTATCGCTACCGGTGGATTTTGAGTCCACTACGTCTGCCAATTCCATCACTTCGGCATATCCTTCAGACGTTGCAAAATGAATTATACAACAGACCCTCACACATTGTCAAGAAACCAATTGGTGACATTTCTCATCCCGCTGCGATTAGTTTGCGTGTCACCATACCTATTTCTTCCCGTACTCTTCGGCCCGCTGGATTATCTGTTCCCTGGTCAGGCCTTCAAAGGGGTCCCTTCCGGCAAGATAGATCATACTGATGATCGAGGTGATGATTATCCCTATTCCAATGCCAAGCAGAAAACTCCTTATGTGAAAACGTCCCATGACATCTCCCTCATCGTTTGAGTCCGATTATCAATTCGACCTCGCCTTTGCCCATATTAAGGCTCTTTGCTATCTGAAGATCCCCCATGCCCTCATTTGATAGGCGCAGGACCTCAGAGTATCTATTGCTGAACGGAATAACCTTCTCTCTCCGCTTAACAGCTCCGGTGGTGCCCCCCGCATTTCTGCTGTATACTTCAGCTGCTCTTCCCGGTGCATTTACAGCAACGGAAGGCAACTCAAGATCAGCGGCTTTTTCTATGTCGGG
>JAAYPO010000028.1 GCA_012519745.1 Clostridiaceae bacterium | reverse complement strand
GGATGTTGCCAAGGATAGACTGAAGCTGGTATTGATACATGACCGAGCCAACGTTTCGCCGCAGTTTCTGGAGATGCTCAAAAGCGAGATCATTAAGGTGATCACAAATTATATGGATGTAGATGAAAGCGCATTGGATATACAGCTTACCAGGACTAAGAGCGATGACGGCGAAAGTATAGTACCTGCACTATATGCCAATATTCCGATCAAGAATATTAGAAACAGCGGGAAATAAAGGTAGTTTGCTGCTTATGAATATTGTTCTCATAGCGCATGACAATAAAAAAGAATTGATGGTGGATCTGTGCATAGCATATAAAGCTATTTTGCAGCAGCATTCCCTGTATGCTACCGGTACGACAGCGTCATTCATATCCGATGGGGCCGGCTTGCCGGTATACAGATTTTCGGCAGGTCACATGGGCGGGACCCAGCAGATCGCAGCAAGGGTGTCGCTCAATGAGATGGACCTGGTCATTTTTCTAAGGGATCCTGTGAATCCCCATGCTTACGAACCGGACATCGATTCGCTGCTGAAGCTGTGCGACATGAACAATATACCCTTTGCCACCAATATCGCCACAGCGGAAGTCCTGATCAAAGGTCTTGAGAGGGGCGACCTGCACTGGCGTGAGTACATAAGAAAGCAATAATATATCGTATATCGGGGTCAGGCTTGAGAAATTCCTTTATTTGAAATAAGGGAAATTCTCAAGCCTGACCCCCTTTTCACATAAATGGGCAGTATCACTAATATAATTTAGCAAGGATCCTATAAATATTACTGTACGGGAGATGAGCGTTATGGATAGTTACCCGACAGACAGGAGATACACAGCCAGACGAAGCAGTTCCCACAGAGTCCGCACAAGGGTCGGGAAACAACAGGGAGGTCTTAAAAGGCTTCTTGCATTTCAGACTTTGGTCAGCATTATTTTATTTTTGATAATAGTAATCGCCAATAGTATCAATATTTCTGCTGCCAGCTTCATAATCAGACAGGTGAGATATGTTCTTCACCACAATGTGGAACTGAAAAGCATTTATGCATTTGCACAAACGACAATCTCCGACATAAAGGACAGTATCATACCTGCTGCAAATGAAGACAGAGGGCTGATTCCGGCTGCAGTAGCCGACGGCTCGGTGAAAAAGCAGGATGCGGACCTGAATACTGTCAAAGCCGGCCGAACTGAACAGACTGAACAAATTGAGCCGGCCGGACAGACCGTACAATCAGGTATGATGGACCAAACGGATATAGATGACCATTCTGATCTGACTATTTTTAACGGAACACCGCCGGATGAAACCACGTCGGAGGGACTGTCTCCGGGAACTTCTGTACTTGCGGCAAGCAGCGGAGACATTGATGCCTATACATCGGTGCAGCCCGGAGCTTTTGGCATGATCAGTCCTCTGATCGGGCCGATCGCCACTCCCTTTGGAGAAATAACCGGGCCCGGGGGCATTGTCAGGATGCACAGGGGCATTGATATATCAGCTGAGGAAACGAATGATGTGGCAGCCGCACTAGATGGGATAGTGGATGATCTGGGGTCTGCTCCCGGGTATGGAAATTTTGTCAGATTAAGTCATGATAACGGATTGTTAACGGTTTATGGAAATTGTTCAAGCATTACCGTAAAGATAAACGATACTGTGAAAAGGGGAAATGTAATTGCCGGAGTCGGGGAGGATAGCATGACCGGAGGAAGTCATCTGCATTTTGAGGTGTGGGATGGGAGTGGTCCTGTTGACCCGCTGGAGTATATAACAGCTGCTGCAGGGTGAAGCTGAAGCTTGGTGCAACAGAAATCAGAATAAGCCTGTGTGTTATGCTGCTGCCGGCTTTGACGCTGATGACAGGTTTTTTTGCAGCGTACTCGGCCGTCTTTATATCGATGCTGCTCCATGAATTAGGACATATCGCCGTTGCCGGCATCTTCGGCGTCAGGACTGATATATTCAGTGTCTCGGTGCTGGGTTTTTCGGCTTCGATCCAAACCAGCCGCTGCAGCAGGAAAGAATCGATCTTCGTTTACTCTGCAGGGCCTGCATTGAATCTGTTGTTTTTTTTCACCGCATTGATACTTGAGCACATACTGCCTGGAGAGCAAGAATATTTCAAATTATTGGCGGCTTCCAATCTTTATTTGGGGCTGTTCAATCTGCTGCCGGTCATGCCCCTTGACGGGGGACAGCTGATGTATGTACTGCTTCGCGGCAGTTTGGGTTCGAATGCAGCAGGCAGGGCTGTCAGAGTGCTTGCGTGGTTTGTCTCAGTTCTATTGACAGCGGCAGGGGTGTACCAGGTTTTGATCACTACCTTCAACGCAAGCCTGATGATGATCGGGCTGCATACAATGATTGTTTTGAGAACAACAAGATTGGAGAGTGCATTGATGAGTATGAGGGAAATCATCTACAGGCGTTCAAGGCTTGCCAGAAGGGGCATATACGCTGCCCGGGACCTTGTGGCAATGAAAGATACATTGCTGAGGGAATCACTCAAGAGTATGGATTTCGACAGATTCCACATTGTTTATGTGCTGGATGATGATCTGCATATTATAGGAACCTTTACGGAAAACCAGATCATGGATGCCTTGGTGGAGCACGATGAGGAATTGACATTCGGTGAGCTTGCAGACCTGCAGAAAAAAGCCAGATAAAAATTTTCACAAAATGAAGTGTTATATTACACCATATCTTGTACAATAAGTATGGGGGTGGTGGAGTGTTTTTTAAAGCGGCATTTAAGATCAGGAACGTTCTGATTCTTGCGGCCGGGGCTTTTTTAGCGGCTGGAACATCCGCCTATGCGCCGGAAATATCATGGATGCCATTAGTCGTTGGTGCTGCCGGTGTAGCCTTGTATACAACAGGTGTGATAAGGACTTTGCAAAGCAGAGAGTTCAGACGGGAGCTGGAGCTTTCTGAAAAGCTGGAGGAAATAGGCAGGCTCAGCCGGGAATGTAACGATATGTACCGGCGTATCTCAGGACGTCTTGGAAAAAACCTCAGATCAAGGGTGATAAGAGTATTGAGACAAAGGGATGAGCTGCTGTGCTATTTTGACAGATATTCCGATGATCCCGTTAAGCAAAGAGTCATCGAACAGGCGCTGAAGCTTGTGAAGGCATATATAAGTCTTGTGGGCAACTGCACCGACAGGATAAGGGAGCTTTCACCCCGGCACATGAATGAGCTTGTGACAAGGATAAACAAGAATAACAGAAGGCTTGGCTTGCTGAAAAATTACCAGGCGGTACTGGAGCTGACCAAGACGATAGAAATGGATGAGAAGCTGCTTCAGAGGCTCAGAGAGGAAAGAAGTCAGCTTGAGATCGTCGGTGTGAAGCTTGAACAGATCGAAAGCAGTATAGCTGGCTTCAAGCACAGAATACTTTCAAACGAGATGTCCGACCCGGTGACACAGGAGATAGAAAATTCCATCAATGAGGCATCCGCCCTGGACAACGCTCTTAATGAGCAGCGCAGGTTCAGACAGGGAATAAGATAAGGGGACACTTCTTTACAGGAGGTATTCCTTTATGGCTAAGGAACGTCCCCTATATTGCTTAGTATTTCTTTGGTGGATTTAGGGCGGTTCATCGTGTATAGGTGGATACCGTCCACTCCGGCCTCCATCAGCTCCATGATCTGGCGGGATGCGTATTCTATGCCCGCCTTTCTCATATCCTCCGGGTCATCCTGATATTTGTCCATCATCACAACAAGACTTGCAGGTATGGAACAGCCGCTTTTTGCCGTGATGGATTTTATCTGATCCGCCCTGAATATGGGCATTATCCCTGCGGCGATAGGGCAATTTATGCCTATTGCCCGAGTTTTTTCAATGAAATCGAAAAACAGCCTGTTGTCAAAAAACAACTGTGTGATGAGAAAATCCACGCCTGCATCCACTTTTTCCTTCAAGTGTGTCAAGTCTTCGCTGAGCCTCTTAGATTCCACATGTCCTTCTACATATGCAGCGGCAGCGATACAAAAATCGTTAACGCCTCTGATGTGCTGTATGAGTTCATAGGCATAGCGGTAAGCGCTTCTGGAGAAATCGAAATCCGGCTGCCCGGCGGGGGGGTCACCTCTCAGAGCGAGTATGTTCTCAAGTCCGGAATCATGCATCGCACAAAGCATATCACTGATTTCTTCCTTTGTATGCCCTGTGCATGTAAAGTGAGCCATGCTTTCAATCTTATGCTGCTTTTTGATCCTTTCTGCTATTTCCAGAGTCCGTCCCTTTCTGCTGCCGCCTGCTCCATAGGTCACACTGATATAGTCCGGCTGCAGGGCCTCAAACTTATCCAGATGATGATATATGGTCTCCAGGGGCACATCCGGTCTGGGCGGAAATATTTCAAAGGAAATTACCGGCTTTTTTTGTCTGAACATATCGATTATTTTCATGACGCACCTCCAACATGCTTTAAATACATTATAACATCACTTAAACAACTGTCAAGTACAATCAAACAACTATTAATTACAATCATGGATAACAGGACCAACGACAGTTCAGAATAAAATCAGCAAAAAATGACTAACTGTGTATTGATTCAAAAACAAAGGCCTGCTAAAATGAATACAATATTACCGGCGGATGCATTTTCAGATACACGGAGCGCTGTATCTGCGTGGATGCATCTTCCGTCAGACTGATACGGGAGGAGGTGCTGGCATGTTTGGAATAGGTGATCCCTGGATATGGGGTGCATATTTATTATGCATTTTGAGCGCATTATTATGTGTCACATACGGACTTTACAACTGGAACAGGGGCGCTGATGAGGAAAGGCTCCAGATGGCTGAAGAGGCCGAATGGGAAAGCTCATCGGACAGGAAATAGTTTTATTGGTCTAATATCACATCAAATAATCATTTCGAGGGTCTTGCGGTTTAAGATAGGAGAATAGGTCAAATATCTTGGAAATAGCATGCTCCTTAAGATTAGAGTGAAATGGCAGATTATCAGGACACTTGATTTTTAAGGAGGTTTTATTATGTATATCACTGTAATCATCATCATTTATCTTGCCATAACGGCATTCCTGGGCTACCTTGGCTATAAAAAGACGAACAGCGCCGCCGATTACCTGGTGGCGGGGCGAAAGGCCCATCCGCTGATCATGGCGCTGTCATATGGAGCTTCATTTATAAGCACCTCTGCCATTATCGGGTTTGGTGGAGCTGCCGGACAGCTTGGGATGGGACTGTTGTGGCTTACCTTCCTCAATATATTCATAGGTATTTTCATAGCCTTTGTTGTATTCGGCAAAAGGACGCGAAAAATCGGACACAATCTCGATGCGCATACATTTCCCGAATTGCTGGGGCTCAGATTTGAATCCAAATTTATTCAAGGCTTTGCAGGCGTGGTTATTTTTCTATTCATGCCCATATATGCCGCATCTGTTATAAAGGGAGGAGCAGATTTTATACAATCGTATTTCGGCATCCCGTTCCACATCTCGCTGATAGCTTTTGTTGCTGTCGTTGCCATGTATGCTTTCATGGGAGGTATAAAGGGAGTTATGTATACTGATGCCTTCCAGGGACTATTGATGTTTGCGGGAATGACATTCCTGATCATTTTCACATACAGCAAGCTGGGAGGCATAACTGAAGCTCATCAACAGCTGTCCGGTCTATATACAGATCCGGCGATCCTCGAACAGACAGCTGCATTGACCAAGGGAGGCTTCGATGGCTGGACGTCTATGCCACGTCTTGGTACTCCCATCTGGTGGAATCTGGTGTCAACAGTTGTGCTGGGTGTGGGGATAGGTGTTGTTGCCCAGCCGCAGCTGGTGGTCAGGTTCATGACTGTCAAAAGCAACAAGGAGCTGAACAGGGCTGTGGTATCAGGGGGAATATTTATTTTAATGATGACAGGTGTCGCTTTCACCGTAGGCGCTCTGACCAATGTGTTTTTCGTCCAGGAGACCGGCAGCGTTTCATTGATAGCTGCAGGAGGCAATGATAAAATAATCCCCGAATTCATTAAGCGGTATGTCCCGGGATGGTTCGGGCCTGTCTTTCTGATAACATTGCTGGCGGCAGCAATGTCGACTCTGAGCTCCCAATTCCATACGATGGGCTCGGCTCTGGGCAGGGATGTATATGAAAAAAGCATGGGAGGCAGAGGCAAAAGTATAGTGATATCAAAAGCTGCAATGCTGGTGGGTGTATTGATAAGCACGGGTATTGCATGGCTGACCAGCTTTCTGGATGTCAGCATGGCGATCATCGCTACGGGAACTTCGCTGTTTTTCGGACTGTGTGCAGCTTCTTTCCTGCCTGCCTATATAGGTGCCCTCTTTATCAAAAGGATGCCCAGGGCTGCAGCGGTTTGGGGGATGATAAGCGGCTTTGTGACAAGCTTCTTCTGGATCTTCTTCATTCATGAGAAGGAGTCGGCAAGCCTCCAGTTGTGTGCATTGATCACCGGCAAACCATCGCTGGTCAAGGATACCCTGCTGGCGCCGCTGGCGATGGTGGATCCCATAATCGTCGCACTGCCCGTATCCCTCATTGTGACGGCTGTATTGACATTTGCACTTAAGCAGGATCTGAGTATAGTGCATCTTGAAAAATGTTTTTCAGGAATAAAAGCCGGGAAGCGTGAAATACCTGGCGGAGCGACTGTGCGGGTCTGATACTCAGGGATTGATAGTGTGGGCATTTCCAATTCGATATCTGAACTAATGGACTGATGGCATGGGATTAAGTGGATTATTATTGCAGTTTGAGGCATAGTAGTTTAAAATAAATAAATGATGAAGCGGTGAGTGTCACTTTCCGCTTGTGTATCCGGGCGCTTTCGGCTGCAATGTGTCCGCTGCATAGATTTAGGAGGTTATGGGGGTTTTCATATGTTCAGGATAGCGAGAAAGGAAGTGCTCAATCCGGCTGTCAAGCTGCTTGAGGTTGAAGCACCGTATGTGGCCAGGAAAGCGGAGCCCGGCCAGTTCATAATGCTCAGGATCAATGAGGAGGGAGAAAGGATCCCTCTGACTATTGCTGATTACAACACGGACACCGGAACTGTGACGATCATTTTTCAGGAGGTCGGGAAGACCACCAGGATATTGGGTACGCTGGAAGAAGGCGATCATCTGCTCGACTTTGCCGGCCCTCTCGGCACGGCAAGCCATCTTGACGGCGTCAAAAGAGCGGCTGTCATCGGAGGCGGCCTCGGAACTGCGATAGCATACCCGCAGGCGAAGAAGCTGTACTCCCTTGGAGCAGAGGTAGATGTGATCACCGGTTTTAGAAACAGCAGCTTCATTTTGCTGGAGGAAGAGCTCAAGAAAGTAAGCAGCAGGCTGTTTATAACAACAGACGATGGTTCCAACGGCAATAAGGGTTTTGTTACCGACGTGCTCAAAAAGCTGATGGATGAGGGAAATAAGTATGATCTTGTCATTGCCATCGGTCCGCTGATAATGATGAAAATGGTTTCTCTGATGACAAAACCATACGGGATAAGGACTATAGTGAGTATGAATCCTGTAATGATAGACGGTACGGGAATGTGCGGAGGCTGCCGCGTGACGGTGGGAGGACAGACAAAATTCGCCTGTGTGGACGGACCTGATTTTGACGGACATGAGGTCGACTTTGACGAGGCGATGAGAAGACAGGCGATGTATAAAAGTCAGGAAAGAAGATCCGAGGAGGCTCATGACTGCAGGATGGGAGGTGCCTTGAATGCCTGATATGTCATTGAAAAAGGTAAGGATGCCCGAACAGGACCCTGAGATCAGAAGCGGCAATTTCAAAGAGGTCGCTCTCGGCTATGATGACGAGATGGCTGTCAGCGAAGCGAACAGGTGCCTGCACTGCAAAACAAGGCCGTGTGTTGCCGGATGTCCTGTCAACGTCCAGATCCCCGAGTTCATAAAGCTGGTCAGTCAGGGGGATTTTGAAGGCGCTTATGCCAAGATAAGGGAGACAAACAGTCTGCCCGCCATTTGCGGAAGAGTCTGCCCACAGGAGTCCCAGTGTGAGCAGCTTTGCGTAAGAGGTAAAAAGGGAGAGCCGGTGGGGATAGGAAGGCTGGAGAGGTTTGTCGCCGACTGGTATATGGCAAATCGCGAGAATGTTGTAAATGCTGTCGAGAGGAACGGCAAAAAGGTGGCAGTGATCGGGTCAGGTCCTGCGGGGCTGACCTGCGCCGGAGATCTGGCGAAAAAGGGCTATGAGGTCACTATATTCGAAGCCTTCCATGTGCCCGGAGGCGTGCTGATGTACGGTATTCCGGAATTCAGGCTCCCGAAGGCACTGGTGCAGAAGGAGATCGAATCGGTACGGAGCCTGGGAGTAAAGATCATGACCAATATGGTCATAGGTAAGGTACTGTCGCTGGCGGAGCTGGAGGAAGAGGGCTACCAGGCGATATTCATAGGAAGCGGAGCCGGACTGCCCAGCTTTATGGGCATACCGGGCGAAAACCTGAACGGAGTTTACTCAGCCAATGAGTTCCTGACCAGGATAAACCTGATGAAGGCATATAAATTCCCCGAATATGATACCCCTGTCAGAGTGACGGAAAGTGTGGCCGTGATAGGCGGAGGCAACGTGGCCATGGATGCAGCCAGGTGTGCAAGGAGGCTTGGCGCCAAAAACGTATATATAGTATACAGGCGTTCTGAGGCTGAAATGCCTGCAAGACTTGAGGAAGTGCATCATGCCAGGGAGGAAGGAATCATATTCAAGCTGCTGACCAACCCCACAAGGATCATCGGTACCGATGACGGATGGGTCAAGGGAATGGAATGTATAGAAATGGAGCTTGGGGAGCCGGATGCATCAGGCAGGAGGAGACCGGTAGCTAAAAAGGGCTCTGAGCATATGCTTGATGTGCAGACTGTGGTCGTAGCTATCGGGCAGTCACCGAACCCGCTGATAAAATCCACCACACCGGGACTTGAGACGCATAAATGGGGCGGTATAATAGTCGAGGAAGAGACGGGCTCAACCAGTTTGGATGGCGTCTATGCAGGAGGCGACGCAGTTACAGGCGCCGCTACCGTGATCCTGGCCATGGGTGCGGGGAAAAAAGCCGCAAAAGCGATCGACGAGTACCTCAGTAATGAGGAGTGAGATAGAACTTTTTTATAGCGAAGACATGCAACAGCCCGATCTGTGATCGGGCTGTTTGTGTCAGCAGGGCGGGCCAGACGGATGGTTGTGGTTCCTGATGCCTGATTTGAGCGGCGTGATCCGGCCGTATCTGTAACACTTGCAGCCATGAATGTTCAATCGGCCATCTGCATGTCGTAAATTGTGCGCCCTTCAGATACTAGTAATTTATGAATGTTCAACCGTCCGACTGCCTGCATATTTGCTCACGCTTAAGTGAGGTGCACAAAATTTGAACTTTTGGGCGCAAATACTATTATGAGAGTCTCCATAACTCAAAATTATTTGTATTATGTTACCTCATCATAGAACATTTTCAATGATTTAATTAAATTTTACCCAAAAACTGGAATTTTGTGCATCCGCATATCCGCACGGAAAGGGAAATATTTACATGTCGGAAACGGGGGTGTAAAAAACCTAAAGTCCCTTGACAAAAGTCGGGGACGTCCTGTATAATAGCTTTTGCCTGAGAAATTCAGAGCATAGAACACCTGCGGGATTAACTCAGTGGTAGAGTGTCACCTTGCCAAGGTGAAAGTCGCGAGTTCGAATCTCGTATCCCGCTCCACTGTAAAGAAACCAGTTTATCTGGTTTCTTGCATGCGGGTGTAGTTCAATGGTAGAACATCAGCCTTCCAAGCTGATTGCGTGGGTTCGATTCCCATCACCCGCTCCAGTTGAGGCCCGGAGGAACCAATAAGGTTTCCCCGGGCTTTGTGTTTTATTTAACAATGCCGTCGGGGCAGGACTAACACCGAACCTTTCAGGCAGCTGAAAGTGTATACAAAGTACAAAAGAGGATTTTTTAAAGTTAAGTAGAATTATGTACAATATTGTTTTTTTTCGGAATCAACTGTACATATGGCTCGAATAATAATGAAGAATATTGTTATACTTTTAAACAGTGGTATAATGATTAAAGAATAAACTGGGGGTAGAAGAATGTCAGTTGCTGTTCTTAAAGATATCACAGCTGTGGAAGCCCAGGCTGAGCAAATAGAGTCCCAGGCTGCTCAAAAGGCAAGGGATATAGTTGCTGCGGCCAGGAAGGAAGCCTCCGATATAAAGGCCGGGGCACTGGAAAAGGCAGAAGAGGAAGCCCGCAGGCTGATGAAGGCTTATGAAGAGAAGGCTCACCAGGAAATAAGCAGGAACGATCTGCAGATAAAAGCCCAGTGCGATGAGATAAAAAAGAATTCGGGTGCCAGGCTGGATAAAGCGGTGGATTTCATAGTTGGAAGGATTGTGGAACCATGATCGTTAAAATGAGCAAGATCACCATGCTGGGGGTGGAAGACCAGCGGGAGGCCCTGGTAAAGAGTCTGATGGATATCGGAGCAGTCGAAATAAGCTCATCGGATGCCCCGGAGTATGAAGAACTGGCAGAAAGGCCTGATGTCAAGGACGAGCTGTCCGATATCGGAATTGAGATATCACATGTTCGTGCTGCATTAGTCAGTCTGGATAAATACTGTCCTGCGAAAAAAAAGATGTTCCAGACCCGCCGTGAAATGACTTCCGCAGAATTCAGCAAAGTATATGAAAACAAGGCAAGGGTATGGGAATCTGTCAAAGCCATATCCGATATGGAAGAGCATCTTATAAAGCTGAAAACAGAGGAGAACAGGATAGAAAATCTTCATGACTCGCTGGTACCATGGAATTCATATCCCATAGCATTTGAAATGACCGGGACGCAAAAGACAGTCATTATGCCTGGTACTATCGCCGCCGGGATCGATATGGATCGTACCCAAAAGGAGCTTGCAGAGAAAGCACCATGCTCTGAGTTGAATGTACTCAATTCCGATAAGGATCAACACTATGTCTATGTAATATGCCACAGGGATATGGAGCAGGATTGCCTGTCATACCTGAAGACCCGCGGTTTTAATAAAGCAGCCTTCCCTGGCTTGACAGGTACAGCTGAAGAAAATATCGAAGGCCTGGAAAAGAAGCTCAAGGAGCTTTCATCCGAACGTGAAGGATTGGTTGAGAAGCTGGAGAATTCGGGGGACAGCAGGGAGGATATAGAGGCTTTGTATGACTGGCTCATGATGGAGCAGGAGCGTTTGATAGCCAATGAAGGGGTGTTGGTCACGAGAAGGTCATTCCTGATTAACGGCTGGATCCCTTCGAAGATTGCGGAGAAAGCGAAGAAAAAGCTTGAGTCGGAATATACCGTAAGTGTTGAGATAATTGAACCGGGCGAGGATGAAGAAACCCCTGTCCTTCTTGAGAACAGTGGTATCGCAGAGGCTGGTGAACCGGTCTCGGGAATGTATAGCCTGCCCAGCAGCAGGGAGATAGACCCAAACTTGGTAATGACACCGTTTTTCGTCATGCTTTTTGGTCTGATGCTGGGAGATGGCGGTTACGGTATCATAATGGTCCTTGCCGCCGGTCTCATACTCTGGCGTGTAAAGCTGAAGGATAGCCACCGTAAATTCATGAAGCTGATATTGTTTTGCGGTTTTGCTACGATTTTTTGGGGTTTCATGTTCGGAAGCTGGTTTGGCATAGAGGAACTGGCGAAATACGGTGTATGGCTCAATCCTGTCGAGCAGCCTGAGCTGATGCTCAGTTGGTCCCTTCTTTTTGGAATAATACATATGTACGCCGGATTTGCTATGAAGGCGGCAAATCTCATACGTGATAAAAAGTACATGGATGCGCTGTTTGACGTGGGATTTGTACTGATTTTCTACACAGGATTCGTATTTTATTTACTGCCCTATGCACCTGAGGTGGATAAGGATTCTATTGCACCGCTGGTGGAGATCGGCAAATATATGCTGGGCGGAGGAGCTATACTGCTGTTGCTGACACAGGGACGCGGGAGCAAGCATATTGTTGGTAAAGTCACAGGCGGGTTTTCCAGCCTTTACAATGTGATCGGCTTCATGAGCGATATTCTGTCATATTCCAGGCTGCTTGCACTGGGACTTGCCACAGGGATCATCGCTTCCATCGTTAATCAAATGAGTGCAATGTTTCCGCTGCCTGTAGTTATCAAGGTAATAGTGATGTCCATTATACTGTTGATAGGGCATGTCATCAATTTTGCCATCAATGCGCTGGGAGCGTATGTACACTCCTGCCGTTTACAATATCTTGAGTTTTTCGGTAAGTTTTTCACAGGTGGAGGACAGCCCTTCAAACCTTTGAAAGCAGATACAAAATATATTACAGTCAAGCCCGAAGCGGATGTATGAAGCCTGTTGCCTGGACAGGCAGATATATAAACGCAATAATTTAATTATGGAGGTTAGGAAACGATGAATATTATTGACGGACAGTTGATAGCTTTACTGGGGGCAGCCATTGCTTTCTTTGTAGCAGGAATTGGTTCTTCAAGAGGAGTAGGATTGGCCGGACAGGTGGGTGCAGGTGTTTTGACTGAGGATCCCTCCAAGTTTGGTGCTGTCATGCTTCTGGAGGCGCTTCCGAGCACGCAGGCAATTTATGGTTTTGTTATTGCCTTTTTGATCATTGGGAATATCGACCCGGCGATGTCGGTAACACAAGGTCTTCACCTTCTGGCTGCAGGTCTGCCCATTGGTATCGTAGGATTTATTTCAGCCATTTATCAGGGTAAGGTGGCAGCATCCGGTATCCAGTTGATAGCTAAGCAGCCCGGATCATTGGGAAGCGCCATTACACTGGCTCTGATGGTTGAAATGTTCGCTATATTGGCACTTATTGTTTCCATATTGATGATAGGCTGATATCCGGGTATCCAGGCGCCGGTAAAGCTAATTAGGGCTGACGAGGAAAACTGCAGTCCGGATCTGCACTCTGCAAAATGACTATAACGAGGAGACAGATTATCCTCTGCTTTTAAAAGCGGCGGATACCGACTTGGCTTTCAGATATTTTTTCGATTAGTTGAAAGAAGACGAAGCGAGCGTATCGCCCGCCTCGTTTAAACACCGCTGAGGCAGCTAAGACGAAGTGTTATAAAGGAGCAATCCAATGACAGGAACGGATAGAATAAAAGAAAAGATCCTGGAGGATGCAAGGGCGAGAGCTATTGCTATCCAGGAACAGGCTGAAAAGGAGGCCGGAGCCATCAAGGCGCAGGCTTCAGAGGAGGCCGGCCAAAAAAGGACAGAGCTTTTGGAAAAGGCGGAGGCGGAAGGCATCCAGCTGCACAAAAGAATGCTGGCCGTAGCCGGGCTGGAGGGCCGCAAGGAGTTGCTGTGCGCCAAACAGGATATGATCGACCTGGCATTTGACAAGGCTATGGAGCGGGTTTGTCAGCTTCCGGACAAGGGATACCAGAAGCTGCTTGAGAAAATGATAGTTGATGCCGCAGGTAATGACGGTGGTGAGATTCTTCTTTCGCAAAGGGATGCCAGCCGCATGGACAGCCAGTTTGCCGCCAACATCGACCAAGGCCTTGCGGCAGCGGGGAAGAACGGTTCTGTTGTTCTTTCGGATCAGCCGATATCTACGGTTGGCGGGTTTATTCTAAGGAGTGGCGACACTGAAGTCAACTGCACTTTTGAGATTCTCTTCAGTATGCTTCGCAGGGAGCTTGAGAGTGAAGTGGTCAGTATTTTGTTCAAGGATGTCGAGGGAGAATAATGCTGAGAATTAATGAGGGTGATTATTCATATGCTTCCGGTCTTATCAGGGCCAAAGAACCAAAGCTTCTTGGAAACAGCCATTTTGCCAGGATGCTTGATTCGCCTGCGGCCGAGGACGCAATCAAGGTGCTCACCGAAGCCGATTACGGCTTTGGAGGAGGTAATGCGTCCGGAATATTTGCGTTTGAAAGGCTGCTGGCCGACGAGATGAAGAAATGCTTCGAGCTTCTTTTGGAGCTGGCGCCGAAGGCTGAAGTCATCAAGGCCTTTCAGCGCCGTTACGATTACTTCAATGTCAAGGTCCTGCTTAAAGCGGAATTTGCCGGAATTGAAATACCACCGATACTGGCGGATACCGGTACTATTGCAGGCGATGATATGAAGCGTATGATCAGGGAACGGGACTATAGTGAATTTACCGAACTCATGACCGGAGCGGTGAATGAGGTCTATGATGTTTTTGCCAGGACAAAGGATCCGCAGGCAGTTGACCTGATACTGGACAAGGCCTTCTACAGGCAGCTCACAGCCGATCTCAAGGCTATAGACAGCCCGTTTTTATGGAACATTGCCGAAATGCTGACGGATATGACAAACATAAAAATGTTTGTGCGTGCCAGATCGTTGAATAAGTCCTGGGATTTCATCAAAAAGCTGCTGCTTGAGGACGGCACCATATCCGAGGAGGTCTATTTCAAAAACAGTGACAAGTCTGTGGAGGATTTTGCTGAAGATATACGTAAAAGCAAATACGGTGAAGCAGTAAAAAAGGGTCTGGAGCTTGTCAGGAGCGGAAAGAACAGCTCCGGACTGGAAAAGATGCTGGACGACCTGTTTATTGGCTCCATACGGAGCGCAAAGCTTGTGACTATAGGAGTTGAGCCTTTGATAGCATATCTTTTTGCAAAAGAGGCCGAAATAAGAAATGTCAGGATGATAATGACAGGCAAGATCAATGGACTTCCTGCCGATATGATCCGGGAAAGGCTGCGTGAGGTCTATGTATAAGATAGGTGTCATCGGAGAAAAGGATGCGGTGCTCGGGTTCATTGCGCTGGGATTTTCAGTTTTTCCCGTTGACAACAGCCAGCAGGCTGCCGATACTCTGTCAAAGCTGGCCGGTGACCAGTATGCTGTGATTTACATAACAGAGCAGACAGCAGCGGGAATAGAAGACGAAATCAATCAATACCGGGAGAGCCGCTTTCCGGCCATCATTCCCATTCCTGGGATCCAGGGGAGCCTGGGTATTGGTATGCAGGGTGTGAAGAAGTGTGTCGAAAAAGCTGTCGGAGCCGACATTCTTTTCCGGGATTAGTGATAACATATACGATACTTAACTGAAAGTGAGGGATATATTTTGAGCCAGGGAAGGATAATCAAGGTCTCGGGTCCTCTGGTCATAGCCGAGGGAATGCGGGATGCCAATATGTTCGATGTGGTCCGTGTAAGTGAGCATCAGCTTATAGGTGAAATACTGGAGATCCACGGTGACAGGGCATCCATACAGGTCTATGAGGAAACCTCCGGTTTAGGACCCGGAAGTCCGGTGGTATCCACCGGGGTCCCGCTGAGTGTTGAACTGGGACCGGGCCTGCTGGAGAATATATTCGACGGCATCCAGCGACCTCTTGAAACCATGCGTCAGTCAGTGGGCAGCAATATTACCCGGGGCATAAATATCCAGGCCCTTGACCGAAGCAGGAAATGGAGATTCAAGCCCACGGTATCGGTCGGAGATTCAGTGGTCGCCGGAGATATATTAGGAACGGTACAGGAAAATATCATTTTTGAACACCGTATACTGGTGCCTGTAGGTGTTGAAGGGGTAATAGAGCAAATAAATGAGGGAGAGTTTACAGTCGAAGAGACTGTTGCTGTCATCAAGACACCGGACGAATCCGCAAAGCAGTTAACTATGCTGCAAAGATGGCCTGTAAGAAAGGCAAGGCCGTATAAGACCAAGCTGTCTCCCGATGAGCCTATGATAACCGGCCAGAGGAGCATAGACACATTGTTCCCGATAGCAAAGGGCGGTGTCGCAGCAGTGCCTGGGCCGTTCGGCAGCGGCAAGACTGTTGTACAGCATCAGCTTGCCAAATGGGCGGATGCCGACCTGGTGGTATATATCGGATGCGGTGAGCGCGGAAATGAAATGACAGACGTTCTGATGGAATTTCCTGAGCTCAAGGACCCAAAAAGCGGAGAGCCTCTCATGAAGAGGACCGTGCTGATCGCAAATACGTCGGATATGCCGGTGGCAGCGAGGGAAGCTTCCATTTATACCGGTATAACGATAGCCGAGTATTTCCGTGACATGGGGTATTCGGTAGCGCTCCTTGCCGATTCTACATCCCGTTGGGCCGAGGCATTGCGTGAAATGTCGGGAAGGCTTGAGGAAATGCCCGGTGAGGAGGGCTATCCCGCTTATCTTTCATCACGTCTTGCTCAGTTTTATGAGCGTGCTGGAAGGATAGTCACACTGGGGTCAGGTGAGCGTCAGGGTGCGCTTTCGGTAATAGGTGCCGTATCGCCTCCGGGCGGTGATATATCTGAGCCGGTGGCACAGGCGACGCTTCGTATCGTCAAGGTTTTCTGGGGATTGGATGCCAATCTTGCATACAGACGCCATTTTCCGGCGATAAACTGGCTGACCAGCTATTCACTGTATGTGGATCGTATGTCGGACTGGTACAGCAATAATATTTCAAAGGACTACAATGAGTACAGAACCGAGATGATGAAGATACTGCAGGAGGAAGCAGAGATCGATGAGATCGTAAGGCTTGTCGGTATTGACGCATTGTCGCCCAGGGACAGGGTAACGATGGAGGTAGCCAGATCTCTCAGAGAGGATTATCTGCATCAGGACGCATTTCATGAGGTAGACACCTATGCGACTATGATAAAGCAATTCAGGATGCTGAAAATGATACTCGATTATTACCATATGGCTCAGGATGCCGTCAAAAAGGGCATCGGGCTCAAGGAACTGTTTGGACTGCCTGTAAGAGCAAAGATCGGTCGTGCCAAATATGTTCCCCAGGATCAGATCGAAAAGGAATATGATATTATCGAACAGGAGCTGTCCGCTCAGATGGATGCACTGTTGTCAAGGGAGGGTGAGTAAGCATGCTTAAGGAGTATCGATCCATAGCTGAGGTTGCCGGTCCTTTGATGCTGGTGCAAAATGTGGAAGGCGTAACCTTCAATGAACTTGGCGAGATCGAGCTGAGCAACGGTGAAGTACGCCGCTGCAAGGTCCTTGAGGTCGACGGTTTCAACGCATTGGTACAGCTGTTTGAAAGCGCTGTCGGAATAAATCTGTCATCGAGCAAGGTGCGGTTTTTCGGGCGCGGACTTGAGCTGCCCGTTTCGATGGATATGCTCGGCCGTGTATTTGACGGCCTTGGCAAGCCGATAGACGGCGGACCGGACATAATAGCCGATGCAAGAGTGGACATAAACGGAGTGCCAATGAACCCGGCAGCCCGCAACTATCCATCCGAATTCATACAGACCGGCGTTTCTGCCATAGACGGTTTGAATACGCTGGTGCGTGGACAAAAGCTGCCGATATTCTCAGGCTCGGGCCTGCCTCACGCCCAGCTTGCGGCTCAGATAGCCAGACAGGCAAAGGTTCTTGGAGGCGAAAGCAGATTTGCCGTTGTGTTTGGTGCCATAGGCATCACCTTTGAGGAAGCCGATTTCTTTATAAGCGATTTCAAGAGGACGGGAGCTATCGACAGAGCGGTACTTTTCATGAATCTTGCAAACGACCCGGCTATTGAAAGAATATCTACGCCGCGTATGGCATTGTCGGCCGCAGAATATCTTGCGTTCGAGAAGGGGATGCATGTGCTTGTCATCCTGACCGACATCACAAATTATGCCGAGGCGCTTCGTGAGGTATCGGCCGCACGCAAGGAGGTCCCCGGACGCCGCGGATATCCGGGATATCTGTATACCGACCTGGCTACGCTGTATGAGCGTGCAGGACGCAAAAAGGATAACGAGGGCAGTATCACGCTTATACCGATACTTTCCATGCCAGAGGATGACAAGACCCACCCAATCCCGGACCTGACCGGATATATAACGGAGGGCCAGATCATTCTGAGCCGTGAGTTGTACAAAAAGGGAATCACACCGCCCATCGATGTGCTGCCGTCGCTGTCGCGTCTGAAGGATAAGGGAATAGGTGTCGGCAAGACCCGCGAGGATCATGCAAACACGATGAACCAGTTGTTTGCCGCATACGCCAGAGGAAAGGAAGCCAAGGAACTTGCCGTTATATTGGGCGATGCCGCACTGACGGATGTCGATAAGCTGTATGCGAAATTTGCTGATGCGTTTGAAGCTAAATACGTGTCACAAGGATATGAATCAGACAGGTCAATAATAGAGACCCTCGACCTTGGCTGGGAGCTTCTCTCAATACTGCCAGTCGATGAACTCAAGCGTATCAAGCAGGAATTCATCGATAAATATCTGCCCCAAAAGGCCGAGTGAAGGAGATAGCGAGCTATGGCCCGAATGAATGTCAACCCGACCCGGATGGTCCTGACCGGATTGAAAAAGAGGCTTAGGACAGCAAGGAGAGGACACAAGCTTTTAAAGGACAAGCGCGATGAGCTGATGAAGCGGTTTCTGGAGGTTGTCCGGGAGAACAAGACCCTCCGTGAGGAAGCTGAGGAGAAGCTTCAGCTTGTGCATTCGCGTTTTGTGATGGCAAGAGCGGAGATGAATACTGAGCTGCTGGAGGAAGCGCTTATGTTCCCGAAACAGAAGGTGGAATTGAGCGCATCGACCAAAAATATTATGAGTGTGGATGTACCTGTGCTGGAATTCCATACGGAATCCGATGACGCCGGTGATATCTATCCATATGGCTTTGCCAATACGTCAAGTGAGCTCGATGTCGCTATTGCGACGCTTTCTGAGCTGACACCGACGCTCCTGAAGCTGGCCGAGCTGGAGAAATCGGCACAGCTCATGGCCGATGAGATAGAAAAGACGCGCCGGAGGGTCAACGCACTTGAATATGTGCTGATACCCAACCTGGAGGAAACTATAAAGTATATCGTGATGAAGCTGGATGAAAATGAAAGGGGCAACCTGACCAGGCTGATGAAGGTGAAGGATATGATGCTTGAGCAGGCCCATCATTACGAGTACAAATAGACCTATATAGAGTACAAATAGACCTTTATAGAGTACAGATACACCTATATACGAGTACAAATAGAACCCAAAATGTTAAAGGGCACTGCCATTCAAATATGGTGGCGCCCTTTTTGGATGGATATTTGATAATGGAAGCAGTTTTAAGGCATCCAACTGGTCAAATCATAAGATAAAGGCAGCAGCAGGGGATCCCGATGGATGAATTTACAGGTAAGGGCCGCATCAAGAGATCCTAGAGGATGAATTTGCAGGTAAGGGCAGCATCAAGAGATCCTAGTGGATGAATTTGCAATTAAGGGCCGGAGAGACTGTCGCGATATTGTATATTATCTATAAATGGGTTACATAATTCGTGTTGATTCACATTATGTTACTGTAGTGGATAGCAGTTTCTGCCCCTACTTGAAAATTCATCCACTAGGATTCCTTGGTGAAGCCCTTACCTGCAAATTCATCCAGTTGGATTACGTATATAGCGAAGCGATATAAGTTTGCCGCCTTGTTGAAACACTTCTGATGAAAGAAAATTTTTGTACATCCGAAAAATTTTCTTTCAATTAATGTGTTATAATTTAAGCTGATAATGATTATGCGATCCAAGCATACTGGAATGGGAGGCAGAGTATGTTTACTGTCAAACTCAGTGAGCTGATGAAGGAATTTCAGCTGGAAGCGATATGCGGCGGCGAGACGGCGGGAGATATAGAGATCACTACCTCCGATGTGAACAGGCCCGGGCTTCAGTTGTCGGGCTACATGGAGTATTTTGGCTCGGACAGGATACAGATAATAGGAAAGGTGGAAATGACATATCTTGCAAGTCTGTCACCGCAGGACAGACACAAAAGGCTGGATGAATTTTTCCGCACCGGATTTCCGTGCATTGTAGTTGCCAGAGAGCTGGAGATATTTGAAGAGATGATGCAGGTATCGAAAAAGTATGATATACCCATACTCAGGACAAATGATATCACATCCAGGTTCATGAGCGGGCTGATACGGTATCTGAATGTGATGCTTGCACCGAGGATATCGGAGCACGGTGTGCTTGTGGAGGTGTACGGAGAAGGAGTACTCATTCTGGGAGAGAGCGGTGTAGGCAAGAGCGAAACAGCACTGGAGCTGGTAAAAAGAGGACACAGGCTGATCGCTGACGATATAGTTGAGATCAGGCGGGTTTCAGACAGGACGCTGCTGGGTTCGGCGCCGGAGAACATAAGGCATTTCATAGAGATCAGGGGAATAGGCATACTGGATGTCAAGAACCTTTATGGAATGGGTTCGGTGAAGCTGCAGGAGAATATAAACCTGGTGATCATGCTGGAGCTTTGGAAGGAGCACAAAATATATGACAGGCTTGGTCTTGAGGATCAATTCACAGACATACTGGGCATTTCGGTGCCATCGCTTGTGATACCGGTAAGACCCGGAAGAAATCTGGCAATAATCGTGGAGGTAGCCGCCATGAACCACAGACAGAAGAAAATGGGCTACAATGCTGCCAGAGCCATAAGCGAAAGGTTTTTGAAATTCGATTGAGCTGCCGGCAGGCGGCAGCGACCACAGACGGGATAAACCACAAGGGAGGAACAACATTGAATCTTGTTGTAGATACACATACACATACAATTTCCAGCGGTCATGCATACAGCACTATCATGGAGAATGCCGCTCATGCGAAAGCCAACGGGATGGAAGCAATAGCGATGACGGACCATGGCCCTGCAATGAAGGGAGCGTCATCCGTACTGCATTTTATGAATCTTGGCGTCATACCCAAATATATCGACGGTGTCAGGATATACAAGGGTGCCGAGGCCAATATAATGGACTTTGAAGGCAAGCTGGACATACCTGACTCAATATTGTCAAGGATGGAGTTTGTTCTGGCCAGTTTTCATGATATTACTATAGAGCCCGGCAGTGAAGAGGAAAACACCATGGGAATGATCAACGCGCTGCGCAATCCTTTCGTGGATGCTGTTGCCCATCCGGGCAATCCGGTGTTCGAAGTTGATATAGACAAAGTAGTGAGAGCTGCTGCCGAGTACGGCAAGCTCATTGAGATAAACAACGGGTCCTTTAGGGTAAGGAAGGGTTCCAGGGAAAACTGCCTGGAATTCGTGAAAAAATGCAACAAGTATGGAGTAGGCATTACCTGCGGCACCGATGCCCATATGTGCTTCGATATCGGAAAATTCGGTATCGTGCTTGAGGTCCTCGATGAAGCACAGGTACGTGAGGAGCTGGTTATCGGCATTTCACTTGAGAGGGCGGAGGCCTTCATAAGCAGCAGGAGGACTGTAAAAAACAATGTGATTGCAGTGATGAAGCATCACAACATAACACATGACATGTAGTATTGAAGCACCGCATATGATGATACAGCTTGATCTGTGCAAAAAAGAAGGGGAGCATTGATTTGAACAAATTTGAAACAGCTGAGCTGATAAGGCAGATACCCGGCGTTTCAGCCGTGGTCGACGAACCTATGTCAAGGCATACCTCCTTTCGGATAGGAGGGCCTGCTGATGTGTTTGCAAGACCCGCTGACATTGCAGGTCTGAAAGAAACACTCAGGGTGTGCCGAGAAAACAAAGTGCCGGCAATGATCATGGGAAACGGAACGAACCTTATTGTCAGGGACAAGGGCATAAGGGGAGTGGTAATACAGCTGGCTGATAATATGAGCGGATATGAAGTGAAGGGCGAAGAGATCTGCGCAGAGGCCGGCATCCTTATATCTGCGCTTTCTGCAGCCGCACTTGAGCATGGCCTCACAGGGCTGGAATTTGCCGAAGGGATCCCGGGAACTCTCGGCGGAGCCGTAACAATGAATGCCGGGGCATATGATGGGGATATGTCCATGGTTGTGAAAAGCACCGAGTATATCGGTGATGACGGACAGATACACGTGATTGACAATAGGCAGCATTGCTTCGCAAAGCGCTCTAGTGTCATACAGACGTGCGGAGGAGTAGTTCTTCAGAGTGTTTTGAGCCTGAAAAAGGGCGACAGGGACAGTATAAAGCTGAAAATGGATGACTATCATTCCAGACGCTGCGAAAAACAGCCGCTGGATATGCCCAGCGCAGGCAGCATCTTCAAGAGGCCGGAGGGCTATTTTGCCGGCAAGCTGGTCCAGGATTGCGGCCTCAAGGGTTTCAGGACGGGAGGAGCAGAGGTGTCCTGCCTTCACTGCGGCTTTATCGTCAACACCGGAGGGGCGTCGGCACAGGATGTGATATCGCTGATAAGGCATATACAGGATGTGGTATCCGATAAATACGGAGTGGAGCTGCAAACAGAGGTAAAAATCGTCGGGGAAGAATAGAAAGAGGTCATAGCATGAGATTTATTATTATTACAGGAATTTCCGGAGCAGGCAAGAGCCTTGTTGCCAATTATCTGGAGGATGCAGGTTTCTTTTGCATAGACAACCTGCCGCCGCTGCTCATACCCAAAATAGCAGAGATTTGTTCGCAAAGCTATAGAAAGATGGATAAGATAGCGGTGGTGATCGACATAAGAGGCGGCGAGCTGCTCAACGATCTCTTCCCTGCCCTGGATGCACTGAAAGCTGACGGACACTCCCTTGAGATATTTTTTATGGAGGCGTCGGACAAGGTGGTCATCAAGCGATACAAGGAATCGCGCCGATCTCATCCCCTTGCTCAGGAGGGAAGGCTGGTAAAGGGCATAGCTGAAGAGAGGCGGGTTCTTCAGAGAATCAAGGACAGAGCGGACTATGTGATCGACACCTCGAACCTTACGCCAAAACAGCTCAAGGAAGCCATAAACGGCATTATCGGGCAGGATAATTCGTTTACGGGGCTGATAATAAATATAATTTCATTTGGTTTCAAATATGGCATCCCTATAGAATGCGACCTTTTATTTGATGTCAGGTTCATCCCAAATCCGTATTATATCGAATCTATGAAAAGGCTTACGGGAAAGCATGAAAATGTGAAGGGTTATGTGCTGGGGATGCCTGAAACGGTGGAGTTTCTGGATAGATTGAACTCCATGCTGGATTTTCTCATCCCCAATTATGTAAAGGAAGGAAAATCCCAGCTGGTCATAGGGATCGGCTGTACCGGCGGAAGGCATCGTTCCGTAGCTATTGCAGATGAGCTCCAGAGGAATCTGACCGACAAACAGAACAAGACTATCGTGGAGCACAGGGACATAGAAAAGGATGGCAGGAGTGCTGGAAGATGAATATAAAGGACTTGTTGGCAAAAGTCTTCGGAAGAAACGGCGGCAATTATAGCGATAATGGATCCGGAAGCTATACTTCCGACAAGGACCTGCCTGTCAGAGGACCGAGGATCGTTGCGATAGGCGGTGGAACAGGGCTGTCGACCATGCTCCGCGGCCTGAAGGCCTTTAGCCCCAATATCACTGCAGTCGTGACGGTTGCCGATGACGGCGGCGGCTCAGGTGTGCTCAGACAAGAGCTGGGGATGCTGCCGCCCGGAGACATAAGAAACTGTATACTTGCCCTGGCGGATACCGAGCCGCTGATGGAGCAGCTGCTGCAATACAGGTTCAAGGAGGGCAAGCTGAAGGGACAGAGCTTTGGAAATCTATTCCTGGCGGCGATGGACGGTATCTCATCCAGCTTTGAGGAAGCGGTCAGAAGGATGAGCGACGTACTGGCAGTCACAGGGAGGGTCCTTCCTGTCTCACTTGAGGATGTGACACTGTGTGCGGAGCTTGAAGATGGGTGTATCGTAAACGGAGAGTCCAGGATAGGCCGTCATGGCAGCTTCAATAAATGCAGGATAAAAAGAGTGTACCTTGAGCCTTCCGGCGCCGAACCCCTTGATGATGTTCTGGATGCCATCAATCAGGCCGATGTGATAGTATTAGGGCCCGGAAGCCTTTACACCAGTATTATTCCAAATCTGCTGGTCAGAGGGATCAGTCCTGCCATCAAAAGGAGCAAAGCACTGAAGCTGTATGTCTGCAATGTCATGACCCAGCCGTCGGAAACGGAGGGCTACAGTGTGTCCGATCATATCAGGGCGCTGGAGGAGCACTCCTATACGGGCATTGTCGATATGTGCATAGTAAACAACTCGTCTATTCCCGACGAATTGAGGGAAAAATATCATAACGACGGCGCCGACCAGGTAGGGATCGACCGCGAAAGGATCCTGGCGGCAGGTATCCGGCTCATCGAAGGTGATTATGCATCACTGAAGAACAATTTGGTGAGGCATGATCCTAAAAAGCTGGCGGAAGCAGTAATAGAGGCGGTGGCAGAAAATGTACTGGCCTGTGACCGGAGCAGGTCTCAAGACTATTCTTACATCAAGGACCGGCTGGTCAGGTCGGCGGGCATGGGTATGTAAGCCGCAGGCTGCATCCCATAAGCTATCAGAATATGAAACGGGGGTAATTCTTTGAGGTTCGGTAAATCGGAGTGGAGCACCTGGGAAAGAGGAATCGAGCGGGAGTGGCTCCTTACAAATGGAATAGGCGGTTTTGCTTCATCAACTATAATCGGCGGGAACAGCAGAAGGTACCACGGACTGCTGGTTGCCTCATTGAAGCCTCCTGTGCAGAGGCATCTGATACTTTCGCAGCTGCACGAAACATTATCTATCAACGGCAGCGAATATCCGCTGCATTCATTTTCCACCGGAGGATATGTGAACAAGGGCTTTTTCCACCAGCAGAGCTTTGAACAGGATCCTCTGCCGGTATATACATACAGCATCGGGGATGTTATTGTCGAAAAAACTGTATCGCTGGTTTATGGCGAGAATACGGCAGTTATTATGTATCGTCTCAGAACGGGTGCTGAGGGGGCAATAATGAAGATAGCACCCATCGTTAATTTCAGGGATTATCATGGAGATTCGTCCAGATATAATATGAGAATGCAACAGACAGCGAGAGGGGATCATACATTGATTAACCCCTATGAGCTTGGCCTTGATATACTCATAGGCTGCCCAGGCAGCAAATATGAAGCTACATATGACTGCTGGTTCGAGGACATGTTCTATGATGTCGAGCAGGAAAGAGGGCTCAGGGCATATGAGGATCACTATATACCGGGTGTTTTCAGTATCGGGGCAGGACCGGGCAGCGATGTCAGCTTTTTCGTAGTGTGTACAGTCATTGACAGGAAGTCCGGAGCTCAAGGTACGGCGATCACAGGAGCAGCAAAGGCAGATCCGGCAAACAAACGGGAAGGTGACGGAGCCTGCGGTGATTGTTTTTCAGCACTGCTTGCCAGGTATATGGACCGTTCATATGGAAAACTTGCTGTTGAAGCAGAGAAGGCCAGGATCAATAAGCTCACCGAGGGATGCGGTGATGATAGATTCCGCAGTCTGCTCACAAGAAGTGCAGATCATTTCATAGTTTACAGACAGTCAACCAATTCCAGGACCATACTGGCCGGCTATCCCTGGTTCACAGACTGGGGCAGGGATGCCATGATATCGCTTTGCGGCCTTACACTGTCCACAGGCAGGTATGAGGATGCTGCCGATATACTTGCTGCATTCAGCAAATATATCAAATATGGGCTTGTGCCCAATATGTTCCCCGACGAGGATGGAGATCCCGGCTACAACACCGTCGATGCCGCATTGTGGTTTTTTGAAGCTGTTTACAGGTATGTTGAAAAAACCGGTGACATGGAGCTGGTGAGATCCCGGCTTTATGATCCGATGCGGCAGATATACGAGGCTTACCGCAAGGGAACGCTGCATGATATCCATATGGAGGATGACGGCCTCATTAGCGCAGGAAATGCGGACACACAGCTTACCTGGATGGATGCCAAGGCAGGCGATACCGTATTTACGCCAAGACACGGCAAGGCGGTGGAGATAAATGCATTATGGTATAATGCACTGAAAATACTGGAAACCATCTCGTTGAGACTTGCTTATGAAACTGATGAGTACCGTGTTCTTGCCGACAAAGTCAAAAACAGCTTTGCCAGGGTTTTCTGGAATGAGGACGGAAGGTATTTATACGATGTTGTCAATGAAGGGCAAAGGGATGACAGTGTCAGACCCAACCAGATATTTGCCGTCGGTCTGTCCTTCCCAGTGATCGAAGGGATCATGGCCAAATGTGTGGTGGAGAAGGTATGGAGAGAGCTGTATACGGCATATGGACTCAGGAGCCTGTCTCAGCGATCCGCAGGGTACAGGGGACGCTATACAGGGGATCGTTATGAGAGAGATTCCGCATATCACCAGGGTACTGTATGGACATGGCCCATAGGCTATTTTGTCACTGCATTTTCAAAGACACTTGGAAAAGAACCCGGATATGCCCATATGCCCCGGGAATTCCTGAAGCCTTTTATGGACCATCTTCATCATGCATGCCTTGGAAGTATATCTGAGATATTTGACGGGGATGAGCCGCTGACGCCGAAGGGCTGCTGCGCCCAGGCATGGAGTGTAGCCGAGGTCCTGAGGGCATATGTGGAGGTGTTGTAGTTGTCTTTTTCATCAACTGTCAAGGATGAGCTTTGCAGGCTGGATAATCTGAGTGAGTGCTGTATGATTTCGGAGCTGGCTGCGGTGGTCAGTCTCAACGGTACTGCGGCAGCCGTACCGGCAGGCGGATACAATATCAGGATCATAACTGAAAATGCCGCTTTTGCCAGATGGATATACAGCTGCATCAGGCAGCTTTGCAATATATCCCCGGAGGTTACTATACGCAAAAGCAGAAAGCTTAGAAAGCGTGCTTCATATATGCTGTTCGTAACACCTGCATCAGGCTCGGCAAAGCTTATCAGACGGATAGGAGCTGAAGTCGTCCGAAAAAACACTCAGGGACAGCCGGAGCTTGTACTGCCTGAGCCGTCCGATTCGAAGGACCGGTGCTGCAAGAAGGCCTATTTGAGGGGCGCTTTTCTGGCGGGGGGATCTGTCAGTGATCCTGAAAAAACCTACCATCTGGAGCTCACCTCCCGCACCATGGAGCAGGCGATGGTACTCAAACACATGCTGGAGAGCTTTGGACTGAATGCCAGGATAATATCGAGAAAGGGAGGCTATGTCACATACCTCAAGGAAGGGGAAAACATAGTAGATTTCCTGAATATCGTAGGAGCACACAGGGCTTTGATGGAGCTGGAAAACGTCCGAATACTCAAGGGTATGAGAAACAGCGTGAACAGGATCGTGAACTGCGAGACGGCTAACCTTGAGAAGACTGTAAATGCATCGGTAAGGCAGGTCGAAAACATAAAATATATCGCTGATTGCATGGGACTGGACAGTCTGCCCCAAGGGCTCCGGGAAATTGCCGAGCTGAGGCTGGAATACAGCGATCACAATCTGACAGAGCTGGGACGGCTTCTGACACCCCCGCTGGGGAAATCCGGTGTCAACCACAGGCTCAGGAAACTGGACCAGATCGCTGAAAAGCATCGCCAGCGTTGTGATCCGTCAGGCAGGTAAAGGGGAGCTGAAGCGATCAAAGCAGGTAATTGTCGAAAATAAGTCACTCGTTTTACAAATCTTCCCATAATGTGAGGAAGGATTTACCAGTCGTATGCAGAAATAATATGTGTCATACATTTGTATTACGGGGGGATATCATTGGAAATAAGGTTTACCAACAGAGGCTCCACTTTGATCGCTTCATTCAGCGGTGAGCTTGATCATCATTTTGCAGAGTATGCCCGCAACAAGATCGAGGGAGAATTGTTGAAGGCTACCACCAGAAACGTGATATTCGATTTGTCCGGTCTGAGCTTTATGGACAGCTCGGGCATCGGCGTGCTGGTGGGAAGATACGCAAACATAAAAAAGCTCGGGGGAAGAGCGGCCATCATCTGCAGAAATCAAAAGATCAGGCGTATTCTCGAGATCTCGGGGATAATGAAGCTCATGACGATATATGAAGAGGTGGATCATGCGATAAGAGCGCTGCTTATAGCATGAGAGCATATATGGGTTGTTGCAAGGAGAAACAAAAAGGGGAGAGAAATGATATGCAGCCTGTTAATGAGATCAAACTGGAATTTATGAGCAAGTCGAGCAATGAAGCTTTTGCAAGGGTGGTGGCAGCTGCTTTTGTCTCCCAGCTCGATCCTACGATAGAGGAGTTGGCTGATGTCAGGACTGCAGTTTCCGAAGCGGTCACCAATGCTATCATACATGGGTATGAGAGCAAGCCGGGCACGATCAGGATGGTATGCCTCCAATATGAAAAAAGTGTCGAGATCGAAATATCCGATGAGGGTGGAGGCATAGAAGATATAGAACAGGCCATGCAGCCTTTGTACACGTCAAAGCCTGAAATGGAGCGGTCGGGTATGGGCTTTACCGTCATGGAAAGCTTTATGGATATGGTAAAGGTGAGGTCAAAGCCCGGAGAGGGAACTACAGTCATAATGTACAAGTCCTTTGGAACCACCGAAGGGGAATGATCACAGGTCTTTACGGGAAATATTTTTTTTGCATGTCAAAGTAAAAATATGTCAATACTAGAAAATAATATATATTATCGATTCTACAAATGCTGCCTTCATTGGTGGGGGAAGGATTTGGATTTATGAGCGGAGATCCATATGAGGGTAAGGATACAACAGAGCTTATCCTGATGGCCAGAGACGGAGACAGGCAGGCACAGGCCCTGCTGGTGGAAAACAATATTGGTCTGGTCTGGAGTATCGTGCGCAGGTTTCAGAACAGAGGACATGAGACGGAGGATCTGTTCCAGATCGGCTGCATCGGACTCATCAAGGCTATCAACAAGTTTGACACGTCCTATGACGTAAGGTTCTCCACATATGCCGTACCAATGATAATAGGCGAGATAAAGCGGTTTTTGAGGGACGATGGGATCATTAAGGTAAGCAGATCGCTGAAGGAAGTGTCCAACAAAGTGCGCATCGTCAAGGAAGTGCTCAGCAAGGAGCTGGGAAGGGAGCCGACATTCAGTGAGATGGCGCAGCGGCTGAACATTTGTGCAGAAGAGCTTGTCATGGCAGTTGAGGCAGCTCATTCCCCCGAGTCGCTCTTCAGCCCCATAAGTGAGGGGGAGAGCTCTTCACTGCTGCTGATCGACAAACTGAATGACAGATGTAATGACGATGAATCCGATATAATAGACAAAATCGCGCTGAGAGAAGTTATGGATACCCTCAAGCCAAGAGAAAAACAGATAATCATACTACGGTATTTCAAAGAAAAGACACAGGTCCAGATAGCCAGGATGCTGGGAATATCACAAGTCCAGGTTTCCAGGATCGAAAAAAAGATACTGGAGGATATACGAAACCGGATCAATATCAATTGATTTTCGGATCGTTGGACCCTCTGGATATTTTCCGATAACATTATTTCTCTGTATACTTCCTTTTTGTTGTTCCAATAATAAAAAATGAAAAACAGTATAGAGTCGGGGGTGTTATACATGCTTGCCGTTATCAACAGGTATAAGGTGTTTTTTATCATTATTGCACTCATTGTTCTGGCTGTATTGTCCTGGCTTCTATTATCGACCCGGGGCAGCAGCAAGATTCCGTCAAAGGGTGTGTTTGTCCTGAGATGTCAGCAGGAGATCAAATGTCAGGAAGGAGGCACAGCATAGTTGCAGCAGGTATTTACAAAGGATGAATACAGGAAATATGTTGATAAAATATCTCCAAACTCAAAAACCGCAAGAAATGCGTCGAGGGCATATGTGGTGGGCGGGCTGATCTGCGTGATCGGACAGTTTTTCCTCAATTCCTTCAGACAGATGGGTCTGGATCAGGATATATCGGCTTCCCTCACATCTGTGGTCATGGTTTTTCTGGGGGTGACCTTTACTGCGCTGGATCTGTATGATGGATTGGGCAAGTTCGCGGGAGCCGGGTCGATAGTACCAATAACAGGCTTCGCAAATTCCATAGCTTCTCCTGCCATCGAATATAAAAGTGAGGGATATGTACTTGGGATCGGTGCCAGGATGTTTATAATAGCAGGGCCTGTTTTAGTGTATGGTATATCGATATCCATAATAATGGGCATCATCCATTATCTTTTGAGGTCTTAAGGGTGTCTTAACGGAGGGATCTCTTTGTTCGAAGGGAAATTGAGGGAAAGTATAAGGAGTAATCAAAATGCTTGAGAAAAAAGTGGGAAAGCTGACCTCACGAATGCAAAAGCCTCCTGTAATAGCTTCTGCAGCTTCTATTGTCGGTCCAAAGGAGGGAAAGGGACCTCTTGCCGGCTATTTTGACCAGGCGGTGGATGATGATCTCTGGGGTGAAAAAAGCTGGGAAAAGGCAGAGGCCAAATTCATGAGAGAGGTACTGGCAAAGGCAGTATCCAAAGCTTCCCTTGCTATGGGGGCTGTTGATTATGCAATAGCCGGTGATCTGATGAACCAGTGTATTGCAGCCAGCTTCGGACTGCGCGAGTCAAATATACCCTTCTTTTGTGTATTTGGAGCCTGTTCTACTATGGGGGAGGCGATGAGTTTGGGCTCCATACTGATAGACGGCGGATTTGCGGCAAATGTTGCATGTCTGACCTCGAGCCACTTCTGCTCTGCCGAAAAGCAGTTCAGGTTCCCTCTTGAGCTTGGTTCACAACGGCCGCCCACATCTCAATGGACGGTCACAGGAGCGGGATGTGTGGTTTTGTCCGCCGAAGGCAGCGGTCCTTGTATCACCGGAATAACTACCGGGAAAATAGTCGATTTGGGGATAAAGGACCAGAACAACATGGGAGCCGCAATGGCACCGGCAGCAGCGGATACCATATATGCACATTTCGAGGATACGGGCCTGCCCCATGATTATTACGACATGGTGGTGACGGGGGATCTCGGTGAGATCGGACATGAGATACTCGATGACATGCTTTCAACCAACGGCATCCGCATCGGAAGCATCCTGAAGGATTGCGGGATGATGATCTTCGATAAAAAACAGGACGTTCATGCCGGCGCCAGCGGGTGCGGCTGTTCTGCCACTGTATTTGCCGGCTACCTGTTTGACTGTCTTAAAAAAGGAAAGCTTCAGAGGATACTCTTTGTGCCCACCGGAGCACTGCTGAGTCCAACCAGCGTACAACAGGGTGAAACGATCCCGTGTATTGCCCATGCTGTTGCGATAGAGAATATGATAGGAGGTAATCAGCAATGAGTCATACGGTCATATCCTATGTCAATGCATTTCTTGTGGGAGGCTTGATATGCGCCATCGGTCAGATACTGATAGATAAGACAAAACTGACAGCAGCAAGGATACTGGTTCTTTTTGTATCACTGGGCGTTATACTGACAGCTCTTGGTCTGTACCAAGGCATCGTGGATGTGGGAGGAGCCGGTGCGACTATACCGCTCACGGGCTTTGGATACAGCCTGGCTAAGGGCGCGTTCAACGATGTTGACAAATACGGCCTGCTTGGTGCACTGACCGGAGGTATCAGAGCAACCGCAGCCGGTGTTGCCGCCGCTGTTTTTTTCTCTTACCTGGCTGCTGTGGCGTTCAAGCCCAAGGCTAAAAGCTGATGCTGCAAATATATGGATAAACGAAAGGTCATTATTGTTACGGATGGAGACATGGCAGCAAAGGAAGCCGTGGAAAAAGCTGCCTCCAATATCGGTGCCCGATGCATTTCATCATCGGCGGGAAATCCGACGGTACTTTCAGGGGAGGAGATAATAGCGAGAATCAAAAAAGCTCCTCATGACCCTGTGGTGGTGATGGTGGATGACAAGGGCGCTATCGGAAGAGGCCCGGGGGAGGCTGCAATGGAGAAGATACTGCAATGCAGCGATTTGGAGGTACTTGGCGTCATTGCGGTCTCATCCAACGGCAAGGATTGCTTCGGCCTGAAGGTGGATTGCTCTGTTACAAGAGATGGCAGGGTGGTCCGCACGGCAGTGGACAAGCATGGCATGGACCGGCGCACAGACAAATTGTGCGGGGATACTCTAAGCATTTTGAGATCAAGGGATGATATTTTCACAGTAGGGATCGGTGATCCGGGAAAGATGTATTTCAGCGATGATGTAATGAAGGGTTCTCCTGTGACGACCCAGGCAATGAGAATCATTCTGGAGCACAACGGTATATAGATGAGAAAAGAAGATTTTTGTCAGAAAACGAAAAATAAAGATGAAAAGAAGGATTTATCTTGCCGATATAGAATACGTATTAAAAGCTTAATAATTTTCTTTTAAGGGTGAGGATACAGTAAATGAATATAGAATACATCAATCCGTTCATCGAAGCAAGTCAAACAGTACTCAAGCAGATAGCATCCCTCGACGCCACGCTGGGAAAGGTCTTTCTAAAGACAGCACCATATAAAAGTGAAGATGTCATTATAATGGTTGGTCTCACCGGCAAAATACGAGGACAGGCAAATTTTTCCATGAACAAGAGATTTGCCATGAAGATCGCCTCCTGTATGATGATGGGCATGCCTGTGACAGAATTGGATGATTTGTCGAAAAGTGCAATTTCAGAGCTGGCAAATATGATAATGGGAAATGCAGCCACTATTCTTTACAACAGAGGAATCAACATAGATATAACACCGCCTTCTTTACTGATGGGTGAAAATATGCAGGTAATGCCGAATAAAATGAAGACGATATGCATCCCTCTGCATGTGAACGAAGACACCATCGTACTGGATATATCGTCAGAGAGCTGAAAACTTCAGGTATTAAAAGCTGTGAGAATAACTCCGGCTTTTTTTCAGTTAGGAAAAGGTAATGATAATATTTTAAGGGGGCAGTCAAATGAAAGGTGCTTTTTATACGGGAAAATACAGGAACCTGTTCGGTGAATTCGGCTACGATGAGGACCAGATAGCCAAAAGGGTCGAAGATACATGGCAGCAGCTGTTTTACGGAGATGAGGATACAAGGATATATTACCCGGTGGGCGACGATATGGGTTATCTGCTGGATACCGGCAACAATGATGTCCGCACGGAGGGTATGTCCTACGGCATGATGATGTGCGTGCAGATGGATAAAAAGGAAGAGTTTGACCGTATCTGGAAATGGTCCTGGAAATATATGCAGCATAAGAAGGGTCGGTATAGAGGCTATTTTGCCTGGTCTCTGAATACCGATGGAACCAGGAGGGCTGATGGCCCTGCCCCGGATGGGGAGGAGTTCTTCGCTATGGCGCTGCTTTTCGCCTCAAAGCGATGGGGAGACGGACCCGAGCCCTTTGACTACAGCAGACAGGCAAAATACATATTAAGGGAATGCGTACACAAGGGGGAGGACGGAGTCGGACATCCAATGTGGGATCCCGCAAACAAGCTGATCAAGTTTGTCCCTGAAACTCCCTGGACAGATCCCTCTTATCATTTGCCACACTTTTATGAGCTGTTTTCAATATTGGGCGATCCCGGGGACAGCGCCTTCTGGTGTGAAGCGGCGGATGCCAGCAGGGAGTATCTGAGAAAGGCCTGCCATCCCGTGACGGGACTTGCGCCGGAATATGCAGAATTTGACGGCAGACCTCACAAGGCGGAATGGGACTATGGGCATCATCATTTCTACAGTGACTCCTACAGGGTAGCCGCAAATATAGGGCTGGATTATGAATGGTTTGGAAAGGATGAGTGGCAGAGGACTGCAGCCGACAGGATACAGGCATTTTTTGCGCCGATGGGCAGCAACGCTGATTATCGTATATACGCTATAGACGGAACACCGCTGGAGGAAAAGGCACTCCATCCCGTAGGGCTTATTGCGACCAATGCCATGGCGTCACTGGCTGCCACCGACAATGAAAACTCCAGGACATGCGTTGAGCTGTTCTGGAATACACCCGTTCGTACCGGTGTCAGGCGTTATTATGACAATTGTCTGTATCTTTTTGCTATGCTGGCATTGAGCGGCAATTACAGGATATGGAAATAACAGTAGGGTGCCTTCGGGACCGTCAATGTACTCCGATGAAAACAGGTAGGTGTGCAAATTTTCAGGTTCTGGGCGTGATTTCGTTGAATTTAATATAGAATTATATGATTTTGGGCACATAATACGTATATTGCAGAGTTATGGAAACTCTCAAACAGTATTATGTGCCCAAAACTTGAAATTCTGCACACCGTGATCCGGCATATGCGAGCATGGGGTTACCGGTGTTCAGCAGCCGGGAACCTTGCCGCGCAGTGAGGCATTCCTCCGCCGGCTGACAATTAGCATTGATTGTCGGACATTAGTTACTTATTGCATAGGAGTGTCACTCTGCATTTTTCCTGATCGCCTTTCTTATTGCGTCAGCCTGCTCCCTTGTGATCACTGCGTCATCCACCAGGTCCTTCAAAACTCCATGCCTTCTCACGAAGGGCCTTTTGCGGCGCTTGCCGGTGCCGTCCCTGAGCTTGCCTTCCTTTTTCAGCTCTTCCCGCGCCTTTTCAAATTGTGCTCTTTTGGCCTCAAAAGCCTTTATGACTGCATTTTCCTGCTCCTGGGATATAGTGCCGTCCCTGACCAGGCCGTCAAGGGCGTTTTTTATCCTGGCATGGACCTGCGCCGGATCGGCCGGCGAGTCTGCAGCCGGACACGGCCCATTCCCCGGACAGCCGGCTCCGCTGTCTGGGACTGCATAAGAGAATGACGATGACAGGACCAGGGTGCCGACTAATAAAACACCTGCTATCACTTTTTTGTAGAACATGATACATCACTCCTCATTGGAAAATGAACTTCTTCGAAGATTATTTTCCGCATTGAGGCCGGCATTTATAACATAACGTTCAAAAGACAATATGCAATTACTGTAATTGATGCTTTGGCAGACTATTTGGAGATGACGCTCTTCAGCTCAAGCTTCCGTGCCGGCTCTGTCATACTGCCGATTTTTACGGCAAAGGAGGTTTTCATTTTGATATCTTCATCGGTGATCATATGTATGTCCAGCATCCCGCTCATCTTGTAGCCTGTCTTCAGATAATTGATTTCAGACAGGGACAGACTCCAGCCGTTGAGCCATGTTTCCAAGTCCGCCTGCTGTTGGGGAGTACCACAGAAATGGATGATAAGGTCTATATCGCTGTTTGGTCCGGCAGTCCCGTTATTCACGCTTCCAAACAGGTACACAGCCTTCACTCCGAACAATAAGGGGTCAAGGCTTGCCGCCAGCTGTTCGGCCATATAGCTGCGCCACCTCCAGGAGTGTTCATCTCCGTGATGGTCATCGAATTCAACCGGATGCATGGGTTTTGGCAACTCGACAGTATGAGCGGCGAGGTAGCCGATGGCCTCGCCCAGATCTGCGTTCATGGCAATGCTGAGCATTCGGCCGTCAGATGTCTCGGGTACATCGATCACCCTGACGGTATCCTCGAATTTGCTATATTCCGGCAGTATTTCCCTGAGTTTATTGGGAGATCTCGTAAAGAATCTCCTGTTGAAAATCGTGCCGTCTTCATCGGGATACAAAGGAAGAAATCTTATATCGGCCTCCACAAGATCCTGGAAGAAATGAGTCCCGAAGGACAGCTCCGGAAGGTAGCCCTTCTTTCTGACTGCTACCTCTATAAGCGCTGCGGTATTGCATATCTCCGAATAGCTCACCGGCACGCCCAGCTTTATATCCCCGCGGCTTCCCCAGCGTCCGGGGCCTATAAGTATGAATTGACGTTTTGGCAGGATCGAGTTGAGCATACCGACTATTTTTCCTGTGGTCCTGAGGTCATCCAGCTCAGCCAGACTGTCATAGCCCTCCGGATCGACATAAACGATATGGGATATGTTCCGGATAAGTCCGTTGGAAATAAACCTATTTGCCGAAAAAATCTTGTCCCTGTCGGATATATCCTTTGGAATGGATGGAGGTACGCTTTCCCGGCTGAAGCTTTGAGGCCTGCACTGCAGCAGGTAGATATCCTCTCCGTCGGAGGCGAACTCTATATCCACAGGAGTCCCCATTTTCTCCTGAAGGGTTTTTAGTATGGTGCTGATCTGCTTTGTAAAAGAGGTATCGGAAATGACACCGTCAAAGGTAACGGCAAGCTCGTCCTTGTCGTAATTGATCTCCAGCCTGTTGGGCTTTTTGATATGATCATATTCCATTATGGATACGATACGGTGGGCGTTTTCGATCTCATCTCCGCATTCCCGCAGAAGGTCCGCCACCTCCACCGTCTTGAAGGAATTGCTCTGAAGATCTATCACATCCATCATCTTTGGCGAGTAACGCTTTATTTCCTCCGGTACTATGTTGACTCTTATTCCCGGCTTGCCCGGTGAGATCATGACGGGAAAATCATCGCCCACTCGGTCGACGGCTCTTGTGCCGAGCCCTGGAACGAGCCTGATCAGGCCGTCCTCGCGTTCGAGCCTTGGGGACCATCTGTATTCATTATTGCTGAAGGCAACACCCGAAAACAGCGGGAAAAAGTATTTTCCTGCTCTTTTGCCTACAACCTCCTGTATAAGTATGCCCATTTCCTCATGGATATCTAAAAGCCCTCTTTCTGCCCGGTATTGGATAGGATCGGGACTGAATACCGAAGCATATATTTCAAGGATGGCATTTATCAGTGCATCAAGTCTTTCCTTTTTAGTCCCCTGATTTGCCAGGAAGAGACTTTTATATTTTCCCGAGAAGGCTGCTCCGGATTGATCCTCAAGTGTACTGGAGCTGCGCACTATCAAAGGATTTTCGCTGAGATCGTCAAGGGCCGCAGACAGGCTCCTTACAATCTCGGGAGGCATTTTGGCGCTTTTTAGCAGGTGGATGATATTGGGATATTCAATGCGGATTTCCTGAAGGTCGCCATATTTTTGCTCATTTAATTCTTCCAGATTGTTGTACTGTAGAAACTCTGTTATTGTATCGGTGGTTATGTACCATGTCTTAGGGTATTTTACCGAAAAATATCTGGGGAGGTTCCCGGCTTCATTTTCCAGTATCTTCTGGGCAAGGAACAGGCCGGAGCCCTTGCCGCCAAGCCTTCCCTGACTCCCGATGGGATATATTATCCTGTTTATTATATCAAAGAAGTCCCTGGTATTCAGATATTGCTTGGCAGTATTGATAAAATCTGCTCTGTCGGACAGAAAGCGTCGGATGAGACCTACATTTATCCAGCGCTCCTTCGGGGAGTACTGCAGTTCGTTCATATCCGACAGATTCTGCAGCTTCCTGATTTCCTCTATGATGTTCCTCAAGGTGGGAGCAATGCTTCCGATAGCCTTTACGAGGGAGTATGCTTTTTCATCCTGTATCCACCTCTTTACACGGGAGGTGATCTCTGTGCCGGCCATATTTCTTGAGGCCAGTTCGAATACTTTATGGCTTATGTTGATGATATTATCTATTGGTCCCACTGCGGAGGGAAAATTGACATAGCCGCTGTCATCCTGTCTTCCGGAGCTGTCTGACGTAAATATCCCGGATGCCTCGATCACACCGCTTATAAGCAGATGGTTCGTGAGCTTCCTGCATATGTGCCTCAGCAGCGCATGATCGTTCTGACGCAGGAAGTCTACGATGATCTCCCATTCATTGAGCCTGATTTCGTCGGAGGACTGTTTTTCCCTTGCAGTTTCCCAATCGTCCATTACCGACTTCATTCGGCGGTATATGAGCATTTGGCCGATGCGGTCGGCAACGGCCCTGATAAGCATGCTCTCTCTCTCAAGAAAATAGCCGTCTTCAGTTTTAGGGACATTTTGAGTGTATACTATCTCAATGCTTCCGACGACATTACCGTCCACCTTTATCGGACATGTTTCGGATATGGGAGAGGCAACGAAGCCATCGGTCTGATAGCTGGTGCCTTTATAGACGATCTTTGAATGGCATATATGGGGGAACCTCCATCCTGACGGCAGCACCTGTATGATGCCTTCAAGCATTTCAGGAAGGGTCAGATGATAGTTGCCCAGGATACTGTCCACCTTGTACAGGCAATTGAGTTCCTTTTCCCGTTCTCTTAAGACATCGAGCAAGCTGTCGGCTGTATTGTTCCTGTCATCCATGTGTTAAGCCCCCCGCATATCGGCTTGTTGCGTATCGCTTCAAAAAAGGATTTTTGTTTGCAGATAATCCCCGGCCTATGTGCATATCAGCGGGACGGCGGACAAAACTGCCGCCCCGCTGCTTTGCTGTTGTATCGGTGAGGCGGCAGGTTATACCCAGCCGCGGCTCTTGACTGCCTGTGCCACACGGTTGATAGCTATGACATATGCAGCGTCGCGCATGTTCAGCTTCTTGCTGACAGACAGCTCATATACTGAATTGAAGGCGGAGGTCATCTTTATGTCAAGCTTTGAGAGGACCTCATCCTTTTCCCAGTAATAATTCATGTTGCACTGTACCTGTTCAAAATAGCTGCAGGTAACACCGCCGGCATTTGCCAGGAAGTCCGGCACGAGGAATATCCCGCGCTGGTTTATCACTTTGTCGGCTTCTGTTGTCGTAGGGCCGTTGGCAGCCTCAACGATTATTTTTACCTGCTTGCTGATCTTATTTACATTATCTGAAGTGATCTGGTTCTCCATAGCCGCCGGGATAAGGATGTCCACATCCTGCTCTATCCATGCGTCGCCGGGAAGTATTTCATAGCCGAGATCCTTTGCCTTTGCCTTGTCTATCGTACCGTAGGCATCGGTTATCGACGACAGCTGACCGCAGTCTATACCGTCTGTTTTACGGAAAGTGTATGCTTTTTCGTCTATGTTGTCCCAGCATGAAATAGCTCTTACAATGCCCCCAAGTCTGCAGTACAGTTGGACGGCATACTGGGAAACATTGCCGTAGCCCTGGAAGCTGGCCGTTGTGCCCTTGATATCGATGCCCAGCTTTTTAAGCGCTTCGCGAAGCACATATATGACACCGAAGCCGGTGGCTTCAGTTCTTCCGAGAGATCCGCCCATCCCTACAGGCTTTCCGGTAATGACTCCCGGGTATCTTCCTCCTGTGATGGCTTCATATTCATCCAGCATCCAGAGCATATGCTTGCCGCTGGTCATCACATCAGGGGCGGGAACATCTGCATTGGGACCGATGTTCTTGACGAGCTGGCGTACATAGCCGCGGCACAGACGCTCCTGCTCGCGCTCCGACAGGCTGCGGGGGTCGCATATGACGCCGCCCTTGCCGCCGCCGAGGGGAATATCCACCACGGAGCATTTCCAGGTCATCCACAATGAAAGTGCGCGTATGGTATCAACAGTTTCCTGGGGATGGAATCTGATGCCGCCCTTTGCAGGCCCTCTGGCGTCATTGTGCTGTATGCGGTAGCCTTTGAAGACCTTGACACTGCCGTCATCCATGCGTACGGGGATCGAAAAATGATACTCGCGCATAGGCTGGCGCAGCAATTCTCTTGTAGCCTCATCCAGGTCAAGCTGTGCAGCTACCTTGTCAAATTGGGCTTGTGCTGTTTCATAGGGGTTGTAAGATGTGTTGCTCATAAATTTTCCTCCAATACATTGTCGACTAAAACTTCAGGATAGATTTTATACAAAAGCTGGTTGAATTATATCAATACAGAAAAATGCTGTCAAGAATGGTATAGGGTAACATAGGTGGATCAGGAGGGTTTTGTCTGCAAAATATTTTTCAAATCTCATATATTTATGATAATATAAAAACAATACTAAATACTATCATTATTAATGGAGATAAAAAATTGCCTGTCCATATTGCATTGATTGAGCCTGAAATACCCCAGAATACCGGAAACATAGCAAGGACCTGCGCTGCAACAGGCACAGGACTGCATCTGGTGAAGCCGCTGGGATTTTCCATCGATGACCGTTATCTGAAAAGAGCCGGTCTGGATTACTGGGACAAGGTGCTGGTAAGTGTAAGCGACAGCTTTGCAGAGCTGAGGGAGAAATATGCCGGAGCAGCATTCTATTATGCTTCTACAAAGGCAGGGAGGATATATACCGAAGTGGAATATCCCGGCGAATGCTTTCTGGTATTCGGCAAGGAGACTGCCGGCCTGCCGGAAGACCTGCTGGAGGCAAACAGGGAGTACTGTATCAGGATACCTATGAGGCCGGGCATCCGATCCCTCAATCTCTCTAATTCTGCGGCAGTCATATTATATGAGGTCCTGCGGCAGCGTGGCTTTGAGCATATGGAACTGAAGGGCAGGATGGGAAGGGTGTGATCTTATTGGTCGACAGAGATAGATTGGTGAAGGAATTTATTGAGCTTGTAAGCATTGACAGTATCTCAGGCAAGGAGCGCCTCATGGCGGACAGACTGACACAAAAGCTCACGGCAATGGGGCATGAGGTTTATGAGGACAATGCCGCAGATGCCATAGGCGGGGATGCAGGCAATCTGATCTGTACCATAAAAGGGACAAGAGATGTTCCGGCTGTGCTGTTTTCAGCGCATATGGATACGGTGGAGCCGGGTGTCGGCAAAAAGCCCGTTATCGACGGTGATATCATTAGATCGGACGGCACTACGGTCCTCGGAGGAGACGATGTTTCAGGGATCGTCTGTATCCTTGAGGCTGTCAGGGCATTGAAGGAGAACGGACTTGACCACGGAGATATCCAGATAGTGTTTACCATCGCTGAAGAGGGCGGGCTTTACGGTTCAAAGAACCTCGATTACAGCAGGATCCATGCAAAGTACGGGTTCATAATGGACAGCAACGGTCCCATAGGAACTGTGGCAGTGAAAGCTCCGGCCCAGGACAAGATATGTGTGAGCGTGGAGGGAAAGGCTTCCCATGCCGGAGTGAGTCCTGAAAAGGGGATCAGTGCCATCCAGGCGGCTGCCTCGGCAATAGCCCGCATGAAATTGGGCAGGATAGATTTCGAGACTACGGCAAATATCGGAAGTATAAGCGGTGGACGTGAAACCAACATCGTGTGCGACAGGGTGGAGATGAAGGCAGAGGCACGGAGCCGGGAATTAGGCAAGCTGGAAGCGCAGACAGCCCACATGAGGGAGTGCTTTGAACAGGCAGCGGCTGAATATGGCGCAACAGTCGATTTCAAGGCCGACAGGCTTTATCCGTCCTTTAACATTGCCCGCACTGCACCCATCATGAGCATACTTGAGAAGGCGGCCGGAGACATTGGTATAGAGCTTATCCCGGAGGAGACCGGAGGAGGCAGTGATACCAATATATTCAATGGAAAGGGCATACAGGCTGTAGATATCAGCACCGGGATGGAAAATGTCCACAGCACTAAGGAGTGTATTTCCATCGACAACATGGTAAAGGCTGCTGAGTTTGTGATTGCTATCATTAGAAACATAGCATAAAATACTGACATTTATTGTATTTATGCGTATTATGATGCCAGGATGGCATGGGGTGATGACGTCAGCTCAGGCGGATGGGAATACCGGCCCGGTGTTTTGATGCGCAGATGTGTGGTATATAGTAATAAGCCTTGCATTTTCAATGGATGTGCAAGGCGTATTGTTGGATTGGACGGGAGAATATTATGGATTTTAGTGACATCACGCTTAACAGCAAAGAATTATTTGACAGATATATCAAACAGCAGGATCCTCAAGTATCAGAAATGACCTTCACAAATTTCTTCGCATGGAGATATTACTATAAATTCAGGTATAAAGTCATAGCAGGTCTATTGTGCATAATCGCTGCACCGGCCAAGATCGAACCGTTTGCTATGATGCCTGTAGGTGATATCAATGATGACAATTTTGCCGAGGCCTATAGAGAACTGAAGAGCTATTTCACAGAGAAAGGCTGGAGATTTTGCTTCAGGAAGCTTACCCGTGATGATCTGAAGTACCTGGGCAGATATGTATCCTCTGAAGAAAGGATAGTATATGACAGGGACAACAGTGATTATCTGTACAATACGGAGGATCTCATAAATCTGCGGGGCAAAAGATATGACGGCAAACGCAACCATATAAACAGGTTCAAGAGGCAATACCAATTCGAATATGTCCCTTTGGAATGCAGCCTTCTTGACGAATGCAGCAGGATAATGGAAGAGTGGTGCAGGGAGAAGGACTGTAACTGCCAGGAGGGGGATTACTGTGAGCGTAATGCAAATCTTGAGCTGCTTAGGAATTTCAGGACTCTTGGCTGCAAGGGTGCACTGATCAAGGTGGACGGCACCTACCAGGCATTTACTGTCGGGGAATTGCTCAACGACGATACGGCCGTGATACATATAGAAAAGGCAAACAGTACGATAGACGGGCTCTTTACCTTGATAAACCAGCAGTTCGTGCAGCATGAATGGAGCAGCACAACTTATATCAACAGGGAGCAGGATCTTGGGCTTGAGGGTATGAGGAAGGCGAAGCTGTCATATCACCCGGTCAGATTAGTTGAAAAATTCACAGTGTACCCGGATATGTGATGGCTGTCTGCCGCATGGACCGATGCATGGGATGACAGTTTGTCAGGATCGGGCAACGGTATACTTTTGTCCGCAACAGGAAATTATATGGTTGACATGTTTGGAGAGTAATGCATCCCTGCTTTCAGGTGTCGTGCGTGGAATTATCAAATGCAGAAGTATGTACCGCTGACGGCGGCAGCAGAATGTTGTTCAGACTTTGTTAAAAATTTATTTATTTTTTGCATAAGTATTGAAAATATAATCTAAATAATATAAAATAGTTGTGATTTTGGAATGTAATAACCATAATTTATATAGGAGGTAAATGAAAAATGGCAGTAAAAATTGGTATTAACGGTTTTGGCAGAATAGGACGCCTTGTTTTCAGGGCTGCGATCGACAATCCTAATGTCGAAGTAAAGGGCATAAACGATCCGTTTATTGATCTTGAGTACATGAAATATATGCTCAGGTATGATACGGTCCATGGCCAGTTCAAGGGTGACATCTCCATAGAGGACGGCAAGCTGGTGGTCAATGGCAAGAAGGTAGCCATATACGCTTCTATGAATCCGGAAGAGATCCCGTGGAGCGAATGCGGTGCAGAATACATAGTTGAATCCACAGGTGTATTCCTGACTACCGAAAAAGCATCAGCACATTTCAAGGGCGGCGCAAAGAAGGTCGTTATCAGCGCACCTGCAAAGGACAGCTCACCGATGTTCGTTATGGGCGTCAATGATGACAAGTACACAAAGGACATGAACGTTGTTTCCAACGCATCCTGCACTACCAACTGTCTGGCACCTCTTGCAAAGGTCATCAATGACAATTTCGGTATTGTTGAAGGACTCATGACCACTGTTCATTCCATCACTGCAACTCAGAAAACAGTTGACGGACCCTCCAAGAAAGACTGGAGAGGCGGACGTGCAGCTGCACACAATATCATCCCTTCCTCCACCGGCGCTGCAAAGGCTGTTGGAAAGGTCATCCCCGAGCTCAACGGCAAGCTGACAGGCATGTCCTTCAGGGTACCTACTCTTGACGTATCAGTAGTAGACCTTACCTGCCGTCTTGAGAAGCCGGCGACCTATGAAGAGATCAAGGCTGCTGTTAAGAAAGCTTCTGAGAACGAACTCAAGGGTATCCTCGGATATACTGAAGATGACGTTGTTTCATCTGATTTCATCCACGATCCCCGCACTTCCATATTCGATGCCAAAGCAGGCATATCCCTCAACGACAACTTCGTTAAGCTGGTATCCTGGTATGACAACGAATGGGGTTATTCAAACAAGGTAGTTGACCTTATCGAGCACATGGCAAAGGTCGACGCTGAATAATCGGTGATTGATAGGGACTGATCAAGGTCCACTCTTGCCCTTACCTTATGTGAGTGGTCAAAGGGTGGACCTTTTTTATAGCGAGGCAGCAGATGTTCCGACGCCTCGTTGAAACACGGCAATAACGCAGCGGTGCTGAAAGCGCAGCGCACATAATCTTGAAAGGGTGAAAATCATGGCATTGTATAATAAAAAGTCAATCGAGGACATTGACGTCAAGGGTAAGAAGGTCATTGTCAGAGTCGATTTCAATGTCCCGCTGGAGGATGGCAGGATCACTGATGACAAAAGGATAGTAGGAGCATTGCCTACTATAAAATATCTTGTTAACAATGGTGCAAAAACAATATTGGTTTCCCACCTTGGCAGGCCGAAGAACGGGCCTGAGGCCAAGTTCAGCATGAAACCCACGGCTGAAAGGCTCAGTGAGCTTCTGGGCAAGCCTGTTATCATGGCTGAGGATGTCATTGGACCAGATGCCAAGGCAAAGGCAGCAGCTCTCAAGGACGGCGAGATCCTGATGCTCGAAAACGTCAGGTTCCACAAGGAAGAGCAAAAGAATGATCCTGCATTTTCAAAGGAACTTTCCACACTTGCAGAGATATATGTAAATGATGCATTCGGTACCGCACACAGGGCGCATGCCTCTACTGCAGGCCTGGCTGATCATCTGCCGGCAGTCTGCGGATATCTGATCCAGAAAGAGATCGACATTATGGGCAAGGCGCTTTCAAATCCTGAAAGACCGTTTGTTGCCATACTTGGGGGAGCTAAGGTCTCAGACAAGATAAGTGTCATCGAAAACCTGATAGAGAAGGTGGATACGCTTATTATCGGCGGCGGCATGGCTTATACGTTCCTTAAGGCAAAGGGCTACATGATCGGGGATTCCATCTGTGAAGAGGACAAGATCGATCTGGCAAAGAGCCTGCTTCAGAAGGCCGAGGACAAGGGCGTCAAGCTGCTTCTCCCCATAGGAAGTATCGTAGGTAAGGAATTCAAAGCAGATACCGAGTACAAATATGTCCCCTCCGATGCAATGCCGGATGGCTGGATGGGTATGGACATCGGCTCACAAACTATAGAGTATTTTTCACATGAGATCAGGAAAGCAAAGACCATCGTTTGGAATGGCCCAATGGGCGTTTTCGAATTCGAAAGCTTTGCCACCGGCACCAGAGAGATCGCCAAGGCTGTCGCAGAATCCGGCGCAGTTTCAATAGTAGGCGGCGGCGATTCAGCGGCTGCAGTCGAACAGCTGGGCTATGCTGACAGGATCACACATATTTCTACAGGCGGCGGCGCATCACTGGAATTCCTCGAAGGCAAGGTTCTTCCCGGAATAGCAGTATTGATGGACAAGAACCCAAGAAAAAAAATTGCAGCCGGCAATTGGAAGATGAATAAAACTGTCAAAGAGGCGGTGGAGTTCGTAACAGCGCTCAAGCCCAGAGTCGAAGGCGCTGAGGCAGAAGTAGTTGTCGGCGTGCCGTTTGTATGTCTGCCTGATGTCATAAAGGCCGTAGCCGGTTCAAATATCAAGGTTGCAGCTCAGAATATGCACTGGGAGGAAAAAGGAGCGTTCACCGGTGAGGTTTCCGGTCCGATGCTAAAGGATCTCGGAGTGGAATATGTTATCATCGGCCATTCCGAAAGAAGGCAGTATTTTGCCGAAACTGACGAGACAGTGAACAAGAAGGCCCACGCCGCATTCAAGTTCGGACTTAAGCCCATCATATGTGTAGGTGAATCACTGACACAGAGAGAAGAGGGAGTTACTGCCGAGCTTGTAAGCTATCAGGTGAAGATTGCTATCCTCGGCTTGACTGCAGAGCAGGTCAAGAATACTGTGATCGCATACGAGCCTATCTGGGCCATTGGCACAGGAAAGACAGCCACCAAGGAGCAGGCTAACGAAGTCTGCATGATAATAAGGGATACTGTTAAGAGCCTGTATTGCGAGGATGTTGCGGATGAAGTCCGTATACAGTACGGCGGAAGTGTAACCGCTGCCAACGCCTCGGAGCTTTTCAACATGTCTGATATCGACGGCGGTCTGGTAGGCGGCGCAAGCCTGAAGCTGGACGACTTTGAGAAGATCGTGAAATACGACGAGCAATAAGGGTGCGCTGCAGCGAAGTAAGGGGGACACGCCTCTGCAAGGAGAAGGACTCCGTGGTTGAGGCATGAAACAGAAGTAAGGGGGACACGCCTCTGCAGGGAGAAGGACTCCGTGGTTGAGGCATGAAACAGAAGTAAGGGGGACACGCCTCTGCAAGGAGAAGGACTCCGTGGTTGAGGCATGAAACAGAAGTAAGGGGGACACGCCTCTGCAAGGAGAAGGACTCCGTGGTTGAGGCATG